>JAJYWA010000006.1 GCA_021791755.1 Actinomycetes bacterium | reverse complement strand
TCGTCTTCGGTGATGCGACCTACTACGGATCCCAGGGCGGAAGGCATCTCAACGCCCCGATGGTGGCCATAGCATCTACACCGGATGCTCATGGGTACTGGACCGTGGCCACAGACGGCGGCGTGTTCAGCTACGGGGATGCCCGCTTCTACGGATCCATGGGAGGAAAGCGCCTCGACGCCCCAATGGTAGGCATAGCCTCTACGTAGGAGAGCTGAAGCCTTCTCGCGGCGGGCACTGTCAGATGCGGCCTTAAGCTCGATCTGGTGAGACCGGGCCCACCTGGCTGGCATCGTGGTCATGGCTTGTGGCCGTTTGATGCTCTGCGGATCCTTGGTGGTAGGATGAGGTCAAATGGAAAGGCACGGGCTGAAGTGTTAGACGGGCACTACCGCAAGGGGGTCGACAAGCGGACAACCCCCGTGGGTGCGGCTCTGGCGAAGGTTGGCGTCACTGCCAATTCGCTTACTCTGACTGGGCTCGTCTTCGCTGTTGCAGACGCGTTTGCAATTGGCAGCGGGCATCTTCTCGTAGGCCTTTTTCTTCTTTTCCCGTGCGGGCTTCCGGACCTGTTCGATGGCCCGGTAGCGAAGGCCTCAGGGACCGCTTCAGTGCGGGGCGCCTTCTTGGACTCGGTCTCCGACCGGGTCAGCGACTCTCTTCTCATGGGTGGAGTCGCTTGGTACCTGTTCGGTCACGGAGACCCCAGGGCTGCGATGCTCGCTTTTGCGGTGCTCGGGTCAACCTTCCTCATCTCGTATGAGCGAGCGAAGGCAGAGTCGCTCGGGCTCAAGGCAAAAGGCGGGTTGATGGAGCGCGCAGAGCGCATGGTCCTCCTTGGAGTCGGTTTGCTGAGTGCCTCGTTTCTCGTTCCTGTCCTATGGGTAATGGCTTCTCTCACAACAGCGACGGCGGTGTTTCGCTTTGCCGTAGTGTGGCGCCAGTGCCCGAGCCTCGAGCGCGCTCGTCTCGCAGGCAAAGCCGGCACGAGATCACCGGATCGACGTTGGCGAGTTGGTCGTGTGGAGTCTCGCTGGCGCGCCTGGAGGGAGGCGGCCGTGACGAGGCCGGAGCGGCCGCGCAAGGCAGGTGCGGTGGCAAGCCGATGGCGTGCTAGGAGGCGAGGAACGTGGCTCGGCTCCGGGCGTACTGCGCGGCCAGGTGAGCGAAGCCGTGTTCGCACTGGAGGCAGGTGGCGTCAGCCGCACGGATCACATTGAGGCTTCGCTGAGCATCTGCGGTCTTCGCAGAACGAGGTTCGGAGCTTGTGATGATTGATCGCATGGGAGCGAATTCGAGGGCGAGCTACTACGTTTACCGTCTGCTGTCCGGCGCTCTTCAGCTGATGCCGTCGGGGACCGAGCAACTGATCGCGGTAGCTGCCGGAAACCTGGCCTATACGTTGAGACCACGCGACAGGCAGGCGCTGGAAGAGAACGTCGAAGGTGTTCTCGGTCGCGGCTTGGAGCATGCGCAGCTGCGCTCTTGGGTGCGTCGCGGCTTTGCCTCGTATGCCCGGTACTGGGTGGAGGCGGCGCGCCTCAAGTGTGCAGCACGGCTCGAGCTGGACAGCCGCATGGTCTGCAGCGAGGGATGGGAGCACTTGGCGGATGGAATGGCTCGCGGCCGGGGAGTGATCATGGCGCTGCCGCATCTCGGGAACTTTGACTTCGGTGGCGCCTGGTTGGCCGCGGTTGGGTATCCGATGACCTCTGTGGCGGAACGCTTGGAGCCGCCCGAGCTGTTCGAGTGGTTTGTGGCCCAGCGCAGGAGCATCGGATTGGATATCTATCCAGCTGGATCGGAGTCAAGCTCGGCGGTGCTCGATGTTCTGGTGAGGGGTGGGTTGGTGGGGCTTGTCAGTGATCGTGACATTAGCGGTCACGGTGTGCCGGTTGTGTTTTTCGGACATCACACCACGTTCCCTGCCGGCCCCGCAGCGCTTGCGATGAGGAGCGGTGCGGTGCTCTTGCCGGCCGCGGTGTACATGGAAAGTCGTGGGGGCCATCGAGGCGTGATACTTCCTCCCATCGACACTGGTCGCAGAGGCCGCTTCCGCGAGGACGTCCAGAGGGTGACGCAGGACTTGGCGGCGAGGCTCGAGGGTCTCATCCGGAGAGCGCCTGACCAGTGGCACATGTTTCAACGAGCCTGGCCTGCTGAGCTGGCTTCGGGCGTCAGTGGGGGCCAGGACCTGGCCCCTGGAGCTGCTGGAATGCATGTTGCAGGCGCCACCAGTGGGGCAGCTTGCGAGTAGCGCAGGTCTGTCCCTACAGCCTTACACGTCCTGGCGGGGTCCAGGGTCAGGTGATCGGGCTGTGCGAAGCGCTTGTTTCCCTGGGCCACGACGTCAGCATCATTGCCCCGAGTGACGGCGCAGTATGTGAACCAAGTGCACTGCTCCCCCCGGATGTGTCCGAGCGGCTGGTATCAGTGGGAGGGTCGCTGCCGGTTCCGGCCAACGGATCTGTCGCGCCGCTGGCGCTGAGCCCGGCTGCGCCGCTTAGAGCCTTGAAGGCGCTTTCGGTCGGCAAGTACGACGTGGTCCATGTTCATGAGCCGCTTGCTCCGGGTCCTGGGCTCGCGACTCTGCTCAGACGTCGCACTCCTTTGGTCTGGACCTTCCACCGATCCGGCCGGGGCGCCGGCTATTTGCTCTATGCAAGAGCCATCCGGCATCTCATGCCGCCTGGCGTGCGGCGCTGCGCTGTGTCGAGTGCTGCGCGGCTGACTGCGGAGTGGGCGGTTGGTGGTTCGTACGAGGTCCTCTTCAACGGCGTCGATGTCGAGAGCCTTGTCGCAGCCGAGCCGGTTGTCTCCGACCGCCCGGTGATCTGCTTCGTCGGCCGTCACGAGGCGAGGAAGGGATTGGCGGTTCTCTTGGGGGCGTTCGCAAAGCTGCTCGAGCTATATGGCAAGGATGCCGTGGAGACCACGAGCGTGCCCTCGCCAGATCTCTGGATAATGGGGGAAGGGCCGGCTACCGCCGGCCTCAGACGACGATGGAGCTCCCTTGCGAACGTCAGGTGGTTGGGGAAGGTGGGACGCGCGGAGTTGGCTTCCAGGCTTGCGGGCGCGGATGTTCTGTGCGCGCCATCGCTCTTCGGCGAGTCCTTCGGCGTGGTGTTGCTCGAGGCGATGGCAGCGCGTGCCGTAGTGGTGGCAAGCGATATCGAGGGATATCGCGACGTAGTCGCAGATCGTGGAGTCCTCTTCCCTGCTGGCGATGTCGAAGCTCTCACTGCGGCGCTCGCTCGAGTTATATCGGATGTTCGCGAGAAGAGAGGGAAGGCTGCTCTGCGCCGCCTGGATGCCGCAGCGGCCTATGCCGGAAGGCACTCGTTTCGAGCGCTCGCTGAGCGGTACGTGGAAATCTACGCTGATATCTCGGATCCGATCTTCGGGACGTGAGCTCGAGTGGACGTCCGCGCCAATACGCTGTTTCGGGTCTCCGGAGATCGTAGGAGACCCAAGGTGGAGCCGCGGGTGAGGCTCCCTACCGCTGAGCGTGGGCGTCTGGCTGCCGTCCAATCACGAAGCCCTGGCGCCCGGTGCTACTCGCATCTCACGGCGGATCGACGTCCACGTGTTTGTCTCGCAGAGACATCGCCGCACCAGGCTGGCGGCTGTTGCAGCCCGCTTCGCGCGTATGCAAGAACGCGATGGACATCGATCGAACAACATTGAACAGCAGGGTGCACATTGTCCGATTTGGGGTAAGAGGTTCGCGCAACCTGTCATGTGGCGCGATGTCCGCGCGCGTTGGAGAAAGATCACCGGCGCCGGTGTCGCAGATGCGGGCCGGCGCCAGCATCACGCCGCCACCCGTGCTCGTGGCGACCGCTTTCGGTTCGCTCACGTCTGGTGTGGTGTCGGTGCTCGTGTTGCCGATCATCGGAGCTCTCCTTGGTTCATTGTTCGTGGTTCGGGTGCGCCGGGGGTGCTGTGGTGTTCGGCGGCGGCGGTAAGGTCGGTGGTTATTACAGCGGCCAGATGTTCGCGCTGCTCGGGGCTCAGGTCGGCGAACAGCGTGTCGAGGCAGACGGGCAGCGCTACCAGGCAGCAGCTGGCGGCGAGTCCGGCGCACACGCGTGCCGGGGGCCGAGCGCGGCGGTGGTCACCTCGCTCAGGCCAGCGGCTGCCGAGCGGGTCAGCATCCAGCCGATGCCAAGCGGACTGGTCATCGCCGTCGCATGGTGACCCGCCACAACCGCCGGGGTAGGGCGCCTTCTTCGAAGGCAGCGACGCCGTCGAGATCGAAACCATCGGCAAGGCGATCGACAAGGCCGTGGTCGAAGAAGTGCACGACGAACCCACCGTTCTCGTACAAGTTGTCTCCGAGCGAGCGACCCACGCCGAAGTGCGCGTCTGCGGTGTGGCGGACGGTGTAGACGCACAAGCCGCCAGGTCGAAGCACCCGGCGAACCTCGTTGGCGAGCGCAGCCAGCTCTTCACTGGAGAGAGCCATGGTGAAGAGCATGTGGGAGTAGCAGGCGTCGAAGCCCGCGTCGGGAAACGGGAGCGGCTCGCGCACGTCGTGGACGACCGTCATGAGCCGCTCTTTCATTCCCCTGCTGAGAGCGGCGTCTGCGATGTCGGCGAGCGGCGCCACGGCGTAGTCGAGGGCGGTGACCTCGAGACCGGCCTCGAGCATCGCGAGCGTGTCACGGCCCTGGCCTGCGCCGAGCTCGAGCACTTCGGACAGTCCCTCAGCGCAAAAGCGGTTGGTTGCGTAGCGGCCTGGTTCGCTCGGCTCGGCTCCGTACATCGTTGGATTGGCGGCGAGGGTCGATTCCCAGTGGGCGCGCTGGGCGGCGATCAGAGCCCCGATAGTGGAGTCGTCGGAGGTGGTGCTCATCGGGTGCTCCTCGGTGGCTCGGGCCGCGCCGGGTCGTTGTGCCGCGGTATCGATTCGCTCGGATCGGAGCGCAGTAGCCCGTCGAGGCGGGCTTCGAGCTCGTCGAGGTCGATCTTGCCGCGCGCGAAGCGCTCCCTCAGAATGACGATCGGATCGTCGACCGACTCGGGGGCTGAAGGCACTGACTGGCGAGTGGGCCTCGACCGGCCGGTGTTCCCGCATCCAGGCCTGACACCACGGTGTCCGTGAGCGGTGCGGAGCATCATGAACCCGGCCATCGCGATCATGGGGATGACGAACAGCACCGGCCAGGGGAAGGACCCCCATCCCGCGCGCATCATGACATAACCTCCGTGGCCGTGGGTCTCGGCATCCGGCGGTGAAGCTCGGACGCCAAGTGGTGGGTGAGGGGCTGGCCGACTGCAGCCATCGATAGGCTCGTGCGCAGTACATCGTCTTCGACGTGGTAGCAGCGCTCGACCTCGGTCACCTCTTTGGCGCTCGAGGTGAGCCCCACCACCCGCGAGCGCATCCGGATCCCGAGGGACCCGTCGCCGCGAGGCTCGAGGGCGCCCTCGTCGACCTCGACGATCCCGGTCGGCTGGGCTACCACCAGCTCGACCCTGCTGGAACCGACGGGTCGCAGGTACCCAGTCTCTGTGTGTAGAGCCCTGGTATCTCCGGCGTGGCAGGAGCTCTGGACGTAGGACACGAACGGCTTGCCCGAGTGGGTGAAGTGCAGCGTCTCGACGTAGTCGAAGCCCTCGATCGTCGGGTAGCTGCCGTGACCAGCGCCGCTCCACTCGCCGAGCAGCGGCGCGAGCACCGCTAAGTCGGGATGGAGTAGTGGGGCGGCATCAGGCGGCGAGGTGCGGCTGCAGAGTCCGAGCGCCACCACATCGTCGTAGGCGGCAGGATCGACGGTCACGTCGCGCGCGCCTCGATGGCAACTCCGGCAGCGCCAAGCAAGCGGGAGAGGGTGCAACAGGCCGCGCACGCGCCCTGGCAGTAGAGCTGGGCTTGCCGGTTGCCCGTCATCGCCGTCTCCGGGCAGCCAGCAGCGTGCGCGCTGCGTCGATCGCAGGACGTAGCGCCTCGCTCGCCGCGCAGTAGTAGACATAGGTCCCACGCCGCTCGGCGCGTACGATGCCGCGGTCTCGCAGAACCCGCAGGTGGTGGGAGACCGCCGGCTGGCGCAACCCGGTTGTCGCCACGATCGTCCTGACCGGGACACAGGACGTGCCGATCACCGAGAGGATCTGCAGCCTCGTCGGGTCACCGAGCGCCTGGAGCAGCTCGGCCAGCGCGTGGGCCTCCTCCTCGCCGAGTGCCGCGCCCAACGCCACCAGGTCGGGATCTCGTGTGTCGATCGGGACCGTCGTCATCAACTTGTTCAACACATCTAGATGTCTAGATATTCCTTCCCGCGTATGCCGGTACAGAGACGATCCATCTGTAGGGGCGGGGCCCTGGCTCTCGAGACGGTGGCTACGGTCTCGCCTGGAGAGCGACGAACCCGGCGCCGGGCACGAGACCGTTTTGTACGACTTCTTCGACCGGGTCGTCGCTTGGGGCCTGGGTGAGGGTGGAGAAAGCGCCGGTGAGCACGAATCCGGCACTTGTGAGCATGCGGAGGTGCTCGGCGAGGGTGAAGAACTGGGCGCCTTGGTAGAAGGGATGGCGAGCGCGTCCCTGCGTCTCGTAGCGGCGACCCCAGGCGCTGTCGAGCGGGACCACGCCGCAGACGAGGCGCCCCGAGGGAGCTAGTACCCGCCGCGCCTCGTCGAGGAGCGCGGTTGGGTCGTCGGCGAAGCAGAGCGTGAAGACGAGCACCACCGCGGCGAAGGTGCGGTCACCGAAGGGCAGGCGCTCACCGACGCCCTGGACGACCGCCACGGCGCGCCTGGCGGCAAGACGCAACGGCGCCCGAGCAGGATCGAGGCCGACATCAAGGCCGAGCGCGGCGGCAAAGCGTCCTGAGCCGGCGCCGACCTCGATGCGAGCACCGGGCCCGAGGGGCACGAGTGGGAGCAGGCAGGCGAGCTCGAGGGCGAAGAGCAACCGCCCGGGCGCGCTGGCGTACCAGGTGTCGTAGCGGGCGGTGAGCTCCTCGAAGACGTTGGTTCCGGGCCGCTGTTCTCCCGTCCGGCCTCCCTCCTCAGCGGTGCTTGGCGTCAGTGAGGCTCGGTGGCGAGGTCGGAAAGCTCACTCGTCACCTCGGCGAGCGCCTCCTCCAGGTCCCGCCGTCGCTCCTCGAGCACGCGGCGCCGGCTCGCCGTGTCTTCCTCACGCTCGAAGCGCGCA
The DNA here is from genome assembly GCA_021791755.1 of Actinomycetes bacterium. GTDB lineage: Bacteria > Actinomycetota > Acidimicrobiia > Acidimicrobiales > JAJZXF01 > JAJZXF01. Next base: position 40,871 of record JAJYWA010000006.1, on the reverse strand, counting down.
CCTCGGCCGTGGCCGCCGCAGCAACCCGAGCCGCCGCAGCAGCCTCCATCATGGTCCCGACCGTGGCCCCGTGGGCCGCGCTCGATGTCATCGCGTTGCATAGTGTGCATCATGGTTCTTCTCCTTGTCCGTTACCTGCACTTGGGTCGCTTGCCTCATAGGTCTCGTCGGTCTTGGGTCTCTCGGGGAACCGGCGAATCGAGGGCCTCGAAGCGGGCGAGCAGCGCTGCGATCCTCTTGCTTCGAGCTCGAAGCGACATCGCCCAGGCGGCAAGCAGGGCCGCACCCTCGCTGGTGAGCTCGTAGACACGTTTCTGTGGTCCGGGAGCCTCCTCGCTCCACCTCGAAGCGACGAGCCCCTCCTCTTCGAGTGCGCGCAGCAACCGGTAGAGGTTGCCGAAGTCGACCCGGCCTTCGTCTAGAAGCTCTTCGAGGTGGTCGGCGAGCTGGTAGCCGTGGTTTTCGCCCTCGGCGAGCAATAGCAGCACGGCCGGCTCGGCGAAGCGCTCGATGCGTGCCCGGACCTCGAAGTGGCTCGGACCGACCCGACAACGGCACCGTGGCTGGTGATCAACTCTCATCGTCACAATAGTATAGGTGTTTTACACTGGGCAGCGCGCGGGAGCTTCGATTGAACGCTCTTGCTGGCGCCCCCAGACCGGTATCTCTCGTCCTGCTGGCCCGTCCTCGATGCCTCACCAACTGTCACCTGGGATCATCTCGACGTGCGCCTTCGTCGCGTATCTGGTGGAGTGCGCTGGGCGCGTGAGCAGATTCGAGCATGAGGGCATCCACGTTCGGCTACCAGCATGACTTCGGAACCATCACTGTGCTGGTGGGTCGCGCGCTGGATCTGGTTCCTCGCGCGTGTGGTGGTCCTGTGATCGAAGTGGGAAGATCACCGCTGCAGCGGCCCAGGTGGTGAATACTCCTGTAGCGTTCTGTCGTGTTGTGATCTCATCTCGAGCTGGACGTTGCGGCTACGGAGAGCGCGGACGTTCGCAGCGACGTGTGCGGCGACTTACGCTGCGTCGTAATCGGCGCCGCATGAGTGGAAGGGTTGGGCGCTCGGTTGGGACCGAGAATTGCCAGTTCATCAACCGCCGTGGCGTACTCCTTGGTGGCAAGCGTCCGTCGCAGGTGTCGCTGCAAGCATCGCGTGCTAAGAATGACAAGCGTTTTTCTGACATGCGACGGAGATTGCACGCTCTTATGCTGGGTGTATGTCGCGAGCTGGAAGAGCTGTGAGCACCGGGCGTACTGGGCCAGCCGAAAGAGCCGAAAGAGCTGGGCGAGTCGAGCCATCGGAGAGACCCGTCGTCGTGCTGGCCTGCCTCTTCCTGGCAGCTCTGGTCGTCGTGCTGGCCGTCTGCTCGGCGTTCTTACCTGTGCTGGTGGCGTTCGGAGTCGCGGCGCTCGCGGCTGGGGCGGCGGTCGCGCTCGCCTGGTGGGCGGGTCCGGGGTTGCTGGCTCATCTGCTGGGCGCCCACCAAGTTGAGCCGAGTGACGAGCCCCGTGTGCACAATCTCCTCGATTCGCTCTGCCTCTCCGTGGGGGTGCAGAAGCCTAGGGTGCTGCTGATCGATGTCGAGACGCCGAACGTCTGCAGCATTGGCGCCTCATCGCGAAGCACTTCCATAGTCGTTACCAGGGGGCTCGTGGACATGCTCAGCATTGTGGAGCTGGAAGGGGCCTTGGCGCGAGAGCTTGTGCAGCTGAAGCGGGGCGGCGTGGCCGGCCGTACGCTCGTGGCCCTCGCCGTCGGGCTGCTGGCTGGGATTGTTGGCGCGGCTGGTCTCCGTGCATTGGGCAGTTGCTACGGCGGCGAGGAACGGGAAGCTCTGGCCGACATCGAAGCGGTGTCGGTCACGAGGTACCCGCCAGCCCTCCAGGACGCGATCATGAAGATGTCGGTTGCAGCCTGCGACGATGGCGAGCGCTCGACCTCCTCGAAGGTCGGTGGCCAGCCCGAACTGAATGGCCAGCCCGAGGAGAATGGCCAAGCCGCTCCAGCATCTCGGCGTGTGCCCTTTGGATGGCGGGCGACCAACTTCTTGTGGATGATCCGGCCAATATGCCCCTCTCCCCCCATGCCTCCGCCCACGGCAGGGACCCGGTTCCCGGAGCGCTCTGGGCGGGAAGGAGCGCTGGCTAGGAACGCTCGGATCCGCATCGAGATGCTTGCGGAGATTTGAGCCGCCGGGCGGTCACCCGGGCGGCCGACGGTCTGTGGCGAGTGTAGGATCGGTGTCGTGGAAAGCGATCTCGAGAAAGCAGGTTCCGGTACCAAGAGGTCCGTGGATGCTTCCCCCGCTCAAGGGCGGGTAGGCGACACGGGCTCGCCCGGACCACTGACAGCCGGACGGCACGTGACCGTGCTGGCGAGCACCAAGGCATCCCGTGGCAGCGCAGGTGGCAGCGAGGGCGGCAGCTCCGGGGAGAGGCTCTCAGGCGCCTCCGCGCGTGGCTTGACGGGCACTGCAAGGGTGAAGCGAGGTCTGGCCGAGATGCTGCGTGGCGGCGTGATCATGGATGTGGTCGATGCCGAGCAGGCGAAGATCGCAGAGGACGCAGGGGCTGTGGCCGTCATGGCGTTGGAAAGGGTTCCGGCGGACATCCGCCGCGACGGCGGGGTGGCGCGCATGAGCGATCCGGCACTCATCGAAGCGATACAGGAGGCGGTGACCATTCCGGTGATGGCCAAGGCGCGCATCGGTCACTTCGTCGAAGCCCAGGTGCTCGAGGCGCTCGGGGTCGACTACATTGACGAGAGCGAGGTCCTGACTCCCGCAGACGACCAGTTCCACATTGAGAAGTGGTCCTTCACGGCGCCGTTCGTCTGTGGGGCCACGAACCTGGGGGAAGCCCTACGGCGCATATCGGAAGGGGCTGCGCTGATTCGTTCGAAGGGCGAGGCCGGGACGGGCAACGTGGTGGAGGCGGTAAGGCACCTGCGGGCGATCCTGTCAGAGCTGGATGCCCTGGCGCGTGCCGAGCCGGCACTGTACAAGGGCGCCGCTGAGAAGTTCAGGGTCCCGGAGGAGCTGGTCTCCGAGGTTGCAGAAGCGGGGCGTCTCCCGGTGCCGCTGTTCTGCGCTGGTGGGCTCGCCACCCCCGCTGACGCGGCCCTCGTGATGCAGCTGGGGGCGGAGGCGGTCTTCGTGGGGTCGGGGATCTTCAAGAGCTCTGACCCTGGGCGTCGTGCCCGGGCGATAGTCGAGGCTACGGCCCACCCCGACGAGCCGGCCATCCTGGCGAAGGTGAGCAAGGGGCTCGGCGAGGCGATGCGAGGTACCGAGATCGCCAACCTGGATGTGAAGCTCGCCGAACGCGGGTGGTAGGCGGGACGTGTGGCGGCCCTCGCGTGAAGGTGGGGATCCTTGCTCTTCAGGGCGACGTCGCGGAGCATGCTCGTGTGCTGGAGGAGCTTGGCGCTTCAGCGGTCTTGGTCACCTCCATCGAGGATCTCGCTGGCTTGGACGGTTTGGTCCTTCCCGGTGGGGAGTCGACGACGATCTCGATGCTGCTCGGAACATCGGGACTTGCCGGGGCGCTGTCTGCTCTTCTCGCCGAGGGCATGCCCGCCTTTGGCACGTGTGCGGGCATGATCCTCTTGGCCCGCGAAGTTATCGGCGGGCGGCCCGACCAGGTGTGCTTTGGCGCTATTGACATCGTGGTGCGGCGTAATGCCTTTGGTAGGCAGGTGGAGTCGTTCGAGCGTGACCTTCGGGTCGAGAAACTTGGAGCCGACCCGTTCCGGGCGGTGTTCATACGGGCGCCCGTGGTTGTACAGGTCGGAGAGGGGGTCGAGGTTATGGCGGAGGTGGAGATGAAGGCTGATGGTGGAGCCCAGGGCGCAGGGCCACCCGATCGTGAAGCTCAGGGCTTGCCGGGGCCATCCGGCGGGGATCGAGGTGAGGACCTGCTCCGGCGCCCGGTGCTCTGTCGCCCGGTGCTCTGTCGCCAAGGCCCTGTGATGGTCTCCGCATTCCACCCGGAGCTGGCGGGTGATCTTCGCCTTCACGACATGTTCCTCTCGGAGCTCTGTGGTCGTGAGAGGCTGGACTGCGAGAGGCTGGACTAGGTGTCAGGGCACTCGAAGTGGGCCACGACCAAGTATCGCAAGGGGGCTCAGGACTCGGCGCGCTCGAAGCTGTTCGCAAAGCTGGTACGCCAGGTCGAGGTGGCTGCCCGTGAGGGCGGTCGCGACCTCACCTCCAACGCTGCGTTGAGAGCGATGTTCACCAAGGCGCGAGAGGCCTCGGTTCCGATGGACACGATAGAGCGCGCCATCAAGCGTGGCACCGGTGAGCTGGAGGGAGTGCGCTACGAGCCTGTCTCCTACGAAGGGTACGCCCCTCAGGGCGTGGCGGTGCTGGTCGAGTGTCTGACGGACAACCGGAACAGGACCGGCGCCGAGGTGCGGAGCCTGTTCACGCGGAACGGCGGCTCGATAGCCGAGCCGGGCGCGGTCTCCTGGCAGTTCGAGCGCAAGGGAGTTGTCACCCTGACAAAGGAGCGAGAAGAGGACGAGGTGATGGAGATGGCGCTCGAAGCTGGGGCCGAGGATCTAAGTGACGATGGCGATCAGTGGGAGGTCACCTGCGAGCCGCCGGAGCTGCAAGCGGTGCGCGCGTCGCTGGAGGCAGCTGGACTGCAGGTGAGGTCAGCCGAGATCGCGTTCGTGCCGACCACGACGGTCCCCCTCGACTCCGAAGGCCATGCGCGAACGGTCCTGCGGCTGGTTGACGCGCTGGATGATCACGACGATGTCCAGAGCGTCTACGCGAACTTCGAGATCCCAGATGAGATCCTGGCCAAGCTGAGCTCCTGAGCCCCGCGCCGGAGCCCGTTGGCCTGGCCCGTGTCGCCAGCAGCTCGTGCCGGCGCGCTGGGGCTGTGGGCGCGCTTTATGTGAGGTGGGCTATATTTGCCGAGGCTGTGGCGGCATCGGCCAGGGATGTGCTGACGGGCGCTGTGTTGCCGGGGGTGATGAGCACCTCGGTCCCGACGAGATCCACCGACTCGGCATGAGCCAGCTCGCCGGGGTCCTCTACGCGGGCGTAGATGCGCCGCCGGTCATGAGGATGTCCCAGTCCCGACCCTGAGGCATGCGCTGGAGCGTCGCAGACGAGGACGCCCCACGACGGCCCCTGGTCATGGGAGTGAGCGATCGTGTAGGCGACGACCCGCGCCTTTCCGGAGTAGTTGTCGAGGATTGGAACCGTGCCGGCCGCGCTCGCCCGGGCCTGGACGGCCTCGAGGTCCGGTCTCGGCGGCGAGCCGGGGACCGAGGACCAGACACCGAAGGCATGCTTGGTCATGTGCATGCCGACTCCGCTCACGAGCCCGTACGATCCAGGATCCTCTCTCAGCGCATCGGCGAGCGCTCCAATCGCGTGGCTCACGTAGTTGTGCCCAGGACCTCCGTGGTACGCAAGCCCGCCGGTAAGCGTGATGCTCCTGCGCTCTCCAGGCCCCGCGCCGTCAAGGTTGTCACAGTCGATACCGAGCGCCTCCACCGAGAGCTCCACCGCGCTTGCGAAGCAGGAGTAGATGTCCAGATAGGAGATGTCATCAAGCGAGACGCCTGACGCGCGCAGGGCTTCGGCCGAGGCTTGTTGCATGGCTGCAGAGCGTGACATGTCGGGCCTCTCTGCGACATACCAGGGGTCCTCTGCGTAACACCATCCCCGTAGGTAAACGCGCCGGTCCTTCGGAACGCCGAGGGCGTCGGCCTTCTCCGTGGTGGCCATGAGCAGGCCAGCGGCCATGTCTACGTCCATGATCGCTGTGGCGTACTTCGTGTAGGGGAATGCGATCATGCGGTTCTCGGCCGAAGGCGTCGCGATGTCTGCCGGTGATCGTCTGGTGCGGAACCAAGCATCTGGATTGGCCGCCGCTACCTCCGTCAACGGCGACAGCAGCTTGCCGACCGCTTCGGGTCTCTCTACGACCGGTGTTCCTCGCCTGGAGCGCAGCGCGCTGTCGAAGATCGCGAAGGTCAACCAAGCATCGAATACGCCGTGAGCTATCTCGGCGGGATGGAACGGCGCCTCCCAGGGGAACGGGCGCCTCTCGGGTGGCGGGAAGCTCCAAGTCGGTCTCTCGCCGCGCTTCTTGAGACGTCTCCTGGTGGCAAGCGCCTCGCCTCCGACCACGAGAGCGAGGTCCATCTCCCCGGCGAGCATCCGCTGTGCGGTCTCTCCGAGTAGGACTTGAGGGGTGGTCCCGCCGATGCCCGAGTACAGGCGATGGCGCGGGTTGGCTCCGAGGCGTTCCGCGAGCCGGCGAGGAGGATCGTCGTACTGCCATGCCTGGCAGTAGACGACCTGGACGCTGTCGAGGTCTCTCAGCGCTCCAGGCGATCCGGCATCCGAGGCTGCGCCGCGCGCGACCTCGCTCCACATCTCCAGGGGCTCCGGCGCCGCGTCATCGGCGCCGACCTCATCGGGACGCCAAGTCCTCCTGGCTTGGCCGATGAGGCACGGGGTGCGGGGATCCACTGCTGAGGCGCGGCCTGGCCGAGAACTCAGGATACCTTGCCGGGCAGCTGGATTGCCCGGTCGGCGATGATGTTCTTCTGCACCTCGGTGGAGCCGCCTGCGATCGTCGAGTAGCGCTGGAAGGAGTAGAGACGTACCCACTTGCCGCGATCGACGGAGTCGGGACCGCCCCGGGCTAGCGCTCCGTGAACCCCGAGCATGTCGACCGCGAGCTCCGCGAGGGACTGCGAGAGATATGACCACTGGAGCTTTGCAAATGGCACCTCCGGCCAGTTCTTCTCACCTTTGAGCACCTTGCTGAAGGCTCTGTAGCTGAGGAGCTTGGTCAGCTCGATCTCGGTCCAGGCTCGGGCGATGCGCTCCTGGATCTCTGGATCCTCGAGCGCGCCCGGGTTCACTGACTTCGCCATCGCGCTCATCGCTCTTAGAGCCTCAGCGAGGATGACCGCCTGCCCGGCCATGCCCACCCGCTCGTGGCCGAGCGTGCCCATGGCTACGATCCAACCACCGCCCTCCTCCCCGAGCCGGTTCGCGACGGGTACGTGCACATCGGTGAAGAAGACCTCGTTGAACATGGCCTCATCGGCGATGTCTCGGATCGGCCGGCACTCGATGCCTTCGGACTCCAGGTCCACGATGAAGGTGGTGATGCCCTCGTGCTTGGCTCCGCGCTCAATCGCCGTCGGATCGGTACGCAGCAGGAAAAGTCCCCACTTGGCGAGGTGTGCCGTCGAGATCCAGATCTTCTGTCCGTTGACTACGTAGTGGTCGCCGTCGCGTATCGCTGTAGTGCGCAGGTTTGCCAGGTCATTTCCAGCGTCGGGCTCCGAGAACCCCTGGCACCAGTGGTCGTCCGCGTTGATGATCCCCGGGAGCCAGCGCTGCTTCTGCTCGTCCGTTCCCCATCGGATGATCATCGGTCCGATCTGCCAGATCCCGTTCGCGTTGAACATGCCCGGCGTTCTCCTGCGCGCCATCTCTTCGGAGTAGATGAGGCGCTGTGTAGGGGTAGCGTCACGACCACCCCACTCCTTTGGCCAGTGGATCGCTGCCCAGCCTCCGGAGTTGAGGATGCGCTGCCAGAGACGCCTGCGCTCCTGCGACCTACCGGCAGCCATGCGCAGGTCTTCGTCCTCACCTGCTTGCTCGAAGAACTTTGGGAGCGCGCTGTCGAGCCAGTCCCTGAGCTCGCTACGGAACGCCTCGTCTTCAGGAGCCAATGAAAAGTCCACGACCGTAACCTAGTGCCGGCAGGTTGCGGATGCGAGCCGCTAGCAGCCTGGCAGGGTTGCTACTGGCGCGGCGGCGTCAAACGGGGGACAATAGCCGGCAATGGACTTCACGTTCACTGCTGAGCAGGATGCGCTGCGGGAAGCCGTCAAGGGCTTTCTCGCTGATCGCGTCAACGGCGACTACGTGCGAGCTATGGCAGACGACGATGCCGGCTACACCCCTGAGCTCTGGGACGAGATGGTACGGCTGGGCTGGACGGGTGTGCTGGCGCCCGCGGAGCTCGGTGGGCTCGGCTTGGGCATCATCGAGGCATGCGTCGTCTTAGAGGAGATGGGGCGCCTGCCGCTGCCTGGGCCGTACCTGTCGTCAGCAGTGATGGCGACCCTTGCCGCGAAACATCTAGGACAGGCTGATCTGCTGCGATCTCTCGCCAGCGGTTCGGCCAAGGGCGCCATCGCCCTGGAGGAGAACGGCTACGGTCACCCGGTGGACACCTTCAGGACGCGTGCCCGGCGCAAGGGGTCAGGATGGGTTGCAAATGGGTTGAAGCCGCTCGTACTGGGCGGTCGAGCAGCCGACTGGGTGATCATCGTCGCGAGGACCGAGGAGGGCGCCAGGTCTTTTCTTCTCGATGGCCCGGTGGGGGATCCGGTCCCTACCATGGATCCCACTCGCAGGGCGACCCGTATCGAGCTCGTAGATGAGCCGGTAGTTCCGATCGGGCCGCAGGGCGACCAGACTGCTCTATGGCGGCTGATCTGCGACGACATTGCGGTCGCGATAGGCGCTGAGCTCGTCGGAGCAAGCGAGCAGGCGTTCGACCTGGCGGTGGAGTACGCGAAGATGCGGGTACAGTTCGGTCGCCCGATCGCTACCTTCCAGGCGATCAAGCACAAGACTGTGGACATGCTGCACGCGATCGAGATGGCAAGGGTCGCGATGCACTACGGTGCGTGGGCGGCTGACGCCGGGCACCCAGACCGTAGTCGGGCTGCTGCGATGTGCAAGAGCTATGCCGGCTCTGCAGCGGTCAAGGTCACCGGTGACGCTATCCAGGTGCATGGCGGTGTGGGCTTTACCTGGAACTGCGATGCGCACTTCTTGTACAAGCGGGCTAAGCAGGACGATCTGCTGCTTGGCGGCCAGAGCCATCTGCGCAAGAGGCTGGCCAGCATGATAATCGACCCCGAGTGACTGGCGCCTCTGCTTTGGATATCAGCCCGCCGCGTGGCTGGGGGATGCGACCGGCGCCCGGCGACCTCGGCAGGCGCTACGTCGAGATGGGTTGGTGGAACGATCAGTCCCTGGGAGCGTTGCTGGACGGCCAGCTCCGCTCCCATGCAGGGAACGACTTTCGGATATGGTCCAAGACGAGGCCGTTCCATGCAACGGTGGGCGATGTCCGATCGATGGCCCGCAGGCTTGCGAGGAGCCTGGAGCGAATGGGTATCGGCCCGGGCGACGTGGTTGCCTTCCAGCTTCCCAACTGGGTCGAGGCTGCCATCACGTTCTATGGCTTGAGCATGCTGGGTGTGGTTCTAGTGCCCATAGTGCACTTCTACGGGCCCAAGGAGGTCGGCTTCATACTGCGCCAGAGCAAGGCGCGGCTCTTCGTCACCGCGGAGCGCTTCGGCCGCCATGAGCTGCTTGCCGACTTGATTCCGCTTCTCGACTCGCTGGACGATCTCGAGACCCTGGTGGTCGTGGCCGAGCGATCCGGCGGGCGATCGCTCACCGCCGGGGACTCGCCTGTTTCGGCGCCGAGCATGCGGGGTCACGATGATGGATGGCCCGCCAGCGCGGTCGGGTTCGCCGACCTCTTGGATGGCGAGGAGATCGAGGCGCCCGCAGGTGTGGATCCGAGCTCGCCGGCTCTCGTGGCATATACCTCCGGTACGACGAGCGATCCCAAAGGGGTAATCCACACTCACAGGAGCCTAGGTTTCGAGGTGCGCCAGCTTGCCGGGCTTCAAGCGGCACGTGATCGCCCTCATATAACCGGAGCGCCGGTGGGGCATGGGATCGGTATGCTGTCGGGACTTCTAATACCGGTTTATCGCGGACATCCGATCCACCTGATAGATGTCTGGGAGCCGCGGGCGGTGCTGTCGGCAATGCTCGATGCCGATATCGCGGCTGGCGCCGGCTCGACTTATTTTCTCACCAGCCTGCTCGACTCGCCGGATCTCAAGCCGGAGCACCTGAGGCTCATGGCGAAGATCGGCCTGGGCGGCTCCACGGTTCCGACCTCGGTAACCGAACGCGCCGAGCGCCTCGGGATCTCCATAGTCCGCTCCTATGGATCTACCGAGCATCCTTCCACGACTGGTTGCGCCCACGACGAGCTGGCGTCGAAGCGCCTCTACACCGATGGCAAGCCCCTCGAGGGCATAGAGATGCGTATCATCGGAGCTGGCGGCGAGGATGTGCCACCAGGAGACGAGGGCGAGATCTCGAGCCGCGGCCCTGATCGCTTCCTCGGATACACGGACCCGCGGCTCAGCGACGACGCAATCGACAGCGACGGCTGGTACGCGACGGGGGACATTGGCATGCTGGACCGTGACGGATATCTGATCATCACCGACAGGAAGAAGGACATCATCATTCGGGGTGGAGAGAACGTGAGCGCTGCCGAGGTAGAGGGGCTGCTTTCGCACATGGACGGCGTTGCAGAGGTCGCGGTGGTCGCAGCGCCAGACGAGCGTCTTGGCGAGCATGGTTGCGCGTTCGTCCGCATGAAGCAGGGCGCTCGGCCGGTGAACATGGAGACCATGCGCGATCACCTTGCAAGCGCTGGTCTCGCACGCCAGAAGTGGCCGGAGGAGATCCGCCTGGTCGAAGATCTCCCGCGGACGCCCTCAGGAAAGGTGAAGAAGTTCGTGCTGCGTGACCAGCTTCGGAGCTCGGGATGACGAGCTCGTCGTCAGCGGGTTCGCAAGGGCATTCCGCGCCGGGGCATTCCGCGCCGGGGCATTCCAGGGATGATCTTCCAGAGGACCGGGAGCTCAGGCTGAGGCGGATCCGCCACAGTTGTGCGCACGTTATGGCTCAAGCGACGAGGGAACGCTTCGGGTCGGACGGTCCGGTGCACATTGCGACCGGACCCCCGACCGAGACCGGCTTCTACTACGACTTCGAGCTTCCGCGGTCGGTCGTGCCAGAGGACCTCGAATGGATCGAGGAGCGAGTCAAGCAGATCATCGCCGAGGGCCATCAACTCGTGCGCGCCGAGGTCGATGCAGCCACGGCGCGGGAGATATTTGCAGACGAGCCCTTCAAGCAGGAGGTGCTCGACGGCATCCTGTCCGGTCACCTTGATGACAACGGAGCTCTTCTCGAAGGGGACGCCCCGGTGCTCAGCACCTATACCCACAACGGTTTCGTGGACCTGTGCGCGGGGCCGCATGTGGACAATACCGGAGACATCTCCCCGGACGCGGTGAAGGTGTTGAGCGCGGCCGGCGCCTACTGGCGAGGAGACGAGAAGCGGCCGATGCTCCAGAGGATTTACGGCACCGCATGGGAGAGCCGTGAGCAGCTGGATCATTTCCTATGGCAGCGCTCCGAGGCCGAGCGCCGTGACCACCGCAAGCTGGGCCGGGAGCTGGATCTGTTCATGTTCGATCAGAGCGCTCCTGGGATGCCCTACTGGTTGCCCGACGGCTGGCACGTCCTGAGCCGCCTGCTCGAGTTCTCGCGCACCGAGCACGCGAAGAGGGGCTACCGGGAGATATCAACCCCGCTAGTGAACGAGAAGTCACTCTGGGAGACCTCTGGTCACTGGGAGCACTACGTCGACAACATGTTCCAGATCCCGATCGATGAGCATCGTACCTACGGGGTCAAGCCTATGAACTGCCCCAACGCGATGATCGTGTTCAACAGGCGTACGTGGAGCTACCGGGATCTGCCGTTGCGGCTCTCGGATCTGGACGTGCTGCACCGCCACGAGCGCTCGGGGACCCTTCAGGGCCTCTTGCGAGTCCAGAGCTTCCGTCAGGACGATGCCCACATCTTCGTCGCAGAGGATGAGATCGGCCCCGAGCTGGGCCGGATATTCGAGATAGTCAACCTTTTCTACGGCACGTTTGGCATGGAGCATCGACTGCGAATGGGCACGCGGCCTACGTCGTTCCTTGGAGATGTCGCGACGTGGGATCATGCGGAAGGCGCCCTACGTGAGATCCTCGATGGGAGCATCGGGCCGGATCGCTACACGATCGCAGAAGGTGACGGAGCCTTCTACGGGCCGAAGATCGACATCATCATGCGCGACGCGCTGGACAGGGAATGGCAGATGGGAACTGTTCAGCTCGATTTCCAGCTTCCCCGGCGCTTTGGCTGTACGTACGTGAAAGCTGACGGGACGCGAGAGACCCCGGTCGTGGTGCACCGAGCGATCTATGGCTCGTTGGAGCGTTTCATGGCAGTGCTTCTGGAGCACACTGCAGGCGCCCTGCCCCCGTGGCTTTCGCCGTGCCAGGTCGCGCTCCTGCCGGTCAGAGCAGAGCACGAGCCCTTGGCTCGCGACATCATGGAGGAGTTGGGTGAAGCGTCGATACTCGCGCGGGTCGTCGATGCTTCAGCTGGATCTCTCGGAGCGCGGGTTCGCGAAGCCCGCCTTCAACGTGTTCCGTACATGCTCGTGCTCGGCGACCGCGAGGTCGCCGGGGGGACCCTCGCGGTTCGCCTCCGCGAAGGTGGCGAAGTGCGCGGCGCGGACCGCGGCGACGCGATAGCCCGCCTGCGAGGCGCCATCCAGGAGCGCCATCGCACCACGGATGTTGCATTTGCCGACCTTCTCACCGACGTCGAGGTCGGAAGTCCTCGCTGACGCGGCTCTCTTGACAGCGCCGCCCATTCTTGCTCGGCGTTCCTCGGCGTTCGGCGGCCCTGCACTTGCGCTCGCAACGGCGGCTGATATCATGCTCACAGCGCGGACGTTGACAGGGCAGGTCTGTTTTGTGGCCGGTGTCGGGGATCGAGCGCACCGGCCTGCCTGCAAGACGTGCGGGCATGAGCGAGCGTAAGGTAAGCAATCTAGGACTATTGGGCAGAAACGGAAAGGGGACGGGGCAGATGGCCATGGATCTCATTTCGGCAGGTAGCAAGGGGCGCCACTCCGAGGCAACGGCGAGGAGGGTCGCCGGGCGGCGGGCTGGCCGGATTCGCCGGCGACGTACGGTGCTGCCGGCGATGGCGTTGCTGCTGGGTGTCGTCGCAAGCATGGCTGGCGTCGCCGCAGTGTCACCGGCCTACGCAGTGTCGAGGCCGCCCGCCAACGCGCGGGGCACGACTGCGCGCGCATCAGGCTCTAGCTCGGCATGGAGCGTGGACGTACAGAAGGCGGCTGCGATTCCGGGGGTGGCGTCCATGTCGTGTGGGAGCGCTACGAACTGCGTTGCGGTGGGGGCGAACTACGCGGCCAACATACCTGTCGTCATCTACACGACTAATGGCGGGGCTTCCTGGCAGCGAGGAACGCCCCCAGCTGGGATGGTCTCTCTGACCGACGTATCGTGTGCCAGTGCGACCATCTGCATGGCTACGGGCTCCTCCTCTACCTCAGTTCCCGAGGTGCTCGCGCAGACGACGAACGGCGGAGCGACTTGGACGAGCAACAAGAACCTTCCTGGCAACGTTGCGATCCTCAACTCGGTCTCATGTGCCAGCGTCCTCGGTTGCGCAGTGACCGGCCTTGCGATCAACAGCGGTGGAGAGTCTCCGTATATAGGAACGACATCGGATCTCGGGTTCACGTGGGCCACGGACACGGCGCCGAGTGCCGACAAAGCTCTCGGAGCCATCTCGTGCACTGGCGCGGGAACTTGCGTAGCGCTTGGCGGCACATCCGTCGGAGCCTCTCCGACCCAGGCTCTTTATGCCTCCTCGGCGAGCCTCTTTGGCGTTGCTGGCGTCACCTGGTCAACTGTTGCGCTGCCCTCGGGGGTCGGGGTCCTCTCCGACGTGTCATGCGCGAGCGCAACTGACTGTTGGATTGTTGGATCGACGAATGCGAGCCCCAGCACCCCGCTGATCATCTACAGCGGGGGCAGCTTGACGGGCACGTGGCAGACGCAGGCGCCGCCCACGGGTGGGATCTCCCTCACACAGGACTCCTGCGTGAGCTCTGTGTCTTCTCCGGGAGCGTTCGACTGCGTGGGGATTGGCCAGACAGGCACTCCGTTGTCGGGCGCTGGGTTTCAGGGTGTGTACGTGATCTACAACACGAATGCCAGCACCGGCGCTTGGTCGCACGCGACGTCGCCAGCCGCGATGCAGGCAACGGCTGCAGTGTCATGCGCCACGGGCGCTGTGTTATGTGGTCTGGCAGGCCTCACATCTGTCTCGCTCACCCTGGACGGATCGTCTAACGGGGGATCGACGTGGACGAACCAGCCGGCGCCGCAGGGGTGGGGTCTAAACACATTGTCATGTCCTTCCGCGAGCGAGTGCATCGCTGGCGGGTACAGCTCGACTGGAGCTGATTACTCGCTGCGTACAGTTGATGCTGGCACGACATGGCAAGTCGGTGGCTCTGCGTCCAGTCAGAGCTTCTCTGCGACCTCGTGCGCCAATGCCAACGACTGCATGGCGGTGGTCACCGGCGGGTCGGCGCCTGTCGTGGTCACGACAAACGGCGGTGTTTCCTGGTCGAGCTCTGGAATCGGTTCGTTCCCCAATAACCAGTCGCAGGGCGTGTCGCTCTCTGGAGTCGCGTGCATCACTCAGCAAGACTGCATCGTGGTAGGGGCGCTAACCACCATTGTCAACAACAAACCAGTGATAAGTCCATGGATCTCGCCTACGACCAATGGCGGAAGCAGCTGGTCATCTAGCTCGATTCCCTCGGGATCCGCCGCGCTGGTGCAGCAAGTCTCATGTGGCGTGACGTCGGGTTCTGCTTCGAGTGTCTGTGTGGCAATTGGTTTCAAGACCCTCAGCTTCCCACTCGAGCCATCTCTTCTTGTCAGCACTGACGGGGGATCCAGCTGGACAGCGCCTACGCTGCCCAGCGGAATCGAGATGATCCAGGGCGTCTCGTGCTCCACTGCCGAGTACTGCATGGCGGAAGGCTTCCCTGCTCCGGGTGCGAGCAGCGCGAATGTCGTGCTTATCCAGACCATGGATGGGGGGAGCAGTTGGACCAGTGTTCCTGTTCCGTCCAATCTTGAAATGGTGAGCGGGATCTCATGTGTCGCTAACTCGATCTCGAAGAGCGACTGCATTGTGGTCGGGCAGCTTGCCAGCCAATCGGGAGCGTCAGGCCCTGCGGCGTTCGTTACGACCAATAGTGGCTTGAGCTGGGGAGCGTCTGAGTCGATGCCCTCCACGATTGCCAATATAAGCGCTGTCACATGCGTTGCGGGCAGTACCGAGTGCTACCTCCTGGGCTACTCCTCGGCGAATGTGCTCATAGCCTCCGACCAGTCAGCTCTCCTGCCTGTGAAGCCCACTACCCCGGTCGGCTACTGGCTAGTCGCATCCGACGGCGGTATCTTCAGCTTCGGTGTGCCGTTCTACGGCTCGATGGGCGGTAAGCCGCTCAACAAGCCGATCGTTGGCATGACCGCGACGTCGGACGGCAAGGGGTACTGGTTCGTCGCATCTGACGGTGGCATCTTCAGCTTCGGCGACGCCACGTTCCACGGCTCGATGGGCGGAAAGCATCTCAACGCCCCGATAGTTGGAATGGCCGCCGACCCGGCGACCGGCGGGTACTGGGAAGTGGCATCAGACGGCGGCATCTTCGCTTTCGGTGCTCCCTTCTTCGGCTCGATGGGCGGAAAGCATCTCAACGCCCCGATAGTCGGGATGACCGCAACTCCGGACGGCAAGGGGTACTGGTTCGTGGCCTCAGACGGTGGCATCTTCAGCTTCGGAAACGCCCAGTTCCACGGGTCGATGGGCGGCAGGCATCTCAATCAGCCGATAGTCGGGATGGCTAACGATCCCGCGACGGGAGGCTACTGGATGGTGGCTGGCGACGGAGGCGTTTTCGCCTTCGACGCGCCGTTCTTCGGCTCGATGGGCGGCAGGCGCTTGAACGCTCCGATAGTCGGGATGACCGCGACGCCGGACGGAATGGGGTACTGGTTCGTGGCATCTGACGGTGGCATCTTCAGCTATGGCGATGGGAAATTCTTCGGTTCGATGGGCGGTAAGCCGCTCAACAAGCCGATAGTCGGAATGGCTGCCGGCTAGCGAAGCCGGCGGGTTGGTCTCGCTTAGCGGTCCGCCGCGTGGTCGGGCCATGCCGCTCGCAGACGGCTCCATGTATCGCACAGGGCTTCTGGCATAACACGTACCCCTGCGACGGTCGTCATGAAGTTGGTGTCGCCTGCCCAGCGCGGTAGGGCATGGACGTGCACGTGCTCCGGGAGCCCAGCCCCAGCTGCCCTGCCCAAGTTGGCGCCGATGTTAACCCCATCTGGCTTGTAGGCGGCCCTCAACGCGTGAAGTGCGTCGAGGAGGCCTTGCCAGAGCTCTGCGGACTCCTCGGGCGTAAGGTTCTCCAAGTCTGGGACGTGGCGTCTTGGCATGACCATGAGGTGGCCGCTCGCGTAGGGGAAGGCGTTCAGGATGGCAATGCTGTGGTGGCTACGCCAGAGAACCCCGAGCTCCTCGTCGGAGCCGGCGCCTGTAGCGATGGAGCAGAAGACACAGCCAGCGGCGCCCGTATCGGCGCCGGCATCGCGAGATGTGGCAGCGTTAGGAACTGATGACACGTACTCTCGGCGCCAACCAGCCCAGATTTGCTCCAGCCCTGTCATTCGGCGCTCGCTCGATGAACTTGGTGGACCTGACGACCATGATGGAACGTTGCGGACCTCCTCGCGGGATCGCTGGTGGCAAGGCGGCACGAGCCGACGGGAACGTGGCTGAATTGCCGCCGGCGCGACGTCCATTGGAACGGTAGAGACGTTAGTCTTGGAGTGGCTCCGGGGCTCACAGGCGCTCCTCTATCCCCACCTGGAGAGTGTCGCTTGCTCCGGGGCCATTTCTTGCAATTGTTTCCCACTTGTTTCCCGTTGCGTCCCGCGCTCACCGTTCGCAACCGTTCCCACTAAGCGCTCTCTGGTGTTGCACAGTGGCTCACAGGCTGATACCGAGGAGGGCCGACGCTCTCGAGATGCCTCCCAGGTCTGACAACGCGTCGAGATGGCGCAGCGCAGATGGCGTGTTCAGGTCGTCATCGAGCGCTTCGCGCACCTCGACGAGCCCGGTTTCGCCATCTCCCGCTCCAGCCTTCCACCGCTCGAGGCGATCTCTGGCCTCGGGCAGCAACTCCGGTGACCAATCCCAGCTACTGCGATAATGGTTGGCGAGGATGGCCAACCTGATGACCTGAGGATCCCACTCCTTGAGCAGATCGCTGACGAACACGAGGTTCCCAAGCGACTTCGACATCTTCTCGCCGTCCAAGCGGACCATGCCCACGTGCACCCAGTGGCGAACGAAGCGCTGGCCTGTTGCTGCCTCCGATTGTGCTATCTCGCACTCGTGGTGGGGAAAGATCAAGTCCTCGCCACCGCCGTGAATGTCGACGGTCGGACCAAGCTCGCGCATCGCAAGAGCGGAGCACTCAGCGTGCCATCCGGGGCGCCCCCTGCCCCAGCGAGACTGCCACGATGGCTCGTCCGGTGCGGACGGCTGCCATAGAACGAAGTCAAGAGGGTCTGCCTTGTTCGGATCCTCGGGCTTGCCCCCTCGTTCCCGCGCCAACTCCAGCATCTCGTCGCGACTCAGGCCGCTGAGCATGCCAAAGCGTGGGAAGGATGAGGCCCTGAAGTAAACAGAGCCGCCAGAGATGTAGGCGTGACCAGAGGTGAGAACGGCATCGATGAAGCGGAGGATGTCTGGGATCGCGGAGGTGGCGCGGGGCTCTGAGAAGGCTGGCAGCAAGCCGAGGTCCCGCATGTCCGAGTCGAAACGCGCTATCTCCTCTGCTGCGAGATCCAGGTAATGCACACCTAGGCTTCTGGCCTTACGCAGTATGTCGTCGTCGACGTCGGTGATGTTGCGAACGCACTTCGTACGGTGGCCGAGATCTCGCAGCCTGCGCTGCAGCACGTCGAAGGTCACGAACACCGCTGCGTGACCTATGTGCGTCGCATCGTAAGGCGTGATCCCGCAGGTGTAGATCGTCACCTCCGGTCCGGCATCGAGGGGGAGAGCCTGTCGCCTCATGGTATCGAACAGTCTCACTGGTAAGTGCCGCACTTTCTTGCAGACGCAAGTGTCGGGATCACGGGGAGCAGCGTCATGAGCAACGGTCGCGTATCGCACCGGTGGGGTTTCCCGCTGGACATCACCCGTCCTCGTCGATGCCGCTCAGTCGTATGGATGCTGAGCACGAGTAACGCTTGTTCACGCCCACGAGAACGGCCGTGAAGGACTCGACTGCCGCAGCATGGGCGAGGCTTCCCACGATGAGCGGACGGAGTCTGGGAATCATCTCGATCAGATCGCAGGTTACCTGGATTGCCTGCTCGTGGTCTGAGGTCACCAGCACGTCGGAGTCCAGAGCTCGCTCTAACTCCATGAGGTGCCCAGCGGGGAGGTGATGGAAAGCTCCGGACACGAAGGAGCTGGGCAGGATGGCCTGGACCGTCTCCGCCATCGAACCTCGAGGAGGCACTACAGCCACCATCTGGCGCCCCATCCTGGCAAGTGCATTGGCCATCGACACTACGACCTTTCCTCGCAGCTGCTCTGCGAGACCAGAGAGCGTGGCTTCTGCTGCTTCCCATGGGGTGGCGGCCACCACCACGTCTGCGCTCGCGCACGTGGCGTTCTCATCGCCGACGATACGACCCCGCGAGCCGGCGCCATGGGCATCGAGCGCCAGGCGTAGCTCGGCCGCAGAGTGCTCCGCACGCTCTCGTGATCGCGAGCCAATTGTGACTTGAGCGCCAGCTGCCGCAAGGCGACCAGCGAGACCCCGGCCCGCGGGTCCTGTTCCTGCGATTATTCCAACGTGCATTTCTCTTAGCCTTTCACAATCTCGGTGTCGAGCTGTGCGCTGAGCGCCAGCGCGGAAAGATCAGACAGCTGCATGTAGCGCGCACCCATTGCTTCTGCCACCGCGATGCCAAGCCCGAGGCGAGAACGGCCTTCTTCGGCATCGACCATGACAGAGCTGATACCCATGCTGTTGACTTGGCTGGCCGCCTCGAGTGCCGCCTGCATCGGATCGAGTCCTGCTGGTCCACACGTGGCTCGTCCGTCGGAGACAAGGGCTACGAGCGGCCTGTACCTGCTGGTCTTGGCTGTAACTGCAAGACCCAGGGCGGTCGATATCCCTGCCGCCAAGGGTGTTCGTCCTCCAATGTCCAAGCTTTCGAGCCGTGCTCGCGCCACCTCTATACTGCCGGTGGGTTGCAGCACCACCGTGGCCGACTCATCCCTGAAGGCCACCAGGGCAACCCTGTCCCTAGACCGGTAGGCATCGAGCAGGAAGCCGAAGATCGCAGATTTCGTTACCTCGAGGCGTCTCCTGGCGCCCATCGATCCTGAGGTGTCCACCGCAATTATGACAAGGTTAGCGGATCGCTGCTTGTAGATACCCTCGCGGATGTCGCAGGGCTGGAGGTCCAACAGCTGCTTTCTTGAGTCCACCGCCGTAGTCGTCAGCGCGGTGAGCTCAGATCGGTTGTCGTCAGCTCGCTCACTGGCTGCCCGCTCGGCTGCGCTTCGGACCGTTGCAAGGACTGCCAACGACGATGGATCGCCGTCTGAGATGCGATGCCCCACAAGCCGTCCCCGGCTTGATTCAACAGTTGTCCCCCGTCCTCCACCAGCCATCTCGGATCGCGATCTTGTCGAAGATGCCATATTGGTCGCAAGCGGCATCACCCTTGATGGCGCGGTGCGTGTCGTCTGATAGCCGCGATCGTGGGATTCCTGGCCGTGTGGATTGTCAGGCGATGAATCGCCAGGCAGCTGGCGTCCTTCATCGATGCTGTGGTCAGCCTCGTTAGTGGGGCCGGCGAAGCCTTGATATGGGTGAGATGGCCTACCCCTAGCTTTGCTCGGCAAATCTGTTGCGTTGTCCCGGCCGGCCGAGTAGATGTTCGTGGATGGCTCGCCTTCTCCTGGCTCTTCTCCTGGCTCTTCTCCTGGCTCTTCTCCTGGCTCTCGAATGGCAAACGTGCCAGGATGCCGGCTCGCTGGCCGCTCAGATCGTTCGTGGTTTCCCCCGAACGCCTCGTCGATCGCGTCCTCGAGCACTTCGGTTGAGATCCCAGAGTGGTCGAGCGGGGAGCGCCTGTGTCGGTGCGCAAGGGCCATGCGAGCAACCCGGCGGACATGGGCGCCGTCAGCCACCTTGCATCCTTCCCAGCCGGCGAGAGCGGCTGCGGCGCGGCATATCACCAGATCTGCACGCAGACCCTCTGCTCCGACAGATGCGCAGAGGGCGGAAGTGCTGGCTATGAGCTCCGGAGTCAGCTGTGCGGACGCCGTGGTGGCAATTCGGTGACGGAGCCTGTCTTCTTCGGGTTTCCAGGTTGCTGCGAGCTCGTATGGATCGACATCGTAGGCAAGCCTTCTGCGCACGGCCCGAGCGCGTTGGATCGGATCATCGAGCGCTGCTACATCCACGGAAAGACCGAACCTGTCGAGCAGCTGTGGTCTCAGGTCCCCTTCTTCGGGGTTCATCGATCCCACCAGAACAATCCTGCAGGGGTGGGAGATTGACACGCCATCCCGCTCCACCGTGTTGATGCCGCTTGCGGCGACGTCGAGCAGGACGTCCACCAGGTGGTCTGGGAGCAAGTTCACCTCGTCAACATAGAGGACGCCACCGTTTGCCGAGTGAAGAAGGCCTGGGTGGAACTTCCTCTCGCCACGCGCAACAAGCGCTGCCAGATCAAGCGTTCCCACCACCCTGTCCTCGGTTGCTCCGAGCGGGAGCTCGACGAACGGGGCTCTACCGCTCAACAGGGCCGCGAATCCGCGAGCGATCGTGCTCTTAGCGCTACCTTTTGCGCCGCGAAGGAGCACGCCTCCGATCAGCGGGTCTACAGCGTTCAGGAGTAGGGCCAGCTTGAGGTCCTTGTTGCCCATGACGGCGCTGAACGGAAACGGTGGCCGAATGTCTCTCAGGCCAGCGGGGCCGGCATCAGGCTGCGGTTCCTTCTCCAGGTGGCCGAGGCGACGGGAAACGTCTGAACCCAGGTGGTCGAGGCGGTCCGAGCTCATGTTTGCAGCTCCTCCTCCCACCCCTCACTCTCGAGCAACGCCGCTCTGAGCGCCAGGAGAGACTCTTCGGAAGCGTTCCACAGGCCCCGCTCGTGCGCTTCGAGAAGCCGTTCGGCGATCGACTTGAGCGCCCAAGGATTGGACTCCTCGAAGAACTTGCGTATCGCGGGGTCAGCTACGTATGCCTGCGTCACGCGCTCGTACATCCAATCTGCAACCACACGGGCAGTGACGTCATAGCCAAAAAGGTAGTCTACCGTCGCTGCCATCTCGAAGGCCCCCTTGTAGCCGTGCTTGCGCATGGCCTCGATCCACTTGGGATTGATGACCCTGGTGCGCACCACCCGCCGAGCCTCGTCTTCAAGGCTTCGCACCTTGGGCCGTCCTGGGTCGGACGAGTCCCCGAACCATGCCTTGGGCTGGCGACCCGAGAGGAAGCGGATCGCAGCGACCATCCCTCCATGCTCCTGAAAGTAGTCATCGGAGTCGAAGATGTCGTGCTCCCTGTTGTCCTGGTTCTTCACTGCCACCTCGATACCTGCCAGGCGCCTGCGAGCGGCATCCGGCGCAGGCCTTCCCATCCGTGAGCGGCTGTAGGAGCATCCTCCCCAGGCGAGGTAGACGGAAGCGAGATCCGCGTCGTCCGTCCATGCGCCGCTCTCTATGAGGGGAAGGATCCCCGAGCCGTACGCTCCCGGTCTCGGACCGAAGATGCGCGGTTCCTCGCCACCAGCTTTGACGAAGTTCTCGTCTTCGACCTCATCGAGCTGCCGTACGATCCGTGCAGCCTCGTCGATCATCTCGACGACGTTGATGAAAGCGTCGCGGAAGAAGCCCGATATGCGCACCACCACGTCGATCCTCGGCCTGCCCAGCTGCTCGAGCGGGATCACCTCGAGCCCCTCCACTCGGCCCGACTCCTCAGCCCATACCGGCTTGACGCCCATGAGGTACAGAGCTTCCGCGACGTCGTCACCTGCCGTCCTCATTGCAGACGTGCCCCACATGACCAAGCCAACCGTGTGTGGGTATAGGCCTTCCTCTTGGACGTGACGTTCGAGAAGGCGATCTGCAAGGTTGCAGCCCACTTGCCAGGCGAGTGGCGATGGTACCGCTCTGGGGTCCAGTGAATAGAAATTCCTGCCCGTTGGCAGGACGTGCGCCATTCCCCGGGACGGGGCGCCGGCGGGGCCCGAGAGCACGTGTCCCCCGTCCAGCGCATGGAGTGTGGATGTGATCTCCGATGACGTGGCGTGCAATGCCGGCACGAGATGCCTGGCCACCCAGTCGAGCGTGGGATTTTCGCCGCTGTAGGACCAGCCTGCTGCTTGAAGGACGGAAAGCTTCTCCCGGCATGCTGCCTCGAGTCGGTCGACCGCAGCTAGCTGTTGCTTGCCTTCCGAGATGTTCAGGCCAAGCTCCATTGCGACGGTTTCGCGAAGAGATGGAACCGATCCCTGAGGTAGGCGCGTGATGGCGAGCACCATGTCCAGCTCGGCTTCGTCGCTAGGCGCTTGTCCGAGCACGTGCAGCCCGCCGCGGATCTGCGCGTCCTTCAGCTCGCACAGATACCCGTCCAGGTCGACCAGCATGTCGTCGAAGGTTGGGTTGTCGAAAGCACGACCCTGGTTCGGGTCTCCTTCGGGGTCGAGGCCGAGGTCGGTGTGCATCTCACTTGCAACCATCAGCTCCCATATCTGTCGCCGGATCTCGGGCAGCTTCGCCGGGTCGAGGTGAAGCATCTGAGCATGGGTGTCGAGCAGTCCTTCCAGCGCCGCCAGGTCATCGTAGGTGTCTGCTCTGGTCAGCGGAGGGATGAGGTGGTCCACGATCACAGCGTGGGACCGTCGCTTTGCTTGTGCCCCCTCACCGGGATCATTGACCACGAATGGGTAGATGAGGGGTATGCCTGCCAGTGCGACATCGGGAAAGCAGGAAGCGGATAGGCCCACGCCCTTGCCGGGGAGCCACTCCAATGTCCCGTGCTTGCCGAGGTGGATCATGGCGTCGGCTCCCCAGCCGGCGTCCAGCCAGTGATAAAAGGCGAGGTAGTGATGTGTGGGCGCTAGGACTGGTGAGTGATAGATGGCAACAGGGTTCTCGCCGAACCCCCTCGGTGGTTGGATCGCCACGAGCACGCCGCCGAGATCGATGCCGGGGAAGACGATGTCCAGCTTGCCTGGGCGCTCAGCCGAAGGGGAGGTGAAGACGTCGCCAGGAGGATCTCCCCAAGCCTCGATGACAGCTGAGCGGACCTCGGATGGCAGTGTGTCAAACCACCTCGTGTAGTGGTTATCCGGCATCCGTCCGCAGAGAGCACGAGCGTCTGAGCATCTTGCCTCGGCGGCAGTGAGCGAGGCAGCCAGCTCGCGCATGAGCTCGTCGGAGCTTTCCGGAGCAGCGGCAACCCGATAGCCGGCCGCGCGGAGCGCGTCGAGTAGCGTGAGCAGCGAGGCAGGCGTGTCAAGGCCGACGGCATTGCCCAGGCGGCTGTGCTTGGTGGGGTACGCGGACACCACGATGGCGATCTTGCGCGTGCTCACCGGTGTCCTCTTGAGGCGGGCATGCCGGCTGGCGATCTCGGCGACCCGGCGGGTGCGTTCGGGGTGCGCACGGTAGGCGAGCACCTGCGAGCCTATGTCGTCGCCGTCGTCTACCACCTCCTTGAAGGAGAACGCGGGAGCGATGATGCGCCCGTCGAGCTCAGGAACAGCCACCGACATGGCAACGTCGATTGGCGTGAGCGCAGCTGGGCTGGCCAACCATGACGCGGTGGATGATGTGGAGGTGATCGCCTGCACCACGGGAACGTCCATAGACGCGAGCTCCGCTGCCTCCCAGCCGTTGCCTTCTTCGCGTGCCGACCCGGAGGCGAGCACGGTGGTGATGATCGCGTCGACGCCGTAGTCGGCGAGCAGATCCAGCGCGGGCGTCGTGCGTGCGCCACCACCGGGCTCAGCGTGGCCACCGCAGGGCTCAGCGTGGCCACCGCAGGGCTCAGCGTCTGGCCCGGGAGTCGCCTGCGTCTCTGGCGTCGCCAGAGTGCCAACTGCCGAAGTCGCATGCGTCTCCGGAATCGCCGGCGTATCGACTGCCAGGATTGCTGCTGTTTCCATTGCTGGTGGCGACGGCCTTAGCGAGTAGCAGAACACTGGGACAGCGTTGGCCCCGGCGCTCTCGAGCGCCTCGCAGAGGACCTCGACGAAGCGCGTGTTACCCGAGACAAGGTGCGCCCGATAGAAGACGACGCCGACGGTGGGTCTTGCGGGGTCGAGAGCCGGCTCGCCGAGTAGGCCGAAAGGGGCTATCTCTTGTGGCTGCTGGTACCCGAAGCTGGTGCCGAGGATCGTGTCCGACACGAACCGCAGTAGCTGTGCCATGTTCTGCGGCCCTCCGGCCGCCAGGTACTCAAAGGCTCTCGCCACGATGCTTTGGTCCACGGTGGACGCTGACGCCATCTCGGCGTCGGGAACCCCCTCCCCGCCAAAGCCGAGGAGCGGCGTTCCTGTTGCTGCGCATCCTGCCCGAAGCGTGTCGAACGGCGCATCCCAGGAGCTGCGCCCCCCGAGGAGGCGGACCAGAACAGCTCGAGCGCCGTCCAGCTCGGGGGGCTCCGGGGATGTGGTGGGGTTAGCGACCCTGATTGGCGGGAAGCCGGCGGGCAGCTCCTCGGCTGCGACCCGCAGGGCGAGGATCTCGGTGTCTGCATTGGTGAGGAAAATGATCATCGGGCCGGCTCCTCGATCAGCTTCTCCAAGGCCACGATGTCCACGTGCTCTTCGATCAAGTCTGCCCAGAGATCGAACTGGGCTTGTCGCGCTCGAGCGAATGAGAACGTCGCGTGGGCGACCTGCTTGCCTCGAACGGTGGCCACCGTCTCGAGAAACGCATGGCGGAAGCCGTCATCCTCGAAGATGCCGTGCAGGCTGGTGCCGAGCACGTGGTTGCCACCCAGCCGATCAACCCGACGGCCACCCAGCCGATCAACCCGACGGCCACCCAGCCGGCCTACGTTGCCGGCGCCTTCGGGCTCGTTGCCGTAGCGGTCCTGGAGGTGGATCCAAGGACGGGCCTCGGGCCCGAGGAGCACCCGTCCATGGTGGATCTCATACCCGTGCAGGTCGTGGCCGAGGGCGCTCCCAGAGCGCTGGCGTGTGATCTTGCTCTGCGCAAACGACGTCTCGATGTCGAGGTAGCCCAGTGCCTCTACCGTGCCGGCGCGAGACTCGATGGCGTCGACTATACGGTGCCCGAGCATCTGGTAGCCGCCACAGATGCCGAGGACGACTGCAGGGTTGGACCTGTCGGGTCTCGTGGCGTCCATGATTGCCCGGTCGATGCCTCTGGTTCGCATCCAGCCAAGGTCGGAGATCGTCGACTTGGAGCCGGGTAGGATGATGAGGTCGGCGCCGGCGAGCGCGGACGGTTTCTCGACATAGCGAAGATCGACAGATGGCTCGAGGAGTAGGGGGTCCAGGTCGGTGAAGTTGGAAATCCGTGGGAAGCGGACGACCGCCACCTGGAGGACGCCGGCGTCCCCTGTGGCCGGGCCCGTGGCATCGTGTACTTCGCAGGCGGCATGCTCGTGCGCGCCCTTCATGTCCGCAGATCCGGCCAATGTGCCCGAGCTCTCCGAGCTCTCCAATGTGGCCGATCTCGAACGAGCGATCTCAAGTGAGTCCTCGGCGTCGAGGGAGGCGCTGTCGACGAATGGGAGGACTCCGATGGTCGCGACTCCGCACCTGCGCTCCAGCTCGACCAAGCCGGCGCCGAGCAGCGCCGGATCACCGCGGAACTTGTTCACGATGAATCCGCGCACGAGCGAGCGGTACTGATCGGGGAGCAGGGACACGGTTCCGTGGAGTGCAGCCAGTGCCCCGCCGCGGTCGATGTCCGCGACGACGATGGCGCAAAGAGCGCTCTCGTAGGCGATGCGCAGGTTGACTATGTCGTTCTCCAGCAGGTTGATCTCTGCTGGGCTCCCAGCTCCTTCACAGATGACGACTTCGAAGCGTGACCGCAGATCCGCCAGCGCGTCCAGCACGGCAGCCAGTAGCTCCGGCTTGGCCGCATGGTATGTGGATGCGTTCATCTGGCCGATTGGCTTGCCCATGAGCACTACCTGGCTGCTCGAGTCTGACGTGGGCTTGAGGAGAACCGGGTTCATCGCCACCTCTGGTGTTGTGCAGGCCGCCATCGCCTGTGCCCCTTGGGCTCTGCCGATCTCGTGACCAGAGATCGTGACGAAGGAGTTGAGAGCCATGTTCTGGGCTTTGAAGGGAGCGACGCTGACGCCCTTGCGGGCGAGGAGCCGGCAGAGCCCGGCCACGACATGGCTCTTGCCGACATCGCTCGACGTCCCGCAGACCATTATCCCTCCTCTCACCCTGTGATCCCGCCTCTCATCCTGCCCGTCGTCATGTGATGCGCTCCCGCGGATCCTGTGACGACGGGCCCCGGATTCATGTCCGCCGACTCCTCCAGCGCCTTCTCGAGCCTCGCGAGGCCGTCTGGCCCGGGCACGGCGATTCGCACGCAGCCTTCGAGACCGAAGCTGGCGCACTCCCGCACGGCCACTCCCCGAGACGCGAGGCGATGGCGGAGCCCTTCCGCCTTTTTGACGAGGACGTAGTTGGCTGCGGAGGGCTCTGGCGTGAAGCCATGGCGCTCGAGGAGGTCGCCGAGCTCCTTGCGCAGGCGGGAAAGCCCATTTGACCAGCGGGTAAGGTCAACTGCCGAGAGAAGGTCCGCCATCGCGGCGAGCGCAAGTGAGCCCACAGACCACTCTGGCTGGCGTTCCGCAAGGTTCGCGGCGAAGGCGTCCTCGGGGGCGATGACGTAGCCGATCCTGAGACCCGGGCACGCCAGCAGCTTGGTCATCGAGCCCACGACGACCGATCCTCTATCAGCGTCGCCCCGGGTCCAGGAACCGGTTGCGAGAGGGTAGAACGCCTCATCCCATACCAGGGCGGTCTCTTCGGGGCCGGCCAGGCGGCCTGTAGGGTTGTTCGGATTGGATCTGAACCCGGGCGCTCGAGGGTCAACCGAATCGAGATGTCTCCGGTAGAGACTGAACTCGGGCTCGTCGACCGACGCTCGCCTCACCTTGGCTGCGACGAGAGCGATCGCCTCTGAGCCGCCGTTGGTGAGCACCACCCGCGTGGGATCCACTCCGACAGCCTCAGCGAACAGGCGCGTCGCGTCGCGAGCATCGGGGTAACGGCTGAGAGAGCTCAGATGCGGCCGGACGATCTCCACCACGTCTGGGGCAAGCGGATTGAGGCTCATTGACAGGTCGAGGACGCTACACGGGTCCATGCCCAGAGCACGGGCGAGAGCGGCGCCATCGCCCCCATGGTTGCCGGGACCGGGCAGTGCCGGCGCGAGTGCGAGGCATGCCGACGCAGGCGGCGCTGGTCTCCCGGGCGGCAAGGGTGTCACAGGCTGCACGTGTCTTGCAGGCTGCACGTGTCCTGCAACGATGCCTGGCTGCCCCGGCTGGCCCTGCGGCCCAACGACAGGAGCGAAGCGGCCCCTGCGATGAGGGCTGCTGCAGTTGCCACGTCCCGAGACAGCCGCACACTCCGGCCAATGTCCTCCGGTTCACATTCCCGTCCCTCCCCGATCTTGCCCCGGTGCTCCGAAACCCCTTCGTACCTGTTCATGCCACCCAGTCTCACTCCGAGAGCTGCGGCAAAGGCTGCCTCGGAGACGCCCGCGTTGGGCGATGGATGGGCGGGGGCGTCTCGCAGCACGCACCGTAGCACCTCGGGGGCGCTCCTCGGGCGAACCAGCATCACGAGCACGGCCGTGATCCTGGCGGGCAGCCAACCCTCGGCGTCGTCCAAGCGAGCACTGGCGCGGCCGAACTTTTCGTAGCGAGGGCTCCGGTAGCCGACCATCGCGTCGAGCGTGTTCACGGCGCGGTACTGAAGCGTGCCGGCAGCGCCTAGCGCCGCGGCCCAGACGAGTGGCGCCACGATGGCGTCGACGGTGTTCTCTGCTACCGATTCGACGGCGGCACGTGCGATCTCGGTCGTGTCAAGGTCGTTCGTGTCCCGGCTCACCAGCGATCGCAGGCCGAGCCGCGCTGATCCCACGTCCCCGGTATCAAGAGCCGCAGCAACACTGCTGGCGGAGGCGTGCAGAGATTGGCCGCCGACAGCGAGGTAGGTCGCGGCCGCGACCGAGGCCGTAACCGCGACCGACCGAGGGCATCGAAGGCGTCGCCCTAGGGCCTCCCCGAGGTGGCCAAGCGCCTGCCCGCTGAGAACGCCGATCATCGTTCCAGATGCTGCGTACGCGGCGCCGCGCGATACGCCATCGTGCCAGAGCAGTCCTTCGAGGTGCTCCATGGCCCTGCCGAACAACCGCACCGGGTGCACGTGGCCGGGCGCCTCCTTGAGCACGGAGTCGAGGGGAACAGCAAGCGCAGCGCCGGCTAGGCGAGCCGTGATCCTTCTTTCTCTTCCTTCGTCGATCCCGCGCGGGCGCGATCTCTCGCCAGGCGGAGGGGCCCAGGGGCGCTGCATCGCGATCATGATACACCCGCCCGATATCATCGAGATCATGCGCTTGCTGCTCTTTTCGGACCTCCACTTGGACGCCCCTTTTCGCTGGGCTCCAGCTGGAGCTGCCCGTGACCGGCGCCGGAAGCTCCGTGAGACCTTACGTCGTGTCGCCGACCTCGCCGCCGATCTGGATGTTGGCGCGCTGTGCTGTGGCGGAGACCTCTACGAGCATGACCGCTTCTCGTCGGACACCGGCGAGCTGTTGCGGGCGACGTTCGAGGACCTCTACCCTTTGGCGGTCGTCATCTCACCGGGAAACCACGACTGGTATGGGCCGTCTAGCCTGTACCGCCAGGTTGCCTGGTCGCCGAATGTCAAGGTGTTCAGCGAAGACCGGCTGGCGCCGGTATCGCTAGCGGAAGGTCTGACGCTCTGGGGCGCCGCCCATCGCGCGCCGGCGACCACGCGCAACTTTCTTGAGGGTTTTCACCCTGACCGCGAGGGGGTCCATCTGGCGTTGTTCCACGGTTCCGAGCTCGGGGGCTTCGCGATAGAAGAGCGGGGCAAGATCTCCCATGCGCCGTTCCGGGCGGAGGAGATCCCAGAGACCGGCCTCCATCACGCGCTTGTTGGCCACTTCCACGCGCCGTTCGACGGGGAGTGGCACACTTACCCGGGGAATCCCGATCCGCTCGAGTTCG
The DNA here is from genome assembly GCA_021791755.1 of Actinomycetes bacterium. Lineage (GTDB taxonomy): Bacteria > Actinomycetota > Acidimicrobiia > Acidimicrobiales > JAJZXF01 > JAJZXF01. The sequence goes on along the minus strand of JAJYWA010000006.1, from coordinate 11,711 downwards.
GCGAGCACGGCGACCGAGGAGCAGTGCTGGTGACCGTCTCTGCCGACGGGAGCGTCAGCCGTGAGCGTCACCGGGTGTCCTCGTCGCTCGTGAGCGACGTGACGGTGCGTGTCGACGGCGCGAGGTACATGGACCAGGTAATGGATCGTGTCCGGGAGGCGCTCTGCTCGTGTGAGGGCTTCGTGCGAGTGACGCTTACAGGAGAGATGGACCCCGGTGTCGACCTGCGTACGGAGGATATGACACGTGAAAGCGTCGCCGAGCACCTCGACGGGGTCGTCGTACGCATCGGTGACATCCGGTTGGCCTACGACGTCGATGCTCTTGCCAGAGAAGGGACCGTTCGCGGGCTCTTCGTTCGCAAGGCGCTCGCGGCTGATCTCGAAGAGGATCGGCGGCGTCGGGTACTGGTCATGGGGCTCCGGGCGCTCGACGGGAGAGAAGATCTCGAGGTGCGTTGATGCGGGTGGAGTCAGTTACGGCGCATGCGTTTGGACCGATCCTGGGCCAGACGTTGAAGCTCGCTCCGCAGATGACGGTGATTGCCGGAGGCAACGAGTCTGCGAAGTCCAGCTGGCACGCGGCGATCTACGCTGGGCTGTGTGGAAGGCGAAGGGGTAAGGGCGCTGCGAGAAGCGACGAGAGGCGCTTCGCCGAACTGCATCGTCCATGGGACGGCGGGCACTGGCGGGTCTCAGCAGTGGTGTTGCTGGACGACGGCCGGCGGATCGAGCTCGACCAAGATCTTGACGGCCGCTCGGGATGCAGCGCGCGGGATCTTCTCCTCGGTGCGCGGGATGTCTCTGGCGAGATCATGAACGATGGCGCACCTGACGCGTCCAAGTGGCTGGGGCTCGACCGGCGTTCCTTTGTGGCCACGGCGTGCGTGCGCCAAGCCCAGCTGCTCGGTGTGCTCGAAGGGGCCGAGACGCTCCAGAGCCATCTCGAGAGGGCTGCAGCGACGGCTGGTGCAGACTCCACCGCGACCGAGGCGCTCGAGCGCCTGAAGAAGTTTCGCCATGACCACGTCGGCCGGGACGACGCGCGGAGCAACGGTCCGGTTCGCCGGGCGACAAGGGCCTTGGACGAGGCGCGCGAGAGGCTGCAGATGGCGAGAGATGCCCATGCCGGCTACCTCGAGGCTTGCGAGGAGGTCGAGCGGCTTCGTGAGGAGGCAGCTGCGGCCGAGCATCGCCGGGACTTGCTCGACGTTGCCGTCGCGGCCAAGCGTGTAGAGGATCTTCGGGGCAGGTGCATTCGCGCGGCGCAGCTGTACGAGGATTCGGGCGGCGTGGCGCCGGCGTCATCTGCGGAGGTGAGCTTGCTCTCGACCCAGGTCGCGGAGGCGTTGGAGGCTTGGAAGCAGTGCCGCGAGCCACCGGCGTCTGATGGTCTCCCAGCAGCCGAGCTCGAGACGCAGATCGCGATGCTGCCGCCGATGCCGGACGGTCCAGTTTCGCTGGGCCGCGATATCGAGGACTCGTACGAACGGCTTTGCCGGTGCGACCAGGAGCTTGCTTACCACGACGCGAACTGCTCCGACCCGCGTCCCGACTCGCGTCCAGGTACGCGAGGCAGGCTGCAGCCAGCGGGGCAGCAGGCCCAGGCGCCTGAGATCCCGACAGCTGCACAGGGCGGGAAGGTCGCAGGCCGTCGTGCGGCCTCGGTCGCCGTAGTGGGAGCGTTTCTGGTCGTTTCGGGCCTAATTGCAGGCATAGGCGCCTCCGGCTCGAGGATCCCTGGAGCCCTGCTCGCCGTTGCCGGCGCAGTCTTGATCGCGGCTGGTGGTGTTGGACGATTCATTCGCAGCAGGCGCCCTCTTGGCTCCACTCGGGCCGAGCTGAGCAAGCTGGAGGCGCTCCACGCGGCCGATCAGGAGCGGCGCCGCCTGTGGCAACAGAGGCAAGCAGAGTTGCTGTCGGCTCGCGCCAGAGCACAGCTCGACCTGCAGCAGGCGCTTGTCGCAGCCGGCGCTGCAGTTGGCGAGGACGTCATGATCGCCTTCGATGAGCACCGTAAGGCCTGTGCTGACCGTTCGAGCTCCGTGGCCGAGCAGGCCAGGAGGCGGGACGTGCTCGAAGCGCAGATCGTCGAGCGAAGGAGGTTCGAGAAGATGTGTGAGGAGATGGCGGCGGCGCGCGCAGATGCGCTGTCGCGGCTTCTCGACGCAGCGGAGGTGTGCGGCGTTCCGGCGGGATCGCCCGAGGAGGCTCTCTGTGCGCTTGCTGCCTGGAAGGAGCGGTGCGAAATAGAGCGTGATGACTTGGATAGGCGTCGACGCGAGTGGGAAGAGCTCAAGATGATCCTGGATGACAAGAGCATCGATGTGCTGGCCGACGAGTTGGCAAGCGGCGAGAGGGAAGTAGCGGACCGCGCGCGGGAGCTATGCCTAGAGCCCGACGATGTTTACCGATTGGCGAGGAGCCGGGCGATGGTGGAGCTTGCCGTGTCGTGGAGGGATTCGAACGAGACGGCTCGCGAAGCCAGGGGAGAGGCAGACAGGGCTGGCGGGGCATTGGAGAGCCAGAGAGAGCGGCTTCCAGCTGTAGCGGATGCCGAAGAGGCGGTGGAGCTGGCCGATGAGGAGCTGAAGCGTCTCAGAGATCTCGACCAGGAGCTCGAGCTGACGACTGAGCTCCTGGTCGGCGCTCAGGCAGAGGTGCAAAGGGACATAGCGCCCAAGGTCGCTTTGACTCTGAAGCGATGGCTTCCAAGGGTCACCGCCGAGCGCTACCTAGACGCCACGGTCGATCCCAAGACACTAAAGGTGAGCGTGTACGATCGCCGCAGTCGCTGGCGTAGCGCCGATCAACTCTCGCACGGCGCCACCGAGCAGGTTTACCTGCTGCTTCGTGTGGCGCTGTCAGACTGCCTCGTTTCGAAGAGTGAGTCATGTCCGCTCCTGCTCGATGATGTGACCGTCCATGCAGATTCACGCCGTACAGTTGAGATCCTCGAGTGGCTTCACGAGCTCTCGGCGGAGCGACAAGTCGTGGTGTTCACCCAGGAGGAGCAGGTTACGAGCTGGGCACAGCGCAGCCTTCGCGAGCCGGCCGATGCGCTACATGAGCTATTTACGCTCTGAGGAGCCAGGCAGGGATGCGGGCTGTGCCGCTCTACGTACTTCCCGCATCTCGTCCACCCGCATCTTGTCCACCCGAGGCTGTAGGTTCGTCTGTTCCCCGGCCACTGCACTCGAATACGCGGGTGGCCGTGGTATATACTCGAACTAGTGTTCGTCCTAGGTATCGACCCAGGCCTGTCGCGGTGCGGCTACGGCTGTGTTCGCAAGGTTGGGAGTCGTATCCGTGCCGAGGCGGCAGGTGTGATCATGACTTCACCCTCCGACCCGCTGGAGGTGAGGCTTGTCACGCTCTTCCACGAGCTGTCACGTCTCGTGAAGGAACTTTCTCCAGGAATAGTCGTGGTCGAGCGAGTTCTCTTCCAGACGAACGCGCGGACCGCAATGTCGGTTGGTCAGGCAAGTGGCGTGGCAATGGTGGCGGCGGTCGAGGCCGGGTGTAGTGTGGCGCAGTACAGCGCTAACGAGGTGAAGCAGGCAGTGGTCGGGTATGGGAGCGCTACGAAGGCTCAGGTGCAGCAGATGGTTATGAGGCTGCTCGCAATGGACGAGGAGCCGAGGCCCCCCGATGTCGCTGACGCGCTCGCTCTTGCATTCTGCTATCTCAGCTCGCAGCCGTTCCGTGACTCGCTCCGTCGAGCCGAAAAGGGGTCGGGAACTTGATTGGCATGCTTCGAGGGGCCATCGTGTCCGCCCTGCCAAGTGGTGAGATCACGATCGATGTCGGAGGGGTTGGCTACCGTGTCCAAGCCGGCCCTGCGCTGTTGCGCCGCTGCAGCGCATCAGGAGAGGAGATGGTCATTCATGTCTCGACGTACGTGCGCGAAGACGCCATCGTCCTGTACGGGTTCGCGGAGCCCGACGAGCGTGCTTGCTTCGAGGCGCTGCTAGCAGCGCATGGCGTGGGTCCATCGCTCGCGCTCGCGATGCTGTCGGTGCATGATCCCGACGCATTGAGGCTTGCGGTCTTCGAAGACGATATCGACGCGTTGACTCTCGTGCCAGGCGTCGGTCGTAAGACCGCCGCAAAGCTGCTCATTGACCTGAAGTCGAAGTTCGATCTGCCGGATGTTGTTGGCGGGCTCTCTGGCGGCGACCCTCTTCGGGCGTCGAGTTCGGTCCTCGCCGAGGTGAGAGAGGCGCTGGCTGGTCTGGGCTACTCGCCAGATGAGGTGCGATCGGTGTCGCGATCGCTCCCGAGGGAAGGCTCGGTCGAGGAGCTCCTGAGGGCTGCACTCGGCGAGCTGGCGAGGTCGCGTTGACCGGCGCGCGCCACGAGGTGCTGCGAAGCGGCGCCTCTGCGGACCCCGTAGAGGCTGGCGTGGATGTCCCAGAGCGAGGCCCGGGTGTTCCCGAACGTGTGGTGGATCCGATCGCCGGCTCTCTCGAGGATGCGAACGATATCAGCCTGCGTCCCCGGAGGCTCGCGGACTTCGTTGGCCAGAGCGATCTCACCGAGCATCTGGAGATAGTTCTCGAAGCAGCCCGGAGGCGTTCTCAACCCGTAGACCATATGTTGTTTGCCGGTCCGCCAGGATTGGGCAAGACGTCGCTGGCCTCGATCATTGCCGCAGAGATGGGAGCAGGCCTTCGGGTCACCTCTGGTCCAGCGCTGGTAAGGGGAGGCGACTTGGCGGCGATCCTCACAGATCTCCAGCAAGGAGACGTTCTCTTCATCGACGAGATCCACCGCCTCCCACGGGCAGTTGAAGAGATCCTTTATCCTGCGATGGAAGACTTCGAGATCGACATCGTGATAGGCAAGGGTCCAACTGCTCGATCTATCCGCCTGGACGTGCCGCATTTCACCCTTGTCGGAGCGACGACGAGGACGGGCCTTGTCACCGGTCCGCTGCGTGAGCGCTTCGGTTTCGTAGCACGCCTTGGCTATTACACCGTGGACGAGCTGGAGGCCATCGTGAAACGTGCGGCTGCGATCTTGTCGGTGACGATTGGCCCCGGCGGGGCAAGAGAGATCTCGCGGCGCTCCCGGGGTACGCCGCGGGTGGCCAATCGTTTGCTCAGACGGGTGAGGGACTTTGCTGAGGTCCGTGGAGACGGCAGGATTGATCGCTTGACGGCTATGCGAGCCTTGGATGTCTTCGGTGTGGACTCGCTTGGCCTGGACAAGGTCGACAGAGCGTTGCTCGACGTGCTCTGCAGAAAGTTTGCCGGCCTTCCGGTGGGCCTCGTCACGCTAGCTCAGTGTGTTGGCGAAGAGCCTGACACAGTTGAGTATGTCTACGAGCCGTTCCTCGTTCAGCAGGGCCTTGTGATTCGCACGCCCAGGGGGAGGATGGCTGCGCAGATGGCCTGGAACCATCTGGGGCTCGAGGAGCCGGGCACAGAGGAGATCCGGATCGTTGCAGGCAGGACCGATGGGGGCAGCGACGAGCAGCTGAACCTGGATCTCGGTCTTGGCGGTCCTTTCATATCAGAGCCCGAGGCGACCTAGGTCGACCTTGGGTCTTGCCGGCGGCTGACGGCAGCCATCGAGGGCGCCATCGACACAGCGCTGTGAACCGTTTACCAATCGTGGGCTCTTCAACAAGGGCCCGTCACAGAACGAGCCGCGCGCCCGAAGCCTACGCGACGACCTCGCGTAAGGGGCCGGCCCGGCCCTGTCCTGCTCCAGCTCCTTCGCTCTTGGATGTGCTTCCGGCTCTTTATGTCCGATGGCCTCGCTCTTGCACGCGCCTTCCCATCCTCGGCTTGGACCGGAGGTTCGCCTGCCCTCCTGCTTGAGCCCATAGGGCGTCAACGTCCTCACAACGAGCCGAGATCACCTCCGAGGCGTTCACGTCCGCATGGCTATCGTGCTGACAGCGCTTGCAGTGGAACTTGTTCTTGTGCCTGTTGGCGGCGTTGGTGTACCCGCAAACAGCGCACTCCCTGCTCGAGTTGACCGGGTTCACCATCCAGAACCTGTTCTTGCGACTCGTTGGATTGGGCATTGGGGAAGGTGGGGGCTTGCTGCCCGGTCGCTTGACCAACGTGGAGTCCAGGGCAACTCCAAGCGGCTACGAGAGACAGAGCCGAGGAGGTGAGCGGAGAGCCGATCTCCTCGGCGGGATCAGTTTGCTGACCCGGCGAGATGCTCCTTGATGACAGTTACGTCGTCCTTGACCTGGTCAATGTCAGCTCTGGCCTTCCCAAAGCCAGCAGTCATATCCCGGGCCAAGGTCGGTGACCTTGGCGACCAGAGCACGGGCATCTGCCCGCACCCCTCGAAGCCGACTCGCACCCCCTCGAAGCTGAATCGCACCCCCTCGAAGCCACTCTGCGTGATCCCAAGCAACTCCCTAGTGGTCGCGCCAGAGCACCGACATCGCCTGCCGTCATGCCTTGCTGCTCGGTGAGCTTGCTGACCTGTTGGGCGAGCTTGCTCACCTGCTCGGTGAATGCGTGGAGGCTTCGTTGGCTCTCCGCTTCGTGGTTGATCAGGCCGTTCACGCCAGCGTTCATCAGCTGTACGGACTTGACCAGATCGCCCATCTCGCCAGGCAGGGTGAACAATTCATTCAGTTTCAATGCGCGTTGAACCGCTGCGCGGAGCTCCGTGTTGGCCTCAAGGGCTGCCAGGAACTTGTTTTGCTCTTCCTCGCTCATCATGGTTTGTGGTCTCATCGCACGCCCTACCTCCCCGAGCCGGCTCCGGGGCTCATCTCTGAACCGGTTTTCCAGAGCCGATCAGGTGGTGTCGACAACACCCGCCTATCTGGTCGGGGTTCTCCGGTCAGGCACGGTTACCGCGGCCTCGCCGGGAGCACGAAGTTCAGTCGGCTTGCCCAAGAACCATACTGCTTCGTGCCGCGGCCGTCGCTCCACGGGAAGCTCCAGGCTGGTCAGATGCCCACCCTGCTCGCGGCAAAGCTGCAGGCGCGGGCCCCGCATCGGGACTGGTCACGAGGGCGGAGAACCTAACCAGTTCGTGATCGACGGGTCGAGAGAGGCAGCACTCACCTGAGCACAGTGACACATAACCCGGAAGCGCTCTGCGTGGCGTGGACCGCGCGACTTAGATGATGGCAAAGGGGCTGGTAGGGGGGAGACCAGCCCCTTTGCGCAGACAGACCGGACAAGGCAACGGAAGGGGTGATTCAGTTTCCTTGCGGTCCTAAGCCCATTGTTCTACATGGCCCAGGTGCTGTCAAACCAACTCGTGCACTTCTTTCTTGGAAATGTCGCAAGCCGGCCATCGTGCCTGTGACGTGGGGATGCGCCAGTGACGCACAGAGTCCGTACCGTGGCGTCCTGGCTGGGCGTGTGACGTTCACCGCATGATCCGGGAGTTGCGGGTCCGTTCAGACTGGTGAGGCTGCCGGTGTGACACGGGCGATATCGATCACGCGCACCGCGTGCTTGACGGCGTCGAGGCGATAGATGACCCGGTACCCAGCGACTCGGAGAGCCAGTCGTCTGGCGAGGCTGGCGCGTAGCTCTACTCCTGCGCGCCGTGGGTCGTCTAGTAGCTCGCCAAGTATCACAGATAGGAGCTGCGAACGGGCGGGTTCTTCTACTACCCGAAGATCGCGCATAGCCGGACCAGAGAGGACGAGATGCCACCGTTCGTAGGGTGTGCTCGTAAGCTGCGATGTAGGTTGGGTTCCTGGCGCGTGTGCACCACTGGGTCTTGGCGCCGTTGGTGCTGTTGCATGGTGCGATTGCGCCGCGGCAGGCGTCATTGAGACGACCTCGCGTTGAGTGACGAAGTCGCCGTTCTGGATAGCATCGTCTCCGACCTGAATGCGTCGCATGGCCTCGGCGTCTCCGAGAAGATCGAGCGTGTCCTCGTACGTGTACCAGAGCCCGCTTGGAACCACGAGAACGACCGCGTGGCTCGGGTCCGCGATTGGGACCTTTCCCCATGTGCTTGCTACCCACTGCACAATTTCAGGAAGCCGCGCTTGGGCCTGCGCTATGTCCAGTGGTTCCATCGTGGGTATAATACCGTCTCCCAGGCTCGTGTGCTTGGAATTGCCAACGCTATGAGTCGCCCAGTTGTTCGTACTGGCTCAGGCAATGGCCTAGCGACAAGTGCGCATAGAGATACTCATGAACACGTTCCTTTGCGCCGACTTCCTACCCAGCTTGATCAAGGAAGGGCCACGCTGGTTGTCGGCGCCTATCTCACTGCACTTGTGATATCCGGCGCCTCCTGGTCACCAGCGTGGCCTATGACGACCCAGGGCCTGTGTCGAAGCATCAGTAAGCGGTTGGCGTCCGCTAAATCACCGACGCATAGCCAGTGCTGCACGTGTTCGTGCGGGAAGCCGAAAGTAAGTAAACAGCCAACTCCTCGACAGTTGTGACAGTCATGGCGCTCGATATTGCCGACGGCGCCGGGGGTGAGGGCCACGTCGAGCTTGACAAGCTCCCTGTCATCAGAGCCTGATCTCTTGAGGTCGCCTCCTGTCGAGTTGAGGTGACTTCGTCAGGAGTCGTACATCGGTGATTCTGGTCCAGCGAGCCCCCTTGTAGCCGAACTTGTATATCGCTGCGGCATAGTGTTCGTCTGGGTCTGGGTCTGGGTCTGGGTCTGGGTCGGGGCAATCGTGGGTGGAGGTCGGGGCCGAGCAATCGTGGGTGGAGGTCGGGGCAATCTTGGTTATCACGATGACGCTTCCACCGACAATCGCCAGGCAGGTCCGGCAATGGTGGACCGTCGCCTCTTGCTACCGAGGTACCACGGTTACCGGACAGCGGAGTCCGGGGGCTCGGCTAAGCCGGACATTCGCAGTGAGCAGTGCACAGTCCAGCGATTCGGCCAAAGCGATGTACGAGGCGTCATGGGCCGAGAGGTTCTCCCTGAGCTCCCAAACACGCTCCAAGAGATGGAAGACGCCGTAGCGGGATAAGCCAAGTCGGCGCCACCGGTCCAGCGCGGTCCACGCATCGTGAGACTCGATCCGCGAGGTAGCGACTCCGCGGCGAAGAGCGTTGGCGATCTCGGGGTCGATGAGATGGGGACGTGCACCTGCTCCTCTGCCAGGACCTGGCGCGCAGGGCCGGCGTTGAGCAGGGCAGTGATCGCCGCCGACGCGTCGACGACGATCACCTGTCGGTGCGCCCCGTGTCCATGTCGGCGAGGATCGCGACGGGATCGATGTCCAGGTCGGGGAGGGCGCCAAGCAAGACCGGATTGTCCACCCGGCGCGAAACCTCCTGGAGCTCCCTCACGGCCACCGCGGACACCGACATCCTTTCTCGAGCGGCTAACCGCTCCAGGCGCTCGACGAGCGCGTCGGGCACATTGCGAAGGTAGATCGTCCTCATGTCGCACTATGACAGCATTACGCTTGCGAATTGCGACATGGACCGGTCCAGTGTATTCCCCCGGGTATCAGCGACGTCGCACGTGAACGCGCTAGATGTGGTGAGGGAGCGTGGTCAATGACCGTTCCGTTCGTGTATCGGGCGTCTTGTCGTGTCGCTCAGCTTGCCTGGTTCTCCTGTCAAAGCAATGCGGGCCTGGCTATCGACGTTGGTAGGCAGCGCCACGATGTGGCGCTGCCTGGGCGTAGATCGACCGACGGTGCTTCAACCGGCTCACCGGGCGCTACTTGCCGGGCTGACCCGACTCCTCCCCGCCAGTGACAAGGAGGATTCTTCATCCAGCCCGATACCCGTGGCGGCGCTCGGCATCGAAACCGAGTGCGCCGACGCTGGCGACGCTGGCGACGCTGGACCTTCCCGTACCGCCGGTCGGGCGCCCTCGGTCGGCTCCGACACTGTCGCCCTAATCGTGAGGTTGGCCAGGGAGAACACGACAGCGGCAACGACCCTGATGTGTCAATGGTATGGATACCACCTACGACAAGGTCTGGACCCTCTTACGCGAGTACACGAGCGCATGGCGTTGGTCGGGTACCCCCAGGCGTTCTTCGGCTATGCCTCGGACCGAACCTGAGCTTCGGACCGTACCTGAAGGACTGCAAATCAGCAGCTCTTCTTCCGTGCCTACCTTGGCGCCGAGGGCACGATCCATAGCGAACGCAGCCCATCCTTCACGTAGCTGTTTGATCCCGCTACCCAGAAGCAGGTCCTTTGGGCCGTGATCGCACCCGCGCCCACAGGATAAGGCCTTCTCGCCCACGCGTTGTCCACAGGCCAAGCGCCCCCGGGGTGGCAAGCCTCAGCGTCGGTGGGGGGTACGTGGATCGGCGTAGACGGCGGAGATGCCGATTGCATCCAGGCGGGCAGTGAGCTCCCGTAGGCGTCGGTGGTTGGTGATCCATGGCTGGTAGTCGGCTACCTGGTCAGCAGAGAGCCAGCGGCTTACGGTCTTTCCGGCAACCTTGCGTGTCCACTGCCAGTAGGGGCCGTGAGGTTGAGCCGGGTCAGCCATGCACTTGCAACCGGGCTGCCTGCAACGCGTGAGCCGGAAGGTGATGCTGCCTGACAGGACGTGGCCCTCTCTAGCGATAGCGGCAATCTCTTCGGCAATCTTGCGGGCTTCTAGCTTCTGGTCGGGGGTGAGCACGACACTCAAGCTTGGCACAGGGTAATCCATCACATTGCCCTTGTCGCACCGTATTATTACGGTGCGGTGGCCTACGACCTGCCCGAGATGGTGGCCCGATCGATCGAGGGCTACAACCCGCGCACTGTCTCGGTGGCCGCTGGGCGCTTCGCAAAGGAGGTGACCGCCCTGGCTGAGCCGGAGAGCTCCAACCGGGCCACGGCGTTTTTGTTCGCCGCGTCACGCCTGGCGGCGTTCGCAGAGTCCGTGGGCCTCGAGCTCTGCGCAGAGGTCCTGTTGCGCGACTCGGTCATCGAGCGGTTCTGTGCCAATAGGGCTCAAGGGTGTTTCGCACGCCACCCGCCGCACCGTGCGTTCCAACCTGCGGGCGATCGCTCGGGCGCACACGTGTGCGCTTCCGCGGGTGTTGGTGTCGCGCGAGAAGGCCAAAGCGCCCTACACAGTCGCAGAGATCGAAAGCTACCTCGCCCTCGTAGACGCCCAGCCCACCGAGTCCAGGCGAATGCGAGCCATAGGGCTCATCTGCCTCGGGGCGGGAGCAGGTCTCATGGGAGCCGATCTCAGAGCCGTGCGGGGCAGCGACGTGATCACACGCTCTGGCGGGGTGCTCGTCGACGTCGCAGGGCCCAAGGCGCGCGCGGTGCCCGTGCTTGAGCGATTCCACGATCGGCTGCTGGCAGCGGCCGCGTATGCCGGAGACGACTACCTGATCGGCGGCGCCGAGCCGAGACGCAAGAACGTCACGACTCCGCTCGTCTCGGCCCTTACGGGTGGCAAAGACCTTCCACGACTCGACACCCGGCGCCTGAGAGCAACCTGGCTTCGCTCGTGCGCAGACGTTATCGGGCTCAAGGCCTTCATGGACGCAGCCGGCATCTACTGCTCCCAGCGCTTGGGGGACCTGGTCGCCTCGCTGCCCGCAGCGCCAGAGGACAAGGCGGTGGCGTTGCTCGGCGGTAGCCGGTGAGCGTCGAGCTGGCCCGGGCAGAGGCCATAGTCGACACCTCGGGTATCGCCCCGATGATCGAAGCCAAGCTGCCCATCGGAGCACGACCACGTCAGCTGTGCGTGCGTACCTTGGTCGTGGGCATGCTCTTGTGCCAAGCACAAGGTCGCCCTGCCCATCTCTCCCGTGTTGACAACGCG
>JAJYWA010000080.1 GCA_021791755.1 Actinomycetes bacterium | reverse complement strand
GCCGGCGAGGGGAGTGGAGTTGGACAGCGGTCCGTAGCCGGTCATCGACATGACGTTGTCGAGGCCCCCGGTGGAGCCGAGCGCTGAGGTCCCGTTCGGGTTGAGCAGGTACGCGGGGCCTGCCTCGCTGTTGACGGCGACGTCGAGGGCACCGTTGCCTGAGATGGACGCGAGCGCGGGGGAGTTCGGGATCCCGTCTCCGATATCGGGGAGCACACCGGGATCGACTATCCCTATCTTCGCCGGCCAGCCGGGCAGGAACGCACCGGGGTTGGGGAACCCCTGGGGGTTCGGCGCTCCGGGGCTCGCGGGGTGCAGCGATCCGTTCGGGTAGATAGCGAAGACGCGCCCGTTGCCCGTGCCGACGCCGAAGACGCTGCCGAGGACTCCGATGTTCACGTTGGCGTTCATCGGTCCCGCGTACTCCTGGTTGGACGCGACGATGACGTCGGGTGGTCCCGCAGAGCCGTTGAGGTTGCCAATTGCAGGGGTGTCCACCAGCTTCGTCCCGATGATCGGGTTGGCGTTCGGCTTGAATGCGACCTTGTTGGTCACGGGGTCGACCGAGGAGACCATCGACGGGTCTACGACGAGAACCGGCCACCCCGGCACGGGCTGGCCGTCCGGCTGCCAGGCATAGACGTGGCGGTCCATGGCCGCGGCGACGATGTCGAGGGTTCCATTCTGCTGGAGGTCGGCGAGGGCAGGGGCAGCGCCTATGCCGGGCAGCAGCCTGTTGTTCGGCCCGACAGCCGAGGGGGACGAGAACTGAGGGTTGGTGCGTTGAGGAAAGCCGGGCAGCAGCTGGCCGTTCGAGCTCCAAGCGTAGACGTAGCCGGCCATGTCCGTTGCGACGACGTCGAGAGCTGTCCCCTTGGCATTGGACAGGTCGCCGATCGCGACGCCGCCGAGTATCTCACCCCTTGGCGCCGCGGATATAGCGCCCGAGGCGAACGCAGGCTCTGCAGCGTGGTAGGGGAGTGGGTTGGTGTAGACGGGCCAGCCTGGCAGCTCGGAACCGTTCGGCAGGAAGGCGTTGATGGTCCCGCCGGCGGTGGCGACTACCAGGACGTTCTCGCCACCTGGGCCGAGTGGGGCAAGCTTCGGTGGGGCGATGAGCGAGCTGGCGAACTTGCGAGGGTACCCCGGAAGCAGGGTCGGGTCCGAGTGGATGAAGTCAGTGCGCCTCGACATCGCGACCAAGCCCCTCGAGTCCTTCACCTGCACGAGGACGGTGAAGGCGCCTGCATTCGGATTGGGGCTTCCGTTGGGCAGGGTGGGAGGCGCTCCGAAGTTCGTCCCCGGCGGGAACAGGGAGGCGATCTTCGACATCGGGATCGTGGCAAGGACGCCGACCTTCGCACCAGCCAGCCCTCCTGTTCCTGACCCGGATGCGACAAGCGTCCAGGTGTTCAGCGGCGGCTGCGCACCTGGAGCTACGAGCACCTGGTAGCTGTAGGAGGCCGCCCTGACCGCTGCGACCCTTCCGGTCACATCCAGGGTCTCGCTTCCGGAGAAGGGTGCGAACCACGAGGGGCTGTAGATCTCGGCCTCAGGAGGGATGAGGCCTTTGGCGATCCTCGACACTATGTTCGCAGCGTTTATCCGTCCGTAGCCGAAGTACATGTTGTACCCGGCTTGGGAGGGATATCGGCTCGTGGGCGGCATGAATGAGTACCCGGGGTTGGTCGTGACACCGTAGTTGTCCTGGGGGGCGGAACCGGCTGCGTCGGCGAAGTCGACGCTGCTGGCTGACATCGTTACGAGTTGCTTGAGCTCATTGGCCGAGATAGGCACGGGAGCGCCTGATGCTGACTGGAGGCCCGGATAGTTGGTGATGACGCCGTTGGCAACGGCATCGCGGGCCGCTGACTCCGCTAGGCCAATGATCCCCGCTGCCTTGCCTGTCGCCTCAGAGGAGCACGAGGCGCTCTCCACGCTGACTGCGATGTTGGCGCCGTAGTTGGTGCAGCCGTTCATGTACAGGTAGCTGGGAGGGCTGTAGGCGTTGAACCCGGTCCGCTGCGAGATGCTGGTCACGCTGTTGACCACGATGGTGTGGGACAGCACGCCGGGCAGGTTGTGGTGCTGGGATGCCTCGTCGGCCGCGCTCGCCACGACCGGCACGCCGTGCGCGTTCGCGTAGGCAATTGCCTGGCGCGCGGCCGCGGTGATGTCCATCGATCCCTGCGCCGTGGAGACGATCGTCGCTCCGGAGTCGACCGCGAAGGCCACCCCTTGGGCGAACAGGTTCCCGGTCGTCATGAACGAGTCTCCTGCCCGTACGGGGAGGATCATGCAGTTCGGGCAGGCGCCGACCTCATGAGAGAGGGTACCCGCGGCCCCGGCCATGTCCTTCGCCTCGCCTGTGCCGTGGTCGTAGTGGACCGCATCGTATGCGTTGTTGTTGTTGTCCAGGAAGTTCCACCCTGCTATCGCGGCCGTGAAGCCTGCGGGCGACTGGCTGGGGTTGTAGTAGGGGTTGGCGACCGTGGTCCCGTTCGGCCCCGGCATCGTCGGGGTCCCGAAGGTCCGGATCAGGTCCATCGGCGAGACGAGCCCCGGCTCAGCGGGGTACGATCCGCGTGGCGTCGAGCAGAACAGCCCGCCGTAGGCGTTGGCCACTGCTTGCACCCTCGGATCGTTGGCGTACTGCAGGACGTTCAGCACGCCTGAGCCGTTCAGGTCGTAGGGGTCCGAGTCGGCGAAGGTGACGCCCTGCGCTTCGAGCTGCGGCTTGGTGAGACCCTGAGCGTTCTCAGGGTAGGGCAGCGCCTGGCGGTTCAGGTAGATCTTGTTGACGATCCCTGTGTCGCACCACTCGATCCCGGAGTCGATAATCGCGATCACGGTCGTAGGCCGGCCGGTCGTCGTCTGCCAGGCAGTGTCCACGCTGTTCCCCCGCACCCCACAGAGCTCCTGGGGGTTGTTGGCGACGAGGGGGTTCGGCGAGCGTGCGCTCGTCAGCTTCCAGTTGTTGCCGTCGTTTGCCCAGTTGGATGGGCGCACCGGAGGAAAAGTGACTGGCGTGTGATCATAGGCGGAGTAGTGCTCCGGGTTCGCGCCGGCCGGCGGCGACGGCCAGGGGAATGTGCCGGTCTGGCTTGCTGGCTGGCCCGGGGTCGCGGTGTTGGGGTCGTTGCGGAGCGGCGGGCAGGCGACCGGCCTGGTTGGCGTGGCGCCTGGCGTTCCGACGTAGGGCTTCGGTCCGTTGGCGACCGTGACCGTCGCCGTGCTCTGCTGCGCTGGCTCGAGGGTGCAGCTCGTGCCGGAGAGGAGCGCAGTCGTCCACGAGGAGGTGATCGTGTAGCTCCCATTCGGTACGGTGTCGGTCAGCCACGGTACGGAGAGCGATCCACCGGAATTGGTCCATAGGCCGACTTGGTTGCCTTGGGCGTTGGTGACGGAGATGGTCGTCGATGCACCGGAGCACCCATCGATGTTCGCACCTCCGGGACTGACAGCCAAGGTCGCGTAGCCGCTCAAGGTAGAACCAGCGACGGGGGATATCTGGTGCGGACGCTGGACGCTGGCAGCCGGGCTCGCTGCGGCGATCGCAGCTTGGAGAACGAGCAGGGAGCCCACGGCGCAGGCGAGGATCGTCTTTATGGGCGTGGCCGTTGTCGCGCCGCGGATGCGGTGGGTGCGACCACTGGCGCGGTGGGTGGCGTGAGCGCGGTGAGTGGCGTGAGCGCCGCAACCGGCGCCTCGTGGGTTGTGCGTCATCCAATCCCACCTGCGCGCCCTGTTCAGCCATGGCTGGATCGATAGCAGGAACGCCGTCACTCTTCGCACTGGCGAGCTTCCGGCGGGTAGTGGTTGCTGCGGCGAGCTTCCAGCGGGTTGGACGGGTCCAATGGGATCGACTGGGCTCGGAGGGTCACCGGGCGCCACTGGTCCGGCGATCTCGTTGGGTTCAATCGGTTCGCTCTCTTTGGCCACAGTGCGTGAGGCTACACGAATAGCGAGGTTGGCAGGGAGGCGCGGGCGGCCTGCAGCCATTTACCGTTGGTTCTTCAGCTCGCGATCGGAGAGCGCGGAGCATGACGGGCGCTGCTCAGCGTAGATTGCCGGGCGGCCGGGAGGTCCGGAGCCCCCAGAAGGCCAGCGGCCACCTCCACCGCGTAGCCCGTAGAGCCCTGGGAGGGCTTTGGGCAAGGCACTTGGATAGCGCAGGCCCTCCTTCGAGCACCTCCTTGGCTCGCGTGCGTTTGTTTTCGCAGCTGCGTGTCGAACAGCCGTTCAGTCGGAGGGCGAGTGTCCACTCACATCGGCTAGGACGTGGTATAGCTTGCGAATGGCCGACGTTGAGCATATGGCCGACGTTGAGCATATGGCCCACAGCGTTACCGTCGGCGAGCGTGGCCGTTTAGTCATCCCGGCTGGGCTCCGTCGCTCTCTTGGTATATCGCCTGGTGACCGGCTCGTTGTCCACTCAGACGAAGACGGGCGCCTCGTGCTCGAAGATCGCCGGGTGGTGATCCGCCGGCCGTATGGCTCATGGGGCACTATGCAGGCAGGCCGCTGATGTGTTTGACGAGCTACTCGAGGAGTGCCGAGCGGAGGCCGCGCTGCGGGAGGCCGAGCTCCTGGGCGATGCGATTGCCATAGCCG
Source organism: Actinomycetes bacterium (assembly GCA_021791755.1). GTDB lineage: Bacteria > Actinomycetota > Acidimicrobiia > Acidimicrobiales > JAJZXF01 > JAJZXF01. Next base: position 7,220 of record JAJYWA010000080.1, on the reverse strand, counting down.
AGGGCCACGAACGCCTTGCGAAAGTCGGTGAGCGGCATCTTGGCGCTTCGCAGAGGCCGAAGCGCCCCCGATGATCCTGCTCGACGCGTCCGTTGCGATCGCACTACTCGGCGCCGAGACTGGTGGCGACGTAGTGCGGACTGCACTTGAAAGCGACGAGGGACTGTTGTCGGTTGTGAACTTTGCCGAAGTTCTCGAGGACGCCGAGCGAAGCGGAGGCGGCGCTCGGGGACGTTTCGAGGAGCTTCGGGCTGCGTTCAGGATCGTGCCGATGACCGCCGGGGATGCCCTTGATGCCGCGCAGCTTTACACGACGACACGTCGGCCATCGTTGTCGCTCGCGGATCGTGTGGCGTTGGCGACTGCGCGACGGCTCGGGCTCCCTGTGCTCACGGCTGATGGCGCCTGGTCAAACGTTGCCGACGTTGACGTACGGGTGATCCGATGAGGATGTGAGGATCCGCTCAAACGCTGATGGTCGAGCGAAGCTGAGGAATGCGACCGATGAGCCCGCGGGGCTGAGCAGGCACTTGGCGTAGCGATGGTAAAGGACTACGAGAACACAGACGACTAGGTATTTTGATTGAAGAGGCGGGCGATAGCGCCCCTATCGGAAAAGACGGGCCTGCCGAGGCGAAGGACGCGTCGAAGCGCGCGGACAGCGTCGATCCGAACGCTCCTTGCAGATGGTCTGTCGCCCTCTTGCCTACAACGCGGAGCTGGATCTCGCCCGTTGCGATCGCCGCCAGTGGGAGCCCGCTAAGCCGAGAGGCTCGCGCCGGGCGCTGCGAGGGAAAGGGAGAGTGGGAGGGACAGTCCACTCCCACCACTCACCTGGGTCCGGCGGGGATGCGTGGCTGGTCAGCCATTGGTCGTTGCGGGAATCTCCACACGGAGGTCACTCATCGGGAAGTCGTCGACATTGTGGGTGAGCAGGACCGCTCCGTGCGCTCGGGCCGTGCCGGCTATCAGCGCGTCGGGAGTGTGGATGGTCCTGCCTTTGCTCGCGAAGTCGGCCTGGTAGCGGCCAGCTCGGCGCGCCGCCTCCCGGTCACGAGAAAGCGCAGGGCATCGAGGAACGCGGCGGCTCGCCTGCGCTCCGTTGGCCGGAGACCCCGTTCGATCTCGGCGATGTTCACGCAGGTCGTCGCTAGTGAATGTCCCTGGTGGAGCCTGCGCCGGAGGTCGGACGCGATGGGTGGCGTGTCGCGCAGGTACCCGATGAGCACCGTCGAGTCGAGGAGGTGAAGCGTCAGGACGCTTCCTAGGTCCGGCGCTGGGCGCGTACCTACTCGTTGATAGACGCCTGGTCCTCGAACTCCGGGTAGTCCTTGCTCTTCAAGATCCCAGCCGTCGAGGCCAGGGCGTGCTCCAGATCGAGGCGCTCCAGTCTCTCCCGAGCCGCTTCTTCGAGGAACTGGCTCCGCCCTCGCTCGCCCACGAGCCGGTCGATGGTCTCGACGACCTCGTCGCCGAGAATGACATGGATTCGAGCCATTGCTCCTCCTATTGTCCCCCTGCTGGTCCCACTGTAGCGAACCGCGCTTACGACCGTGGTCGGGCAAGCCTGGCTGCTAGCCAATCGTACGCGTCTGAGCCAGCGCTTCGCCGCGTCGGGGCTATCGGTTTTGGCGGAGTGGTCCTCAGTTTTCTACTTAGGGCGCCCAGGGCGAGGTCCGAAAGCCGGCTTGGTGACCTCCGCGATCTTTGCAAGCGCAGCTCTAGGCTTTGCCTGCAGTTCAGCTCGCCGCGCCAGTCGTTGACGAGCTGTCGGTGTCCAGGTTGTGCCGCTCGACTCGAACGGCCTCGACCTCGAGGAGAGCGATCCGCTAGGCGAGGGCTACGAAGGCAGCTAACCGAACATTGTTACGCCGCCCCAGAGGGCGAAGCGGCGTCGCTGTACGCGAGGTTGCGGGCTCGAGTCTGCTCGATTGAGTTTGAAATGGCCTCAGCCACGCGGTGATCGTGGTCGCCGAGGTTGACCGGTGCAATACCACGGTGTCGAAACCTGGTCTGTGGGTCGAGCCGGCGGCTCGACGTCACGGAACGGATGGCCCGGATCGATGCTGTTGATTGCTCCTTACTTGGGCTGCAAGCGCAGGGCACCGTCCAACCGGATGACCTCGCCGTTCAAGTACTTGCTCTCGCAGAGGTAGATCACGAGATCGGCGAAGTCCTCTGGGCTGCCGAGACGGCGTGGGAACGGTATTCCCGACGCCATAGCCTTGCGCTGGTCCTCTGGAAGCAGGGCAAGCATTGGCGTGTCCATGAGGCCTGGAGCGATGGCGAGGACTCGTATCCCGACGACTGAAAGATCGCGGGCGACCGGCATAGTCATGCCGACGATCCCGCCCTTTGACGCAGAGTAGGCGACCTGGCCGACTTGACCCTCGAAGGCGGCGACCGATGCCGTGTTGACGATCACTCCACGTTCGCCGTTGTCGAGTGGATCGACCTTCGACATTGCAGAGGCGGCGAGTCTTATCACATTGAAGGTTCCTATGAGGTTCACGCTGAGGACGTTCTTGAACGCATCGAGGTCGTGCGGTGCGCCATCTCGCCCCACGGTCCTCATTGCCCAGCCGATTCCGGCGCAGTTCACTGTCACACGGAGTGGGCCGGCCTCGGAAGCCTTATCGACTGCCTTTGTGACGACTTCAGGATCTGCGACGTCGCCCGCCGCATACGTCGTGCCCTTGCCCAACGAGGCAGCGAGGCTGCTGGCCCGGTCTGCATCCCGGTCTAGGATCGTGCAGACAATTCCGGCCTCGGTGAGCCGGTGGACGGTAGCTGCGCCAAGCCCGGACGCTCCTCCACTTACCAACGCTGATGCACCTTCGTATCGCATGACCCGAACCATAGCCGGCTCTCCCAGAGTTGTTCAAAGCCAGCCTCCCATGTAACGGTGATCCCTGCGCGGACTGGCATGCTTTGTCGTCATGACCAGTCCGTCGTCACTGGCCTGGGTGTCGTTTCCAGCGCCGGGCATACCAGGGTGAAGGAGGTCGCGTCACCGGGCCTAAGCTCAGGCCGAGGTTCAGACCTAGGTTCAGGCCGAGGATCAGGATCTGGCCGGGGACCTGCCTCCGACCGGAGAACAAGCGGGGAACGTTGTGCAGTCCAATGCGCGCCCAACAGTTGGGCAACGCCCTGCGGGCTTGTCGATTGGTGCAGTGACGCGATGCAGCATGGAAGAGCGCGAGACTGGTGATGCGATGCGCATTTTGGTTGTAGATGATGATCCGGCGGTGAGACGGTCGCTCGAACGCGCTCTACGTCTCGAGAACTACGAGGTGACGCTGGCAGATGACGGTCGGCAAGCGCTTTCGGAGCTCGCGGTCGGCTCGTTCGACGCGGTGATCCTCGACATCTTGATGCCGGAGGTGGACGGTGTAGACGTCTGCCGGCGTCTGCGTGAGGCCGGCGATGACACGCCGGTTCTGTTGCTTACGGCACGTGACGCGGTTCCTGATCGTGTTAGAGGTCTCGACGCTGGTGCAGACGATTACCTCCCGAAGCCGTTCGCCCTAGTAGAGCTGATGGCGAGGCTCCGGGCTCTTCTCCGTCGCAAGCAGCCCGCGGATGGGACGACGCTTCGCTTTGGCGACCTCGAGCTGGATCGCTTGGCATACGAGGTTCGAAGGGGAGGCAAGCCAATAACCCTGACGCGTACCGAGTTCTCGCTCTTGGAGATGTTCCTTCGCCATCCACGCCAGGTGCTTACACGAGAGGTGATCATGGACCGGGTTTGGGGGTGGGAGTCGGAGTCGACGTCCAATTCCCTCGAAGTCTATATAGGATATTTGCGACGCAAGACCGAGATATCGGGCGAACCACGGATAATACATACGGTTCGTGGCGTCGGCTACGTCCTGAGGGAGCCATGACATTTCGCTCACGACTTACAATTGTAACGGCGCTGGCGGTGACAGCGGCCGTAATTGCCGCGTCCTTGGCCGCGTTCTTCGTGGTTCGCAACGAGCTCTACCGGTCGATCGACCGGAAATTGCAGCAGCGGGCCAGCACTCTGGTGCATCTCATGACGACCGAGAGCATCGGGGTATCTCAGCTTGGAACGGCGCCGATCGGTCCTACGGTCCAGATCGTCGCCCCGGATGGCACAGTGCTCTTCACCAGCGTGGGCAGGGCGCCGCTGCCGGTCACCAAAGCCACGCAGGAGGCCGCGGCCGGCGCCGCCGGAGGATCGTACTTCGACGCTACGGTGGCCAGGTCGCCGATGAGAGTTCTGGTGCTTCCGCTGAGCGGAGGTGGCGTGCTCGAGATCGGGACGTCGCTCGGCAACGTTAACGGCCAGCTGCACGAGTTGGTGATCATGCTGCTCATGTCCATCCTGGCGGGCATCCTCCTTGCAATTGGTCTCGGGATGCTGGTGACGAAGACCGCGCTGTGGCCGCTGGACCGGCTCACCGCGGCGGTGGAGAAGGTGGCGGAGACCACGGATCTGTCTCATCGAATCCGAGCAGGATCGAATGACGAGCTGGGTCGGCTGGCAGCTGGGTTCGACCGTCTGATGGAGGTGCTGGAGCGATCGCGTAACACCCAGCGCCAGCTGGTCGAGGACGCTGCGCATGAACTTCGCACCCCGCTCACGAGCCTGCGAACGAACGTAGAGGTCTTGAAGAACATCGACCAGCTCAATCCCACCGAGCGCGAGCTGCTCCTCGAGGACGTGCTCAGCCAGGCTGGCGAGTTGACCGATCTCATAGGCGGCTTGGTCGAGCTGTCGCGCAGCTATGAAGATGGGCAGGGCGCTGAGCTGGTGCCCCTCGATGCTCTAGTGGGGGAGGCGGTCGATCGCGCGCGGACGCATGGCCGTACCAAAGGCTGCAGCATCGTGTTGGACGTACAGCCATGCCAGGTGAACGCTGTTCCGGAGCGGCTGCAGCGAGCAATATCGAACCTGCTTGACAACGCAGTGAAATGGAGCCCGGATGGCGGCGTGATCGAGGTGACCTGCGGCGGCGGCGCTGTATCGGTGCGTGATCATGGTCCTGGCATCGATCTGGCTGACCTGCCTCAGGTATTCGACCGCTTCTACCGGGCTCCAGGCGCTCGGGGTTTGCCCGGCTCCGGCTTGGGTCTGTCCATAGCGAAGAAGGTAGTAGAGGAGAGCGGAGGCTATATCGTTGCCGAGAACCCAGCCGATGGTGGCGCGAGGTTCCGGCTGGTGTTGCCGAGCCCGAGCGCTACCGCGGTCCAGCCAGGAGCCAGCACCTCGGGCAACGGTAATGCTCTGGGCGCTGCTCGGGGCCGGATCTCCGGCCGTGCCCGAGCGTTGCGGCCTTCCGAACCTGATTTGAGCGCTGACTCCCATGAGTCTCAGACTGAGGCGGGCGCGGCGCCTCGTCCGGGCACTGGCATCCCGGAGCCGGTGGGCACAGCTGGGCAGGGTCGCGAGGATATCGCGGTAGATGCTCCTTACACGAAGATGCCCTCTGGCGCTGCAAGCCCCTAACCTCGATCCTCGGAAAGCCTTGTAGAGACGTGTGATGGCGGTCGGGGATCGGCACCCACTCGAAGTTCTCCTGGTCAGGGGATTGCGGCTGCGGGTGGGTTATGCGAGCCCAAGCGATCTTCTGAAACGACGGCGACGTATGCTTGGGCGCGGAAATGCCCTGCACGGGATGTCGTGGTCGCGATGAGTGTCGCTACATCTCTGTAAGTACCTGGATGTTCTTTCAGGAGTGGAGTCACGGGTCCAGCGCCTGAGGCGTATATAGCTCTAGCAATGCTATTTCAGAAGATGAGTTGAGATGCGTGCGGGGTCGGAGTTCTTCACCTCTCCTACCGAGCCGCTGCAGCGCCGCTACGAGGCCTTGGCGTTCGTACTTCGTCGAGGAGCAGCCTGCCGAGGCGGTGGCAAAGCGCTTCGGCTACTCGCCGGCGACGGTGCACCAGCTCGCTTCTGAGCTGCGCTCGGGGCGAACGGAGCTCTTCCGGTCATCGAAGCCCGGCCCGAAGGGACCGCGAAAGTCGGTCACCGTTCGCGACAAGGTGCTCAGGCTGCGTGCCGAGGAGCGGTCGGTCACTGAGATCGCGGCTTCGATCAGTGCGCAAGGCATGCCGGTGTCGGTTCCGACGGTGTGGGGGATCCTGCACGCCGAGGGGATCGGGCGCCTGAGCCGGCGCTCGAACGGGCCAGCGCCACGTCTTGCCCCGGTGCGCGCGAAGGCGCTTTCTGAATGGCCCGCAGGATCGCGCTTCGACTGTGACCATGCGGGGCTCTACCTGCTCCTTCCCGAGCTCGTGGCGCTCGGACTTCTCGAGCTCATCCGCAGCGCGCACTACCCCGGCACGCGGGCGCTCTTTGCGTTTCATTCGATCGGCTCGCTGCTGCTGCGCAAGTGCTCACGCCACGCCCGCACGGCGAATGCGTTTCCCCTCGGCGCAGATCCCGGCCTCGGCCTCGCCCTCGGTCTGAGCGCGCTCTTCAAAGCGACGCACCTGACCAGCTACTCCTACCGGGTGAAACGCCAAGCCAATGTCGCGCACTTGGAGGCGACCTCTCGACGCTGTGTCGAGCTGGGTCTGTACTGTGACGAATCGGGGTTCAACCTGGACTTTCACGCCATTCGTCACCACGGAGACGAGGTGCCCCTCGAGGAGCGCTACGTGCCGGCGAGAAGCCAGCGGACGCGCTCGGTGCTCACCTTCTTCGCCCAGGACCACGCCTCGACCGAGATGGTCTAAGCGAACGCAGACGTGACCAAGGCCGAGCAGGCCAAGGATGTCCTCGCCTTCGCCGAGTACTGGCAGCGGGTCTCAGGGCGCGACCCGGGACTGTTGGTCTTCGACTCGAAGCTCACGAACTACGCCACCCTCGACGAGCTGTGCGCAAGGCGCATCTCGTTTCTCACGCTGCGCCAGCGCGCCAGGCGCGAGCTCGAGCGCCTCGCCACACTGCCAGAATCGGCGTGGACCACCCATCACCTGCGCCGCTCCGGGCGCTACCGCCACCCCCAGATCCACGAGGAGATGATCGAGCTCAAAGGGGTCGGCCAGTCCCTTCGCCAGATAGCGATCCGCAATATCGGCCACGACCAGCCGACGTTGCTCGTCGCCAACGAGCTGACCACTGCGGCCAAGGACCTCTTCGGTCGCTACGCCGAGCGCATGATCATCGAGAACGAGCTCGATGCCGACATCTCGGGCTTCCACTTGAACGCCCTGTCTTCTGGACTGCCGCTCAACGTCGATGT
>JAJYWA010000079.1 GCA_021791755.1 Actinomycetes bacterium | reverse complement strand
AGTGCCAGAGCCGGTAGCGCCATAGCCAGAGCCTTCTGCAGCTTGGTGCGGCCCACAACGCCGGTCATCGACCGCCTGGCCCTGCGCCCCGGGCCGGCGAGCTCCTGCTCCCACGTTGAACGCGTCCACCAAGAACCCACTTGCGCCGTCTTCCACCAGCGTCTGGAGCCCACCTACGGCCGTCGCTACGACCGGTGTCCCGCAAGCGGAAGCTTCCAGAGCCACCAGGCCAAAGGACTCCGTATGGCTCGGAACTACGCAGACGTCAGCTGCCCGGTAGTACGTCGAGAGGAGCTCGTGCGGCTGAGGTGGCACGAAGGCCACCCGGTCCTCGATTCGCAACGCACTGACGAGCGCGCGGACGCGCGACAGCTCGGCTTCCCCCTCCGGTCCACTTGGCCCGCCAACGATGGCAAGCCTGGCGCTCGGATGGCCATCCAGGAGGGCCAGGCTTCGCACTGCGATGTCGGCTCCTTTCATCGGCTCGATGCGCCCGGCGAACATGATCAGCGGGCCGTCGAAGCCCAGCCCGACAGCTCTCCGCGCCTGCGGCCGGTAACCGGGGGAGAAGAACGCATGGTCGACGCCAGGAGGGATGACGACCACCCGCGACGGGTCGACTTCGCACAGCGACACCAGCTGCTCAGCCTCGACGTCACAGCTAGCGAGGACCGCATCCGAGCAGGCCGCGACGAGATCCTCTGCTTGCGCCCGTGCAAAGACATCTGGCCCATGCCTGGTTCCGCCCGGCCGCTTTCCAGCTGACAGTGGTCTCCTCACGGCGCGGAGCCCACGCGACATCTCCTTGACCTTTGCGAGTGTATGGAATGTCGTCACCAGTGGGACACCGAGCTCATGCTTCATCGCGTGGCCCACCAAGCCCGAGAGCCAGTAGTTCGCGTGCACGACATCCGGCGGCATCAACGTACCATTGCGCACGCCTACATCGATCAAGGTGAGCACGCCCTCTGTGAGCTCGTCGACAAGCCCGTCAAGCTCGTGTTTTCCTACCGGCCCGAGCGGGCCGGCGGGGACGTGATGGACACGAAGCCCGGGCTCTACCGACACGGTGGCCGGCAGCGAGTCTGAGTAAGCCCGTGTGAAGACCTCGCACTCGAGACCGGAACGCGCAAGCCTGGACGACAACTCACGCACGTACACGTTCATACCGCCACTGTCGCCGATGCCCGGCTGCATCAATGGTGAGGTGTGCATGGACAGGATTGCTACGCTACGCACAGGTCAAGTCTAGAGGTTCGAGACAGCCGCTAAGCCAGCGGGGATGCACGCGGCTGACCAGCCGATCAGTCGTGATCGACCGACGAGCCTCACCAGCGTCTTAGTAGCCCAGGCGGGACAGGATCTCTGGCCGCTTTTGCCAGTTGCGCTCAACCTTCACCACCAGCTCAAGGTACGCGCCCGGCGCCAGCTGTCCGCGCGCTGCCTCGCCGATGGCCTTGAGTCTCTTGCCACCGGCTCCGATCACGATCGGCTTCTGCGACTCACGCTCGACGAGAATCTCACAGCGCACCCGAGGCCAGTCCCAGTCGACGATCCTGCATGCCACCGAATGAGGAAGCTCGTCACCCACACGTGCAAGCACCTGCTCGCGAACGATCTCGGCGGTCCAGGCCACCTCCGGTACGTCACTCATGATCCCGTCCGGGTAGTACCTTGGCCCCTCGGGAAGAAAGCCGACAAGTGAACCAACTAGCTCCGCTATTCCCGCTCCCGATCTGGCGGAGACCGGGAAGCACTCCGCGCCGTCAGCGCCATCCCCCGCACCCACCAGCAGGCGGCTCGCGGCCAGGAGCTTTGGGAGCAGCCTGTGCCTAGCCACCCGATCTACTTTGTTGACCACGACGAATGACTTCGCCGCACCACGAGCTGTCGACGCCGCGAACCGATCACCAGGGCCAATTTCGCGTGACGCGTCGACGACGACGAGCACCACGTCCACGGAGGACACAGAGCCTGCCGCAGCGGCGTTCTGGCGCTCGCCAAGGAGGTTGTGAGGCTTGTGAAAGCCCGGCGTGTCCACTAGGACGACTTGGTAACCCTCACCGTTGATCACTCCCTGCAGTCGCGCCCGTGTGGTGCCAGAACGCGACGAGGTGATCGACACCTTCCTGCCCACCATCGCGTTCACGAGAGTTGACTTGCCTACCCCAGTCCGGCCGACCACCGCGACGAAACCCGATCGGAACCCGGAGCGATCGCCACCATGGCAAGAGGAAGACACCGCTATCGGATCGACATTGCCATCCGAAGGCGAAGTCACTTCTCCGTAAGGCGAGGTCACTTCTCCGTCTCGCTCCCGGCGCCGCCACCACCGACGTGACCAACACCTCGATCTCCCCGAGGCCCTGCCGAGCGCGGCTGTGTTCTCAGCGGAACGATACGCACTCGCTCGATACGACGATCATTCACCTTCTCGGCCACCAATACGTGACCGTCCACCGCGACCGACTCGCCCTCCGCAGGTACATGGCCGAGCAGGCTGAACACGAGGCCGCCCACCGTGTCCCAGGCGCCGCTCGGCAGGTCGGCGCCGGTGCGCTCATTGGCTTCGCTGATCACCAACCGGGCGCTCACGCTGAGCTCGCCATTGCCGAGGTCGTCGACGAGCGGCGCCTCCACGTCGAACTCGTCTACGATCTCGCCCACCAGCTCCTCGATAAGATCTTCCAAAGTGACGAGGCCCGCAGTACCGCCGTACTCGTCGACCACGACCGCGAGATGGAACTTCTGCGCCTGCATCTCGCGCATCAAAGGAGCCACCCTTTTCGTCTCGGGCACGAACTGTGCTTTCCTGGCAACCAACGCGACTCGATCAGCGGACCTGCCTTCGTGATGCGCGCGCATCAGGTCCTTCATGTACGCGACGCCAACCACGTCGTCCAAGTTCTCCATGTACACCGGTAGCCGGCTCCTGCCCGCCTCCATGGCCATCTCGAGAGCGGACTCTACCGTGTGAGCTCCGTCAACCGAGACCATATCGGGCCGCGGCACCATCACCTCGCGCACGATCGTGTCGCCGAACGCAATGATCGAGTGAATGAGAGCCCTCTCCTCGGTTTCGATGACGTCCTCCTGGAGCGCGACGTCAGCGAACGCGAGGAGCTCCTCCTCGGTTATGTCGCTGCCCGCCGCCCGCGCCGAGCTCGGCAGCAGCAGCATCACGAGGCCCATCAGGAACCTCGAAACCAACTGCACCGGCGGGAAACGAATTATCACATAGACGATCGGAGCCGCCAGCAGCGCAGCGCGCTCCACGTTCTGCACCGCCCAGGTCTTCGGCGCCGCCTCGACGAGAACGAAGATGACCACCACCTCGAAGGCCGTCGCCATCGCCACCCCCAACGCCCCGAAGACGTGGGTCGCTATCACACCCACCAGCGTCGCCGCCACCAGCTGGCAGACAAGGACGAGGAACAGGATGGGGTTGAGGAACTCCTCGGGATGCTCGACGAGGTGCAGCAGGTGCCGGGATCCATGTCGGCGCTCTTCGACCAGCGTCATTGCCTTCGCCTTGGTCATCCTGACCAGGCCGGTCTCAGCCAGGGCAAGGATCGTGGACGCCACCAACAAGACAAGGATGACAACCACAATCACGATGTCGGAGGCCTCGAAGCCGGACTGGATCACCGCCGGATCGCTCATCGGGACCCGCCGAACCCGCGGCGCTGCATGCTATGGCCACCCCGTACCCGAGCAGCCAGACCACCGCTGCTCATGTCACGCAAGCCCCGGGCTCATCTCCGGCAGGCCCAGGCTCCAGAGCGCACGCCTCGAGCAGCTCACGCTCGCGGCGCTCCATGACCTCGGCCGTCTCGTCGTCGTCATGGTCCATCCCGAGCAGGTGAAGGATGCCGTGCACGATCAAGAGCGCCACCTCGTCATCGTAGGAACCAGCGTGCTCCGGCGCATTGCGCCATGCGACGTCCGGGCATATGACTACGTCGCCGAGGACCGCGGGCGGACCTGGACCGGCCGCTACAGCGCGATCTGGGCCATCGATCGGGAACGCGAGCACATCGGTCGGACCTTGACGGTGAAGGTAGCGCTCGTTCATCTCGGCGATCTCGTCCTCTCTCACGAACGCGATGCCGAGCTCCGCGTCCGCTCGGATGCCCTCGCGCTCCAGGACCCTCACAACGAACCTCTCCCACCTCGCGGCATCGACGGGACGCTCTGCCTGCACGTCGGAGACCGACACCTCCAGCATCGTCTACACGCTGGAGCCGGCAGAGCGCTCGTACGCCGACACGATGTCGGCGACGATACGATGACGCACCACGTCGCGGCGCGACAGCCGGACGAACGCGACATCATCTACGTCGCGCAGCACCTCTTCGAGCCCCACGAGCCCCGAGCGCACGGCGGCGACATCGATCTGGGTGACATCGCCCGTAACGACGACCTTTGAGTGAAAACCAATCCTGGTAAGGAACATCTTCATCTGCTCAGGCGTCGTGTTCTGCGCCTCGTCGAGGATGATGAAGCTGGAGCTGAGGGTGCGGCCTCTCATGAAGGCAAGCGGGGCCACCTCCACCACGCCACGTTCCATCAGACGGCTTGCGCCGTCGACTCCGAGCAGATCGTACAGAGCGTCATAGAGCGGGCGCAGGTACGGATCGACCTTCGCCATGAGGTCTCCGGGCAGGAAGCCGAGCCTCTCTCCGGCTTCGACGGCCGGCCTGGTAAGGATGATCCTGTTCACCTCTTTGGCCTGCAGGGACTGAAGCGCCAGCGCCACCGCAAGGTATGACTTGCCCGTGCCCGCCGGACCTATGCCGATGGTCACGATATTGGCCGCTATGGCGTCTGTGTAACGCTTCTGGCCGTGAGTCTTCGGACGCACAAGCCGGCCGCGCGCCGAGCGCAGGATCTCGGTCGAGAGAACCTCCGAAGGGCTTACATCGTCCTTTACCATCTCGATGCTCCGGTTCACATTCGCTGCATCCAAGCCATGACCGCGCTCCAAGAGGAGCAGCAGCTCCTTGAACAAGCGCCCTGCCTGCTCCGCCTGGCTTCCCTCGATCGTGATCACGTTGCCTCGCACCAGGATGTGGACATCGCTGAACGCCTCCTCGACCTGGTGCAACAACTCGTCTCCCTGTCCAACCAGATCGATCATCAGGTGATTACCTGGGACCTCGATCTTCACGGATAATGGCCTGTGTTCCACACATTGCGCGGGCCGAACGACCTCAACCCGGCGGCCATTCCATCTTGCGGCCACCCAGAACATGCAGGTGCAGGTGCGGCACCGTGTTCAACGCGTCGGCGCCCACGTTGAGCACCAGGCGATAACCGCTCTCGCCGACTCCCTCTGCGACGGCTACATCCTTCGCCGTGCGCATCATCTCGGCAAGGACATCCGCGTCTTCGGGGCGCAGGTCGCCCGCGTGGGGAATGTGCCTGCGTGGGATCACCAGAACGTGGACCGGGGCCACGGGGTTGATGTCACGGAATGCGTACGTGCCCGCTGTCGACATCACTTCGGTCGATCCAACATCGCCCAGAAGTACGCGGCAAAAGAGGCAATCGCTTGCCAGTTGAGCGGCATCGCCGCCCGTCATGACAGTGATCCGAGCGTATCAGGTCTCAACCGGGGATTGGCTCCTGCCGACGTCGGCAGCTCGCGCCCTCGTATCAGGATAGAGGTGGTCCAAAGAGCCAGGCGCGATCCTGGAAGCTTCGATGAAGGTCTCCACGTCGTCAGCGCGCAGCCTGATCACCCGGCCGAACTTGAAGGCCGCAAGGTCGCCGGAGTCGATGAACCGGTAGAGGGTCCGGAGCGTCACGCCCAGGAACTCCGCAGCCTCCGTCGTGCTCATCCACCGGATCGGCACTGGCCGATCCCCGGGCTCTGAACCTCTCGTAGACCCATGCGGCATCTCGCCGCCGTCCGTCTCGTGGTCAGCCATCTATACCTGCCTCCAGACCGTCAACACCCGCTGCTACCACTAAGTCCATGGCTGTAATTATATGCCCATCCCGTCCAGGTCGCGAAATCAGCAAGAGATGACCAACAGATCGCTCATGCACAATGGTATACCACCGCTCATACACCGATGACCAGCGCCAGCAAGAGGCCAGGCCGGCCGAGTGTCGACCTTCCTTCCATGCCACGAGCCGCGCTCCAGAACAGTGCCTCGGCGCCTCTTGATCACTGACGGGGATCCCTCAATCAGTCGCAAGGATCCCCAGTGCGCTCAGCCGATCGACCATCTCGCCAGGTACGACGCCAAAGATGCAGCCCAAGGCACGAAGATCCTCGGAACGAATCGTGAGCACGCGTCCGTTGAAGTCCTGGCGCTGCACCTGGAGCATCTCCACGTAGCGGCGGAGAGCCTCGTGCTCCGGCCCCATGAGCTTCTCCAGCCCCGAGAGATCCACGGTGACCTTCTCCTCGGCCGCAACCGGCGGTTTGCCACCTCCTTCGCTCGCCGTCTCACGCGGCCCCGCGCCGACCTCACCGCCCCGGGGAGTAGGCGTTTTCCACTCGGGCCCCCCACCATCAACACGCCCGCCACGCTCGACACGCCGCTTTCTCCTGCCTGCTCCAAGGCGATCAGCTGGTACGGGGTCTGGCTCCCTGTCATCTGCCGCAAGCAGGTCTTCCCCGTCGCCCCCGCCAGCCATGGCGCCCGTGCTCGACGACTTCACCTCCTGCTCGAGGCGTGGCAACAGCTGGCCGGGAGGCACCTTGTAGACCAGAGCGAGGCGCTGTAGGCGCGCCACCGACACAGACCTTTCCCCCCGCTCGTACGCGCCTAGAACCGACGCCTTGAACTCCTGGCGCGACAGCGTCTCGACGGCTTGGAGCGAGAGCCCCAGCTGCACGCGAACCGCGCGGATCCTCACGCCTAGAGCCTCGTTGTACCCCTGCTCGCCTGGCTCCAAATCGCTGCCGGCTCCAATAACCCCTAGCTGGTCCGCGATGACCGTCCTCTCATCTGCAACCACGACCATAATTTACCTACGTTAGCGTGTCTCGACGCCATCTCGACGGATTTCATCGCGCCTCTGGGACGCGTCGGGACACGTCGAAAGACTATCCCGACAACGGCTCAGGCAGCGCTATGTTACCTGCGCGCAGCCCGCAGAGAATAGATGCAGCCGAGACGGCTGCGGTCTCGGAGCGCAGCACCGCGTCACCGGCCGCCACCAACGGCATACCTAGCTCGGCCTCCTCTGGAGTCCACCCTCCCTCCGGGCCAACCAGGACAAACGGCGTCGCAAGCGACAGAGGCCCACCTCCGCGCTCTAGCATTGCAGCGTCCCCACAAGAGTGGAACATCATCTCCGCGACCGCGCTGGCGCGAACCGGTTCGTGCAGCGCTGGAATCCGCACTCGCCTCGACTGCATCGCCGCCTCCCTCGCGACCAACCCCAGACGCTGCATCTGCCTCTCGATCTTCGCTTCATCCCATCGCACGACGGTCCTCTGGGTGATCAACGGAATGATCCGGTCCACCCCGAGCTCGGTCAGCTTCTGGACGACCCACTCGGTGCGATCTCCCTTGAGCAGAGAGAACCCAACGGTGATCGGAGGTTGAGCAGCGGCGGAGAAGATCACCGGGCCAGCCGGCTCCAGCGCCCTGAAATGATTCGCATGGTCATGCTCCGCCGAGAAGTGAGCACGATAGATGCACCTACGCCAACTGCCCATACCATCCGACACCGTGACGATCTCGCCCTCCCTGAGCCGCATCACATTCGCCAGATGGTGGAAGTCGCGCTCGTCGACATCGAGAAGATCAGCGCCACGGGGAGCTAGCTCGACCACGAAGACGTGGGCTGCAGCGCCAAAGAGCGCCGGGCCGCCTGCGAGCTGCGACACGGACAGTTCAGCTCCTCGTCGAGCGGAGCTTCGAGAGGATGCCCTCGTGAAGCTCCGGAACCTCCTCGGAACGCTCTCTCGCGAGACGCCGGAGCAGCTCCTCCTCGGTCTTGGTTAGCTGGAGCGGGGTATCTACGATGATCCGAACGATCAGGTTTCCCCGTCGGTGACCTCTCAGGTGCGGTATGCCGCGTCCCTTTAGCGCTATGGTGGTCCCGCTCTGAGTGCCTGGGTGCACCTCGATCTCCTCGGTCCCATCCAGCGTCTCGATGCTCAAGCGAGCTCCAAGAGCGGCCTGGGTCATCGGTATGTGCATGACGTGCTCGATGTCGAACCCGCTTCGCACGAAGCTCGGGTGAGGGCTGACATCCAGATGAACATAGAGGTCGCCAGGGGGAGCGCCGCGCAGCCCGGCTGCCCCGCGCCCGGATATGCGAAGCGTGTTGCCACTGTCTACTCCAGCAGGAACGTCAACATCAAGGCTCCGATCCTGCCTGACCCTGCCGTCCCCGGAGCAGGCCGGGCACGGGCTCGGGATCACCTCGCCGAAGCCCTGGCACCTAGGGCACGCGCTCGCCGTCACCATCTGGCCGAGCATCGTGCGCCGCAGCTGGCGCACCTGACCGCTGCCGCTGCAGTCAGGGCACCTGGCCGCAGCCGTACCCGCACGAGCGCCTCTGCCGCCACAGGCGTCGCAGACGACGGCGAGCCGAAGCCTCACTTGCTTCTTCGCACCAAAGACCGCTTCGGCAAAGTCGATGCTAAGCTTCACCTCGGCGTCCTCGCCGCGAGCGGAGGACTGTTGGTGGGACCACGAGGTCGCCGCCGAGCCGCCGCCGAAGAACGCGTCGAAGATGTCTCCGATGCCACTACCGAAGATACTGCCCGGATCCATCCCATCCCCCGGCGCCCCCCTTAGCCCGTCGGGCCCGAACATGTCATAGCGTCGCCTGCGCTCGGGATCCCGCAGCGTCTCATAGGCCAGCGCGACCTCCTTGAACCGAGACTCAGCAGCCACGTCCCCACCGTTAGCATCCGGGTGCAGCTGGCGAGCGAGCTTCCTGTAGGCGCGCTTGATCTCGTCATCGGTGGCGTTCCTGCCGACGCCGAGCAAAGCGTAGAAGTCAGTTCCCATTCCTCACGCGTCCTATGAGCTGAGCGCCAGACGACGAGCGATGCCACCGCCGACGGCCGCGACAGCGGCAAGCGCCAGGCGATAGTCCATGCGCGTGGGGCCAAGAAGTCCCACCGCCCCATGCTCTCCGGAAGCGGCATCGTACGGAGCCACCACCACCGCGCATCTCGACAGGGGCTGCATTCCGTGCTCTGTCCCTCCGATCGCAACCGACTGGCCACTACCCATCAAGCGCCTGAAAAGCGAGGTCATCAGGCAGTGCTCTTCGAGGGTCTCGATGACCGACTGCACCGTGTCGAGCGCATCAAACGCCGGCACCATCCGGGAGGCGCCCTCCACGTACACCTGTTCAGACTCACCCGCCGCGCCGATCTCAGCCAAGAAGTCAAGACCCGCTGCGACCAGGAGCCGCTCATCCCTGCTGTCGCTCCCGTCGAGACCGGCTGGGTCAAGATCGCGTAGACCTTCGTCGAGGCTCGCAGGATGCCGGCCCTTCGTATGCTCGCTGAGGTAGGACGATGCAGCCGCGCACACCTCATCGGTGATCTCGTGCTCGAGCTCTAGAGTCCGCTTCTCCACTACTCCGCTGGAGAGCACCACTATCGCCATCAATACGCGCTGGCTCATCGACACGAACTGGACCGAGCGGACCTCCGCGGTGTCAACCACTGGTCCGGTGACCACCGCGGCACAGTCAGTGAGGCGTGCAAGAAGCCGCGACGCGTCTTCCAGCATCCCGTCGAGCTCGCCGCGCGCGCTGGCGAAGAAGCCCTCCACGATGCGCTGCTGTGGCGTCCTCAATCTGACCGGGGAGACGAGACGGTCGACAAAGAACCTGTAGCCCTTGTCCGTTGGGATCCTCCCTGCACTCGTATGGGGCTGGATCAGATATCCTTCGGCCTCCAGCACCACCATCTCGCTACGCACCGTGGCCGCGGACACGCCGACTCCAGGCACGCTCGCGACATGCGACGAGCTGACAGGCTGCGCCGTTGTGATGTACTCGCTGACCACTGTCTCAAGGATTGCTGCTTTGCGTTCGTCCAACATTGCTAGATTCGGCTTTACCGTGTCCTCTCTATGGCCTCCGTGGCCCGTGCTCCAAGTCAATTCTACTGGCTGGCTCCATGCCAGGCGCATACCATGGCCAACCGGCCGACGAACCGCGCCGACAACGCAGACGCGAACGGCGTCCGAGAGCTCAGCCCTCCTGCCGGCCCAACGGCTGTCGGCGCAACACCCAGATCGGTCCAGGACCAGGACTCGGGCACGAGCTACCCGATGGTAGCCGCCTTCGTCATCTTCCTGCGTGAAGGGATCGAGGCCAGCATGATAGTGGCGATCCTCCTTTCGTACCTGGACCAGACGGGCCAGCGGCGGCACTTCCGGGACGTCTTCGCGGGGGTGGCTGCAGCCGTGCTCCTCGCATCCGCAGGCGGCGTCGCTGCCTACTTTACCATCAGGGCGTACTCCGGCTCACGCGTGCAGACGATCTTCGAGACCGCTACCTACCTCGTGGCCACCTCGCTCCTCACCTATATGACGTTCTGGATGCACAAGCACAGCCGAACCATCTCATCCGAGCTTCGCTCCAGAAGCGAGATCGCGCTGTCACGCGGCGCTAGGTTCGGGATTGGAGCGCTCGCGTTCCAAGCTGTCGGGAGGGAAGGCTTGGAGACTGCCGTCTTCACGCTGGCAATCATATTCGCGACTTCGACCAAGGGAATCCTGCTCGGCGCCGTACTCGGCTTGGCGCTGGCCCTCGCTATAGCCGCCGCCGTGTACAAGCTTGGACGGAGGCTCAACCTGTCCATGTTCTTCAAGGTCGTCGGTACCCTGCTCATGGTATTCGCAGCCGGCCTCCTCGCAGACGCGGTGGAGAACCTGCAGCAGCTTCGCTGGATCACCATCCTCGATCATCCCCTCTGGAGCTCGAGCTCGATACTCCGGGAGAGCTCCACCCTCGGCGACATATTTCACACCTTCTTCGGGTACGCTAGCCACCCCACCTCGCTCCAGGTAATCGTCTACGTCGGCTACCTGGTCGTGGCCCTTGGCGCATTTCTCGTAGGCAAGCGGATGGTCGGTGGGCGACCTATCGGCCAGCGAACCGGCGGGGTCGAGCAGGCGACCCCTGGTGCTCAAGGCGCTCAGCAAGGCTCCCCGAGCCGGCATATCGAAGGCGGCCAGAACAGGCTCCAGGAGGATTCACGCTGCAGCGCTACACGTGCTCGCCGAGAAGCTCAGGAGCCGAGCCTCAACGCGGAGATGAATGCCTCCTGGGGAACCTCCACCCGGCCTATGCTCTTCATCTTCCGCTTGCCTTCCTTCTGCTTCTCGAGGAGCTTGCGCTTGCGCGTCACGTCGCCGCCGTAGCACTTTGCCACGACATCCTTGCGCTTCGCCTTAACGGTCTCGCGAGCCACTATGCGCCCGCCGATCGCTGCCTGAACGGGCACGTCGAACAGCTGGCGCGGGATCAGCTCCTGAAGCTTCGCCGCCATCCGCCTGCCATAGGCGTGGGCCTTCGTGCGGTGCACGATCGTACTGAACGCGTCTACCGGCACGCCGTTGAGCAGGATGTCCACCTTCACCACATCCGCCACCGAGTACCCTGCCGGATCGTAGTCAAGGCTCGCGTACCCCTTGGTGCGGCCTTTGAGGCTGTCGAAGAAGTCGACCACGACCTCTGCGAGCGGGATCCTGTACACAAGCTCGACGCGCTCGGGCGACAGGTACTCCATCTTCATCGACTCTCCCCTGCGCGATTGGCACAGATCCATCACAACCCCGAGGCTCTCCGCGGGGGTGAGGATCGTAGCCATGAGCATCGGCTCCTCGACGAAGTCGATCTCTCCCCCGCCAGGCATCGCGCTGGGGTTCTCCACCTCAACCATCGTCCCAGATCCCAGGTGAGCACGGTACATAACGGACGGAGCCGTCGCGATGAGCTCGAGCCCGAACTCCCGCTCGAGACGCTCACGCACGATGTCCATGTGGAGCAGCCCGAGAAAGCCGCAGCGAAATCCAAACCCGAGCGCGGCCGACGTCTCGGGGGCGAAGCTGAAACTCGCGTCGTTGAGCTTCAACCTGCCAA
>JAJYWA010000078.1 GCA_021791755.1 Actinomycetes bacterium | reverse complement strand
TCGCGGCCTTGATCGGCCAATGTCCGCCGCCCTGGGGCCGTACCGCGCCCTGTGGCCGTACCGCGCCCTGTGGCCGTACCGCGCCCTGTGGCCGTACCTCGCCCTGGGGCCGTACCTCGCCCTGGGGCCGTACCGCGGCCTGGGGCCGTACCGCGGCCTTGGCCTGTCCGCCGCCCTGGGGCCGTACCGCGCCCTTGGGCCGTACCGCGCCCTGTGGCCGTACCCCTTTCGCGGCCTTGATCGGCCAATGTCCGCCGCCCTGGGGTAGGCTGCGCCGTCTGGCCCTGCCTTCGTCTCGCCAGCGAAGGCGCCTCGCGCCGGCTCCCATGGGTAGCGCCGCGACTCCCAGACCGGCCGTCACGGCTCATCGCGTCACGCATCTCCACAACCTACCATTGCTCAGTGCCCGCATCGTTCCTGCAGCTCGCTGGCGGATCAGCGTCCGGGCCGCTGTGTTAGCGTCGGGATAGCCGAGAGCGTCGGGCTCGCCGAGAGTCGTCGGGATCGAAGGAGGACGAGATGGCAGATCTGCTAGTCGAAGGTGACCAGTTGGTTCTTCGCCTCACAAAGTTCGAGAAGGCCGAAGCCGTCCATGGCGACCTTAGCGTCCCTCTCTCATCAGTGAAAGGTCTGTCCGTGCTGGATGACGCGCATGCGCCCGCCGACACCGGCTTCAAGTTCGGGGCGCGACTTCCAGGAAGCTTCGAGGCGGGCACGTTTCGGACGCGCGGGCACAAGATCTTCGCCGTCGTACACCACGACACGCCGCGCGGCATCCGAGTAGACCTCGAAGAAGCGAACCACGACGAGTGGATCGTAGGATGCAGCGATCCAGAATCGGTGATCGCATCGATCGACTCTGCACGCTGACCAGCACGCGCACTGCGCACTTCATCGCGGCCCACACGGTGGCGTCACGCACCTGGCTCACACGGTGGCGTCAGCTCCGCGATTGCCAGGACTGCGCTGACGCTAGCTCTGCGGTCTCCAGTCCCCGCCCGTCTGGATGCCATCTCCCGCGTACCTTCGCATAAGGGTAGAACCGGCCGTCGCGACCAAGACGCAGCTGGCGGTCACCGTTGGTGAGGCGGTTACGGGAAGCCCGGACTCCAGGGCCGAGCACCCTGCGCCCAGCGGCGAGGAGGTCCGACGCGGGATCCCAGCTCGCGATCAGGACGAAGAGGCCCTCTTTCGCGCCGGCAGACCAAGCGAGAGCCCGCCGAAGGAGATCCTGAGGACGCATGCCGGCCAGCGCCGCGAAGGCATCCAAGTCCAGCTCGACATGGGCTGCCCACCCGCCGCTGGCGCCAGGCAGCAGTGCAGCGGCCCAACGCGCGACGTCCTCTTCCACGGTGAGCCCGAGCCCGGTCTCGTTGCTGCCCCGCTCCATCTCCCAAGCGCGCCGCGCCGCTTCGGCGGCGAGCAACCGGAGCGCTCGCGGGACAATGCCTGAGCCGGCCGGCGGATCGGCGGAGAGAACAACTGGCCTGCTCGGAGCACGGGGGGGCGCCGGGATCACCGGAAGCGGCGCTGGTGTGCGTCCCCACGCTTCGCGGGCCTGCACTCCCGGATCGACCGCCCAGGAGACAGCCGGGTCCACCACGTCACTGGACGACCTTCCCGGAAGGTCCCCGTCACGGCGCCGGAGCCGGCGTAGCTCGGCAACCAACTCCTCGCGGCTCTTGCCCCGAAGCTGGAACAGGAGAAACGGGTCCTCGTCAAGCGAGTCGGCCACCAGATAGCACACAGCCGCAGCGTGCTTGCACGGCTCCGCCCAATCTGGGCAAGAGCAGGTCGGGCACACCTCGCCCATCCCTGGAAGAAGATCCAGCCCCGTGGCACGCACATCCTCCGCGACCTCTGGCGGAAGCTCGCCATCCAGAAGAGCCGCTGCATGCCCAGAACGAGAGGCGAGGGCGTCCAGCACGGTCTCCCACTCCGACGACTCGAACTGCCGGACTCGCACGGTGACCTGGTAAGGCTTGCGACGTGAGCCCTGCACAGGAGCCTCCGCACGGCCAGGCGTTATCTGTATGCCCGCTACGGCGCCCGCCCGCGCATAGGTCCGCCCCCGGGGAAGACGGTTCGGATCGAGACGGGCGCGCTGCTCGAGAGCCTCGACCCATGCTTTCCCCCACCACGTGACCCCAAAGGGCTGGCGTCCCTTGCCCCGGCGGGGCCCCGACCCTGGCCGTCGCGGCTCCTTCCTCGGCCAATGTTCCCAGTTCTCATACGAGCGCCCGCTCACGGCTTCCCCCCTCGCCGTGAAGACACTTTCCACTTGCGGGACGAACGTCGATCGCGCCCGGCATCGGGCGACCCCAGCCGGACGAGATCCGCCAGATCGCCATCGGACATCTTCGAGATCCACGCCTCCTGGTCGCCCACCACCGCTCCCGCAAGTTCCCGCTTACGCTCCAGCAGCGCTGCGATGCGGTCCTCGAGGGTGCCTTCAACGACGAGCCGGTGCACCTGAACCGAGCGGGTCTGGCCGATACGATGCGCTCGATCAGTCGCCTGATCTTCGACGGCCGGGTTCCACCAGCGGTCGTAGTGGATGACATGCGTCGCCTGGGTCAGATTGAGGCCGACACCACCAGCCTTGAGCGAGAGCAGGAAGACAGGGGCGCGTCCCGCCTGGAAGTGGGCCACCATCTCTTCCCTCCGCTTGACCGGTACGCTGCCGTGGAGGAACAGGGTTCCGATCCCCAGCTCGGCGAGGCGCGCCTCTATCAACGCGCCCATCGTGACGTACTGGCTGAACACGAGCGCCGACTCGCCCTCGGCGACGATGACGTCCAAGAGCTCTTCGAGCGCTGCCAGCTTGCCCGAACGGCCGGCGAGAGACTGTTTCTCTCCGAGGTACTGCGCAGGGTGGTTGCAGATCTGCTTGAGCACAGTGAGCATGCGGAACACCAGTCCCTGCCTGGCGATCCCGGTCTCTTCAGCGATCGCGTCAAGGGCTTCGCGGACCTCTGCCTCGTACAGCGTCGCCTGCTCTGACGTGAGACCCACGAAATGGTCCGTCACAATACGTTCCGGCAGCTCAGATGCTATCTCGGGGTCAGTCTTCGTGCGTCTGAGAAGGAAGGGGCGCACCGTACGATGGAGCCGCTCGGTGACATCAGGGTCGCGCCGCGCCTCGATCGGTACCGCAACCGTCTTACGGAAGTGCTCCATGGGGCCGAGCAGCCCAGGCGTGGTCCAATCGATGATCGACCAGAGCTCGGTCAACCTGTTCTCCACCGGCGTCCCGGTGCAGGCGATACGCACGCCACCGCCGATGGCGCGCAGCGCCCGGGCCGTGTCGGAGAGCGGGTTCTTCGCGTGCTGCGCCTCGTCGGCGATCATCAGAGAAAAACCCGCCTTCGCCAGTGCCTCCCGATCGCGGCGGGCAATCCCATACGAGGTGACCGTGATCTCGCCGGGCACTATGCCCTCCAGGGTGCGATCCGGACCGTGGTAACGGCGAACCGGGGTGCGGGGAGCGAACCTGTTGACCTCGCGAACCCAGTTGCCGAGCAGCGAGGTCGGGCACACAACGAGGGTGGGACCTCCGTCACGGGTTCCGGCCACCCGGTGGAGATGGAGCGCGATCACCTGGACCGTCTTACCGAGACCCATATCGTCGGCCAGACACCCGCCCAGCCCCAGCTCGCACATCTGGTGAAGCCACGCGACCCCGCGCTCCTGGTAAGGACGCAGCTCTCCTTCGAGCCCTGGAGCTCTGCCGAGCTTCACCGAGCGGCGAGACACACGCCGCAACCTCTCGACCAGGTCCGCAACGGCGCCCTCGGCGACCACCTCCACGAGATCTCCATCCACCTCTGCCGATCCCTCCAGCAGCATGCCGAGGGCTTCGACGGCGGCTACAGACCGATCGCGAAGCTTGCGACGGTCACAAAGCTTGGCCAAGAGGCCGGGGTCGACAGCGACCCACCGGCCGCGGATGCGTACGATCGACCTCTTCGCGTCAGCCAGCTGCGCCATCTCCTCGTCGGTCAGCTCATCGCCGGCGAGCGCAACCTTCCACTGGAACCGCAACACCTCCTTCAACGAGAAGCCGGCTCCCTCGGTCTTCGGCGGGCTCGCCGTCGCCACGCTGAGCCGCAGAGACAGCCCGTCAGAGAGAAGCCCCGCAGGCCTGTAAAGCTCGATCCCGGCCGACAGGAGGCTCCTCGGAGCCTCCCCCGGCCGTCTCCTGCGCCGTCCGCGACGCCATCCTCCCTGGCCGAGGCCATGCCAGCCAGCTCGATGCGCAGCCCAACCCGCGCTCCTGCTTCCAGCCCGCGGCCTGCCTCGGCAAGCCAGGAGGCATGGCCTCCAGCCTCGTAGACGCCGACGCCTGCGAAGATGTCTGCGCCGCCAGCGATGAGCGACGCCGCCGGCGTACGCACCAGCGCGTCGGCGAGAGCGTCCCAGAGGCAGCGGATGAGATTCTCGGGCGAAGCCACGGTGAGCGGGGAGACACCCGGCGCCGCGATGCAGTGACCGGCCGGGGGCATCGCCGCAGCCAAGGCGGAGATCAATCTCGTGTCGCCGTGGTCGAGCGGGCTCGCGCGCCAGCAGTCCCATCCCGCGGGTGTCACAGCCGGGACCAGCTTTCCTCGAGCAAGCACCCCCAGCCCCGCACCGAGCGCGGCTTTCCAGGCAGCCACAGCCGGGCTGCAGACCGAGGGATCGGCAGCAAGCAGCACCGGCAGGGCTTCCGCTATGGTCAGGAAATCCGCGGCGACACTCCGGCGCCGTACCGACGCCCCCCGAGCGAGGACAACCTCAACGGTCGCGGCTTCGCCTGCCGACGCCGCGTCGAGCCCGTAGGAGACCTCGTAGGAGACCTCGTAGGAGACCTCGTAGGAGACGAAGCGCCCGTCACGCGGCGGATCCGACGGAAGGAAAAGAAGGCCCTTGTGCAGTAGCGGCTCCGCACTTACGGCGTAGCGCTCACCTGCTGCTTCGTCAACATCTTCGTCGCGCTCTCGAAGCTCCGCAACCTCTCTTGCCATCCACCCGAGAACGTAGCACCCGCCTCCTCAACCTGCTGGTGCGATCGCCTGTGGGCTCGTGCACCGGTAGGATCATTGATCATGAGAGCACGATGGTTCACGCCCCGGGCCTTGTTGGCTCACCTGGCCGTGATGATCGTAGCTCCTGGCTGCCTGATCGCCGGCTGGTGGCAGATGACGGTCGCACTCTCCGGGAACGATCTGAGCTTCGTCTATACAGTCGAGTGGCCAGTGTTCGCGGTGATCGCGATCGTCATGTGGTGGCAGCTTGTCCACGAGGATCCGGAGCAGCTCGAGGACCGCAGGCGGCAGCGGCGAGCAGCAAAGGAATCGCAAGCCAATGCTCGAGCGAGCACAGAGCGCACCGCGTTTCAGCCCGACCCCGGAGATGAGGAGCTCATAGCCTACAACAGGTACCTCGCATCTCTTGGAGCAGGCGGGAAGTCGAAGACGTGGCGCGATCCCTGGGGCGAACGATGAACGGTGCACTGGTCCGCTACCGGGCGATGGCGTACATCGTCGGCATCGGGCTCATCGTCTTGGTCTTCGTGGGGGTGCCGCTTCAGTACGGAGCTGGCGAGCCGGCGGTGGTGAAGATCGTGGGCCCTGTGCACGGGATGCTCTACATCGTCTACCTTCTCACCGCCTTGGATCTTGCCCGACGGGCCCGCTTCAGCATCCCGCAGATGATGGCGATGGTAGGGGCCGGCTTCGTGCCCTTCTTGGCGTTCATCGTCGAACGGCGCATAACGTCTCGCATCACGTCTCAGGGGGGCACAGCTCATGTCCCCGACCCGGCAGCCGGAGCGAACGACCAGGATGAGGCCCTAGACAGAGAAGCCGAAGCGCGTAGGGCGGGTGAACTGGGTCGAACGGAAAGGAGACCGCGATGACGCCTGGCATCAGCCGGAGGGTCTTGCTCGCGCAGCGGCCGTCAGGAATGGTCCGGGAAGAGGACCTGCGAATCGAGCAGGTCCAGGTTCCTGAACCTGGCAGCGGCGAGGCGCTGGTGAAGGTGCTGTACCTGTCGATCGATCCCACGATTCGCACCTGGATGAACGACGCGGCGGGATATCTCCCACCGATTCCACTCGGCGGCGTGGTTCGTAGCCTTGGTGTCGGCAGGGTGATCAAGACGCATACGGACCGCTACAACGAAGGTGACCTGGTGATGGGGATGACCGGCTGGCAGGACTACGTCGTCGCAGGATCTGGTGGTCCGGCGGAGACGAGCGCGATGGAGGTCCTCCAGGCAGGCACGGACCCGCTGGTGGCTCTCAGCGCTCTGGGGATCACCGGTCTCGCGGCGTACTTCGGAATGGTGGACATTGGCCGGATAGTGCGCGGTGACACAGTTGTCGTGTCGGGGGCCGGTGGGGCTACAGGCTCGGCCGCTGGCCAGATCGCTAGGATCAAGGGCGCATCGAGGGTCGTCGGCATAGCGGGTACAGCCGAGAAGTGCCGGTGGATCTGCGACGATCTCGGCTTCGACGCCGCCGTGAACTACCGGACCGACGATGTCACAGCCCGCCTACGGGAGGCATGCCCGGACGGCATCGATCTGTTCTTCGACAACGTGGGCGGTGCGATCCTCGACACCTGCCTCGCGCAGCTGGCGATGCGAGGCCGGGTGGCGCTGTGCGGCGCCATATCCACCTACAACGACCCCGGACCACCCGCCGGGCTGCGCAATTACAGGATCCTTATTCCAAGACGCGGCCGCATGGAAGGATTCATCATCCTTGACTACATCGACCAGTTCCCCGATGCCCGCTCGGAGATGATGAGCTGGATAGATGCCGGAAGGTTGAAGCACTTGGAGCATGTGGTCCATGGGCTCGACCACGCCCCCAGCGCCTTGAACCTCCTGTTCACCGGAGACCACAACGGGAAGGTCATAGTAGAGCTCTGACCGGTGGCACGGATAGGCCAGGCCAGGCCAGTGGCTGCCAGCGGGCCAGGATGATCGCTGCCAGTGGCTGCAAGCCCTGCAGCTGACCCAGGGTATGCCCGGCGGCCCCTGCATTTTCTCCAAGGGATGTCCCGGCAGATTTGGTAGCGTCGAGGCGATGATCACCCGGGAACCACCGCTTCGGAGTGGCGAAGGCCCGGTCGGCAAGCAAGCGCTTCGTGGTGGCGCGCCTGCCATCGCTCTCCGGTCGGCAAGCAAGCGATTCGGGGCGGTCGAGGCGGTCCGAGAGATCAGCCTGACGATCGCGCCCGGTGAGGTCGTGGCGTTTCTCGGCCCGAACGGAGCAGGCAAGACCTCGACCATTGACATGGTCCTCGGGCTGTCCGAGCCCACCAGCGGCAAGGTCGAAGTTTACGGCATGGCGCCCCGCCAGGCTGTGGGCAAAGGCATCGTCTCGGCCATCCTCCAGACCGGCGGGCTACTGAAGGACTTGACGGTCGCCGAGACCGTTGCTTACATATCCAACTTGTTCACCTGGACGCGTCCAGCGCAGGAGGTCATGGACCGAGCAGGGATCGCTGGCATCGCCAACCGGCTGGTGGGTAAGTGCTCCGGAGGCGAGCAGCAACGCCTGAGGTTCGCAATGGCCCTCCTCCCCGATCCCGAGCTGCTCATCCTCGACGAGCCGACCCAGGGATTAGACGTTGAAGGTCGCCGGAACTTCTGGACAGCCATCCGCCACGATGCCGACCTCGGGCGCACGATCGTGTTCGCCACGCACTACCTCGAGGAGGCTGACGCTTACGCTGACCGCGTCGTGCTCGTACGCAAGGGCGAGATAGTAGCTGACGGGACTGCCGCAGAGGTGAAGGCGCTCGCAGCCGGCCGTACGGTGCGAGCGACCCTGGCCGACCCCGATGAGACCGCTATCGGGGCGCTCCCAGGCGTGAGCAGTGTTGAACGGCGCGGCGACAGCGTTATCATCCACTGCGCACAAAGCGACCGCGTGGCACGCTACCTCCTGAACGAGACCCCAGCCCGGGACCTCGAGATCACCTCCCTCGGCCTCGAGGAGGCGTTCCTCGCCCTCACCGGGGATGGGCCCGCTCGGAGTGGTAGCGAGCCCGCCGCAGAAGGCGCGACGCCGTGGAGCGGCTGAGCACCTCGAACATCGAGCAGGCTCGGAACCCCGTCCCCGGGAACAGCGTTCCGGGGCGAAGCGTCGGCGAGCGCAGCGTCGGCGAGCGCAGCGCCCCTCGTTGGGGAGGCTTCAAACCGGCGATCGTGCGCCTAGAGGTGCGGCGCATGCTCCGGAACCGCAGGACGATCATCTTCACGGTGATCGTGCCGATCATCTTCTTCCTGATCTTCGGCTTGAACCATATGTACGCGGCAAAGCGCGTCGGGTCTGGCAACGTGTCCGCGTACATCATGATCTCGATGGCGCTGTACGGCAGCGTGCTGGCAACATCAAGCGGCGGAGCGATGGTCTCGGTCGAGCGCTTGGCGGGCTGGAGCCGCCAGCTTCGCATCACGCCGCTCTCTGCAGCCGCCTACGTAGTGATAAAGATGATGACGTCTCTCGTCCTGGGCCTTGCCGCAGTCCTCGCAATCTACCTCACCGGCATCCTCACCCGCGAACCATCGATGCCGACACAGCTCTGGATCATCACAGGCGCATCCCTGTGGATCGGGTCACTCCTCTTCGCCGCGTTCGGGCTCTTCATTGGCTACCTGCTTCCCTCGGAGAACGTGATGCAGATCATCGGCTTCTCTCTCATGCTGTTCTCCTTCGGCGGAGGGCTCTTCATCCCACTCAGCCAGTTCTCTCCCCTGCTGCGCGACCTCGCCGCCTACACACCTCTGTACGGGCTGAACGAGATCGTTCACTACCCGCTCGTCCAAGGCGTGTTCAACTGGACATGGGCTGCCAACCTTGTAACCTGGCTCGCGATCTTCACCGGCGGAGCCACATGGCGCCTGCGGCGCGACACCGCCAGGACATGATGAACGGAGGAAGCACTATCGATCTGGATCGGCCAATATGGTGGCAGCAAGGTTGTCGTGCAAGACCGGATGGAAAGATCGAGGAGGGATGGCAGAGCGGACGAATGCGAGGCTCTTGAAAAGCCTTGGGGTGCAAGCCCCCGGGGGTTCGAATCCCCCTCCCTCCGCTGGGGCCGCGCCCGAGAGCCCAGGGGCTGCAATCGGCAGAGCTGTTCGGAGCTGCAGGTGTCCGGCGGCTGTCGGGCGGCGAGCGTAGATGACTGCGCCTGCGGCCGCCACCCGGTTCCGCAATCGTCTTGATGCAGGGTCCCAACTCGCCCACAGGCTCGAGCACCTTCGCGGCGAGCCCGAGCTCGTGATAATCGGGCTCCCCCGAGGAGGCGTCCCGGTGGCGAGCTGCGTGGCAAGACATCTTGGAGCGCCCCTCGACGTTCTCGTCGTACGCAAAGTGGGCCTTCCGGGTCATGAGGAGCTCGCATTAGGAGCAGTGGCTGCCGGCGGCCTGACGGTCAAGAACGCGGAGATAGTGCGCCTGAGCAACGTTCCGAGCAACGTGGTGGACGATGCGATTGCCCGCGAGCTACGTATGGCCGACCTTGACGAGCAGCGATTTCACCACTCGAGCAAGACGAAGGTCGACGTCGCCAACAGAACGCTGGTGATCGTCGACGACGGGATAGCGACTGGAGCCACCATCACTGCAGCAATAGAGCTGGCAGTAGCCAACGGCTCACGCCGCGTGGTCGCAGCCGCGCCGGTGGCGCCATTCGAGGTGCTGGCGGAGATCGCGAGAATCGCAGACGAGGTCGTCTGCATACTGCCCGTGCACGGCTTCGGATCGGTCAGCGAGTACTACGACGACTTCCGCCCGGTAAGCGACGAGGAGGTCCTCGAAGAGCTGAGAAATACGGCCGAGGATAGCCACGAACAAGATTGGAGTCGATGACCCGGCTATACGAGCCTACGGGCCGAGGCTGACCATGGCCTTTTGGATCGTGTTCTCGATCTTCATCTTCCTCACCGCCGTGCTGGCGGTCTTCGTGGTTCGCTTCGCAACCGCGAGCAGCCGCGGTTATCGCTCAGATCACACCGCAGACCCCCGTGCCCGCAAGCCGCGATGATGCCGCACCAAGGCGTCGAGACACCGCCCGGCCCGCGAACTGTGCACGTGGCCGTCGTCGGCGCTGCAACTGACGTGCCGCAAAGCGATCTCGAATCAGCGGAACAGGTCGGCCAATATCTCGGCGAGGCAGGCGTGATCCTCGTGTGCGGAGGCCTCGGCGGCACGATGGAGGCCGCTTGCCGCGGCGCAGTATCCGCTGGCGGCCTGACGGTCGGGATCCTGCCCGGCAACGATCGCCGCGCCGCGAACCGCTGGGTAACGGTAGCCATCGCCACCGGGCTCGGAGAAGCCCGCAACGCCCTCGTTGTGTCGGCGGCGGACGCAGTGATCGCGATCGGTGGAGAGCACGGCACGCTGTCGGAGATCGCGCTTGCCCTGAAAATGGCCAAGCCAGTCATAGGCATCCGAACCTGGCTGGTCACTCAGGACCCGGCGATCGCTCCCTGCTCAGATCCCACCCACGACCCGATCGAACGAGCCACTGACGCCGCGTCAGCAGTGGCCCTGGCGCTGGCGGCGATCGAGCGATCCAGCCCCGTAGCGCCCTGAAGCGCCCACCGGAGAACCTGCGCCAGCCCGCGCACCTTGATCAGCCCGGCGAGCTCGGGCGGGACCGCTCAGCTTGCAATGTCCTTGCGGCGGAACCACCACCATGCGATCCCGCTGAAGACCAGCACGTACGGTACCTGCACAAGAATGCCCCTCACCATGTCGGCGGTTGCGGCAGGCTGCGCGAACAAGCCGTTCCATGCCTGAAGATAGTGGGAAGGCAGGCCGTAGCGGACGCCCCCGAGCGCAGTGATCGCATCGAGTATCTGCGATACCACAGCGAAGCCCACGCCACCGGCGATAGCGCCAAAGGCCTTGTCGGTCATGGTCGAGAGCATGAATGCGAAGGCCACGACCGACGACAGGCTCCATGCGACATACACCATTGAGAGCGCTATCCGCCCAAGTGCCGAAAGCTCCGAGAACGTTACGACTTTTACACCAGATAACGCCAACCCAGACGACGAGGACACGTGAGCCGAGACAACTGGATGCCACCCGAACGCGATCACGCCGGCTAACAGGCTCGCCAGCACGACCAGGACAACCGCGGCGAAACTAAGAACCGAAGAGACGAAGAGCTTGCCCGCCAGCAGCCGGCCCCGTCTGACCGGACGTACCAGCAGGTAGCGTAGTGAGCTCCAAGTCGCCTCTCCTGCGATCGACTCCCCTGCGAACGCCGACACGACGATGGCCAGAAGAAACGGCCCCATCACACTCAGCGAGATCAGCGGCAGGTTCAACCCGGAGTGGCTTGCCAGATCCACGACCGAATGCGTACCCTTATGCGGCCGACTTCCGAACTTGTACGCGAGCGTGAGTATCACCGGTATCACGATGAGGATCGCCGCGCTCACATACGTACGCACCCTCTTCAGCTGCCTACCGAGCTCTACTGCGATCATCGTGCCTGCTCCTGGCCGGCAAGGTGACCCGCAGCAGCCGTTGGCGGCGGAGCGGGCATTCGCGGCGCATCCTCGCCCGAGACCGGGTGAGAGCCCAGCATCTCCAAGAAGGCATCTTCCAGGCGGTTGCGCGCCATGACAGTGCGAACCCCGATACCCGCATGCACGAGCACCGAGACCACCTGCGACCGGTCCACGCCATCCAGCTCCACCACCAGCCCCGGATCCTGGCCATTGACAGAGCGCACGCCGGCCACCGCAGCCAATGCCTTCTCGGCGCCGGAGGTGTCATCCACTTCGAGATAGACCACGTTCGCGCCGGATGTGAGTTGCTCTACTGTTCCCGCCGACACCAAGCGGCCCTTGTTCATGATCGCGGCATGGGTGCACACCTGCTCCACCTCCGCGAGCAGGTGGCTGGAGAGGAACACCGTAACCCCACTCGCCGAGATCGACCTGATCATCGCGCGGATCTCGACCATCTGCTGCGGATCCAGGCCCGTGGTCGGCTCGTCCAGCAGGAGCAGGTCCGGCTTACCGAGCATTGCCTGAGCTACTCCGAGGCGTTGGCGCATCCCGCTCGAGTACGTCTTGTACTTGCGATGGACCGCCTCACCAAGCCCCGCGATCTCAAGTGCGTGCTCGATGTTCGACTCAGAGAGCTCGGAGCCGCCGTAACGC
>JAJYWA010000077.1 GCA_021791755.1 Actinomycetes bacterium | reverse complement strand
GCCGGAGATCATACGGCAAACGCCCAAGTTTGGGCCACCGACGACGCGGTTCTCCTCAGGCGGTCCAGCCGGCGCCACAGCAAACGCCGCACCGCGGTCAACGCCCCAGAAGTGGGCCACCAGCAACAGGGCCCACCGGTGCGCTGTGCTGTGGTGGAACCGGTGATGGTGAGGGGTCGCTCAGACGACTCGGCCTATTCCTACGGACCTACGGACCTACGGACTGTTGCCAACCGAGTACCAGCCCTCTCCGCCAAGATAAATCTGAGCGCCAGGCTGGTTCCACCACGGCGCCGGGTACATCTGCACGACAAGCGAATGCTGGAACGGGATGGGAGTCGGCGGATAATAGTGACCAGCAGGAGAACTGCAGGCGGCGAGCTGGCCGCCGAGCGGGCTGCCGGGACCACCGAAGAACATATTGTTGTTGACGTCAGCACCGCCGACATTATTAGGCCACGCGTAATTGCTCCACGCATTGTTCAGAAGGTAGTGCCCGTCGACGATGAGGTTCGTAACGCCGTCAAAAGCACTGCAGTCGGTCTGGGTGGCCCACCAAGCCATGCCGTAGAAAAGCCCCGGGCCACTTATGTTCGCGAGCGTGATCACGTTCGGCTGGCAGGAACTGCACACTGCGGTCACCTGGTATCCCCATACGCCGCCACCAAATTGGTACACCTCGTTAGTCCCTATGCCGTTCTGTACCCTTAGGCGCCCAGCCGAGTTGATCGGGAGGTTGCCCACGTTCACGGTCGGGGTGTTCTGAACCGAGACGTTCACCGGGGGAAGCGAGGTGTTGGCAGTGCTCGCTCCAGCTGGTGAGGCAGAAAACGCTGCGGCTGCACCGAGGCCGGCGGCGATCATGAGCATCGCAGAAGCTGCCAGGACGGTGATAGCTGACAACCCTGCACGAACTGCGGGCTTCCTGCGCACCCTCCTGCTACCTGTGCTGGAAGTGGACTTGCTCATATCAGACTCCCTTCTGCTGATCATGCCTCCCGTCATGCCGACCACGCGCTGATCCATGCCACGGCAAGCACCTGTCGAGCTTGCCAGAAGTTTACGCCCCCGCAGAATGCAACGCAGCGCGCGCCGCAGAAAACGAGCATCCAGCTGGATGACTTAAAAGAACCTCGGTGAGCTGGAGCTCCTTCTCCGTTCAACACCTCACGAGCGACGCTGTCGCCGCCGAGATCAGCCCCCAAGGCAACCGCCGCAGCTTCTCGGCCACGCTCGGAGATAATCCGTGCGCTCTGATGCGCCCCGTCCAAGTCGTCGAGGTGCACCGTAGCTGACACCTCGCCTACCACTCTGACACGAGCCTCAGAGGATCCAGAGCGCGCATATGCGATCAGGTCGGTTCGGATCAGGCGCCGCTTCTCTCAGGTGTG
Source organism: Actinomycetes bacterium (assembly GCA_021791755.1). Lineage (GTDB taxonomy): Bacteria > Actinomycetota > Acidimicrobiia > Acidimicrobiales > JAJZXF01 > JAJZXF01. The sequence continues at coordinate 10,821 of JAJYWA010000077.1, read as the reverse complement.
AGCGCCGAGGGCCTGTCGAGCTCCGTGATCATCTTCTCCAAGTCGTCTCCTCTTACCAACTTCACCTGGGAGAGCTCGCCGTACGGGTAGCGCCGCGAGTCATAGTTCACCTTGTCCTCGAACAGCCAGCCCTTCACGTCTGTCACCTGATCGCCGAGCTTGTCGACCCGATGCTCGAGGCGGTCAACAGCCGGTCCACACGCTCGGTGAGCTGGGCCATCACCAGGCATCACCCAGCCATCACCAGACCATCACCAGACCATCACCTGGCGCCCAGCCACCATCGAGCCATCACCAGGCCATCACTTGGCGCCCAGCCATCACCAGACCATCACCAGGCCATCAGGTCATAATCGCCTGACACCTGGCTTGCACGTCAGACGGCCACAACGACATCGGCCACAATGACATCGGCCACAATGACATCGGCCACAACGCCAACGAGCACTCCAGCCGGCCAATGTTCACCAGTGCTCACCACAGCGCATCCGAGAGCCCAACCGCCCTACCCAGCTCACGACACATGCAGTTCTCCTGTACATCAGCCGGAACGAGGATGCGTCGCGACGCTGGTCGTCTGGATGTGGTACGCAAGATGGCATGCCCCGCTTCGAACCCTTCCCCGGTATCCGCTACATGCCGCCAGTGCAATTGGACGACGTGATATCACCGCCGTACGACGTGATCAATGCCAGCCAGCGTGCAACCCTTGTCAAGCGGAGCCGCTTCAACTCCGTCCTCATCGACCTACCTAGCCTTGGCGAGCCCGACGAGCCGGCCAACCCGTACCAGCACGCCGCGGAGTTGCTCCGCTCCTGGCAGGAAAGCGGCGTGCTCGGACGCGATCCGCAAGAGTCCCTGTACGCCTACCGTATGACCTTCACAGACGAGATAGAGGGACGTCGTGCAACACTCGGCGTGATCGGCGCTCTCGGCGTTGCTCCACCTGGTGATGGTGACGTGCTGCCTCATGAGAACACACTTCCAAAGGCAAAGAGCGACAGGCTGGAGCTGCTCCGGGCTTGCCGCGCCAATCTCTCCCCAGTGTGGGGACTATCGCTGACCGATGGACTCTCCAAGGAGATCTCTGCCGCAGCGCCCTCGGTCCGCCCCGCTGATCAGCATGCAGTCGACGCCGATGGCGTTCGCCACGAGCTCTGGCGCATCAGCGACGCCAGCGCCATCGAGAAGATCTGTGAGGCTGTCAAAGCTTCACCGGTGGTCATCGCCGACGGGCACCACCGCTACGAAACGGCTTTGGCCTATGCGATGGAGGTCCGCTCGAGCGCTGGAGAGGCGCACGGCAACCACGAATTGGTCATGGCTCTAGTCGTCGAGCTCGCCCCGGAAGAGCTGCACGTCCATCCAGTTCACCGCGTGCTCACAGGGCTCCCTGAAGGCATTGATCCTGCGACCATGTTCGAGAAGTTCTTTTCCCTCACCGAGTCACCGCGCATGGCTCGCGCACTTAGAGACGAAGCGGACCCCTTCAACCCTTCCGCTTTGCTGCTGGACAACAATGCCATGGGTCTTGTCACCACATCTGGCGCATGGCTCCTGCATCGCCGAGCCGAACCAGCGCATGCTGCGGCGCCGAGGGGCGCCACGGCGGACGGCTCGCCGCCACAGAGCACGGAGCTCCATGATCCCTTGGACGACCTGGACTCGGCTGTCCTTGAGGCAATCATGGATGCGCTACCGCACTGCGAGATCTCCTATAAGTACTCCTGGAAGGAGGTCCAGAGCGCCGTCTCCTCCGGTGCGGTGCAGGCGGCAGTTCTCCTTCGTCCTGCCACTGTCGCTCAGATCGCAGCTACAGCGCACGCCAACCGGCGCATGCCACCGAAGACCACCTACTTCCACCCGAAACCCCGCACAGGAATGGTATTTCGTACCCTGGACAACGGTGCCTGACGCTGTGGGCGCTTCTGAGCGACAACGATCTGCCGCGGTGATCAGCCGCCCGCGACGCCGACTATTCCCGCGTTCAGCGGCTTGCCTCCCATAGAGCCGTAGAACTTCGCATCGCCGAAGCTGAAGATGCCGCCGTCGGATGCAACGAGCCAGTAGCCCATGCCGTCCGGCGTCGAGGCCATGCCGACAATTGGAGCGTTCAGCGGCTTTCCTCCCATAGAGCCGTAGAACTTCGCATCGCCGAAGCTGAAGATGCCCCCATCGGATGCGACGAGCCAGTAGCCAAGACCCGTCGGTGTGGAAGCTATGCCGACGATTGGCTTGCTGAGGCGCTTGCCGCCCATCGAGCCATGGAACACTGCAGAGCCGAAGCTGAAGATGCCCCCATCGGATGCGACAAACCAGTAGCCCTCCGGCGATGTCGCTGCCAATGTGTACGTGAACCGCGCCATGTCGCTCTGTGCGCTTGCCCCCCCTGGCGTCACGACCGTGACCGGTACGCGGCCAGGCGCATGCGCTGGTGTCACGACCACGATCTCCTGTGAGGACTTGACCGAGAAGTGACTCGCGGGCGATTGCCCGAGATCGACCGCGGACGTGTAAAGAAGGTTCGAGCCTCTAAGGATCACGGTGGTCCCGCCGGTCGCAGGTCCGTAGTCCGGGCTCACGCTCGCTACTACCGGCGCAACCTGCCGGTAGGTGTAGGTGTCGGAGCCGCTTGCCACCGGGTTCACAGCGGCGTCCGTCGCATGCAAGACATCGCTGCCCCCCTCCGGTCCGCCCGGCGCCCCCGGAGCAACCACAGAGCTCTCGTAGGTGATAGCGATCGTGCCTCCCACGCCGCTGGTGCAGGCGACGGGAGCACTTGAAAGAGACACGGCAGTCGCCCCGCACAAGGCGCTCGCGGCGCCACCACCCGGAGCCGGTGAGAACGACAGGTCCACCACTGCCCCGCCGACTGGCTTACCACTCGCATCGTCAGCCGTGAGCATCACATTGACCGCGCTCCCCGGCTTGAGCGAGGTAGGCGGAGCTATGGGGTCCGGGACGAAGGAGTACGACGTGACTGGCGAGAAGGCGTAAGCATCGCTGCCAGTAGCCTGCGGCGTTGACGTCGCGTCAGAAGCTGCCTTCACGATGTCCTCGCCTCCGGTGGGTAGCGCTCCTGGCGTCTTGTAAACGACATTGAGCACGCCCGAGGGACCGATGGCGCACGCCTGCGGCGTGCTGGCGAGAACTATCGTACCCGCTCCTGGGCAGGCGGCAGTCGCCGAGCCTCCTCCGTTCGTCGGTGAGAAGGAGAGGTATGCCACCGCGTAGGGTAGCGCCATCCCCGACGAGCCGTCCGCTTGTACGCTCACGTTCACCGCCGTGTCCGCAGCGAGGGATCCGGGTGGCGCCACAGGCAGGGGGGACAGGACATACCGGACCACGCGCGCGTAGTCGTAACCGTCTGTAACAGCCGCGATCCCATAAGTCGGATCCGACGCCGAGAGCACGTCCACACCAGAGGAAGGGGGGCTTGCAGGCGTCTCATATGCAACCTGCACCTCACCGCCATCTCCCGTGACACACTGCGTGGCAGCCGCAGACAGTGACGCTGTTGTGCCGCACTGGACTACGCCGCCGGTACCGATCGGCGCTGATCCCGACCCGGAGCTCAGCGAAAGATCGACGCCGGCATAGCTGACCGGGCGCCCGCTCGAGTCAAAGGCGGTAACCGTCGCGGTTGCCCCAGCCGAGGCCGGGAGCGCTCCCGCCTGCGCAAGCGGCGAAGGGCTCCATGAATAGCCGGACGGTGTGATCGCGGTGTAGTGCACGGCGTTGAGAACCGTAGGGCTTGACGCGGTGTTCTGCGCGATAACAGTGTCGGTGACGTTGGCGGAAGCAGGTGGCGGTGAGTAGCACACCGTTATGTCGCCGGTGCTGGGGTTCGCAGCCACCGAGCTTGCAGTGCTCGTGAGCACGACCGGCGTAACGCCAACCGGTGGCGGGCAAGCTGTCGATGGAGCTGGCGACGGCGTCGCGTACGCTTCGGCGCTTCCCTCACCGGCGCCTAGCGGTCCAGCTCCGATCAGCGCCATGAAGACGCTCGCCGCCGGAGCGCCATTGTCTGTAGCCGCGAGGCTGACCGTCGCGGTCGTACCGGTCGGCGAGGTCCCGAGCGTGCCGGCAGGCGCTATCGCGGGACTTGGGCTGAACACGTACGTGGGCCCGCCATACGCATAGGTGTCGCCCGCACTGATCGTTGGAGAGCTGAGTGCGTCTGCAGCCTTTAGAAGATCGGTTCCCCCCGAAGGAAGCGGATCAGCGGCTTGGTAGGAGATCGCAATGGAGCCGTTCGAAGTTGTGGTGCATGGCACGGGTTCCCGGGACAACGTGCTCGTACCGCCACACTCAGCGGGAGTGACGGCGGCCTTTCCGGACGCGTCGCCGCCGGCATCGGATGCCAGCGAGAGGTACACCGTTACGCCCGGCACTCCCGCCCCGGCCGCATTGTCAGCGCTCAATACAACTGTGACGCTCTGGGCGGCGACAAGACTTCCAGCCGGTGCGATCGGTGACGGGGAGAACACGTACTTCGCAACCGTGCTGGCACGCGGACCACTGAGCGCGGGCGCCCCAGACGACCGTACGCCGCCCGAGGCGAAGGCCGCCGGAACAAGGAACGTGGCTGAAAAAAGCGCGCCCACTGCGACCAGAGCGAGCCCGCGAAGCGCCATTTGCTTCCAGCCCTTCAACATACAGACCACCCTTCCAATCACACATGCTCGAGGCCTGCATCACCACGACGCCGAAAACCCAGCACCGCGCCCAGTCCATGAAACAAAGACGCCGGCGCTGCAAGACGACCCGTGGAAGCCGACCGTCTGACCCGTCTAGGAAGGTAACCGCGTTCGAGAGGAAAACTTGCGCCCCAAAACTTGCGCCCCGTTGTCTGGCCCCGTTTTCCGTGCACAAGAGCTCACGGCCGTAGGCCCGACTATCGCGCAGCCTTCAAAGGCGCTATCGCAAGTTGATCAGCGCACCGACCAGGTCGAGGCGGAACGGAGAAGCGCTGCGAGATCATCCGCGTCAGCGTGAGACTTTGCCTCGGCGATCTGGAAGTCGACCCCGGCTCCGTAGTCCTGATGGTCAACCGCCCGGAAGACTCCGATCGGGGTCGGCTCGAACGGCCCGCGTGCCAACCTTGACAGCTGGAAGGCAATGCTCGGATCCTCACGCCTCTCGTCATGCACGAGAACCTGGTCCTCCGTCGAAGCATCGACGTCGACAATGCACAATCCCCCTTCCTTGCACGTCGCAACACCCTTCTCACCCGCCTCCCCGAAGCGGATCGGCTCGCCATGCACTAGAGGGATGAGATTGCTCGAACGTACGGCTCTCCCGGTCACTAGCTCGAACGCGCCGTCATTGAAGACATTGCAGTTCTGGTAGACCTCCACGAAGGAGGCTCCGCGATGCTGCCGCGCTCTGCGAAACATCTCCATCATGTGCTTGCGGTCCATGTCGTGGGTCCTCGCGACGAAGGTTGCCTCTGCGCCGAGGGCCAGGCTGATCGGATTGAATGGAACTTCGAGCGAGCCGAATGGCGTGGACTTCGTCACCTTCCCCTGCACGGACGTAGGAGAGTACTGGCCCTTGGTCAGACCGTAGATCTGGTTGTTGAACATCAGGATCGTGATGTTCACGTTCCTGCGCAGCGCGTGCACCAGGTGATTACCCCCGATCGCCAGAGCATCCCCATCCCCCACTATCACCCACACATCGAGATCCGGTCGGGCAATCGCGAGCCCGGTCGCGAAGGCCGGAGCCCTGCCGTGAATGGAGTGCACCCCATAGGTGCTCATGTAGTAAGGGAACCTAGCCGCGCAGCCGATCCCTGACACGAACACGGTCGACTCCCTGCGTGCTCCGATCTCGGGTAAGAGCAGCTGCATCGCGGTCAATATCGAGTAGTCGCCGCACCCCGGACACCACCGGGCCTCTTGATCTGAGGCCCAGTCTTTCCTGGTCGTGGGCGCGACGTTTTCCGTACCGCCAGGCAACGACCCACTTCCGTTGCCACTGGAGCTGGCTTTGGCGCTGGCGTTGTCCTGGGTCATCATGCACCTGCCTCCACGGCCACGGCGCCGCCTAACGAGCCCGTAGCCTCAGACGTCTCAGCAGTCTCGGCCGACTCGGGCGGGCCGTCACCGCCAGGAGAACCCACATCGGGATCCTCTAGAGCGTCAAGGATCGCAGCCTCTATCTCGGCCGCCTTGAACGGCACCCCCATCACCTTCGACACTGATCTCACGTCCACGAGATAGTCGGCTCTGATCAGCCGGCTGAGCTGGCCGAGGTTCATCTCGGGCGCAAGGACCACCGGGTACCTTGCGAGAACATCCCCAAGGTTCGGTGGGAACGGGTTGAGGTGGACAAGATGTAGATGCGCCACGCACTTGCCGCGAGCACGCACCCTCCTCACTCCCGCTGCGATCGCCCCATAGGTCGAACCCCAACCAAGCACCAGGACTCGTGAGCTCCCGGCAGGATGTGGATCATCCACCTCGGCCAGGGGAATGTCGGCAGCGATGGCCGCGATCTTTGCTGCGCGAGCCCGCACCATCTCCTCATGGTTCGCCGGGTCATACGATACCGTCCCTGCCCCTGCGAGCTTCTCGAGGCCACCGATCCGGTGTTCGAGACCAGGCGTTCCCGGCACAGCCCAAGGGCGCGCCAGCGTCACAGGGTCCCTCAGATAGGGCCAGAACTCCTTCTTTCCATCCTCGTCGACGTGATTTGCCTCGGTAGCGAAATTGGGATCGATCCGCGAGAGCGATTCGATCTCGGGCAGGCGCCATGGCTCCGTCCCGTTCGCAAGAGATGCATCCGAGAGCAAAACGACCGGCGTCCGGTACTTCACAGCTAGGCGCGCCGCCTCGATCGCAGCGTCAAAGCAGCCGCTTGGCGTCTTGGACGCTATGACCGGCAACGGCGACTCGCCATGCCGGCCATACATTGCATGAAGCAGATCAGCCTGCTCGGTCTTCGTCGGAAGACCTGTGGACGGCCCTCCCCGCTGGACATCCACGATCACGAGCGGGAGCTCGAGGCTGACTGCAAGACCAATCGTCTCGGACTTGAGGTCAAGCCCTGGGCCGGAGGTAGTCGTCACACCCAGAGCCCCACCGAAGGATGCCCCCAGCGCCGATCCGACACCGGCAATCTCGTCTTCGGCCTGCAGCGTTCTCACGCCGAAGCTCTTACGCTTTGAGAGCTCGTGCAAGATGTCAGACGCAGGTGTGATGGGGTACGAGCCAAGGAACACGGGCAGTCCTGACAACTGGCCTGCGGCTATGATCCCCCAGGCGAGCGCTGTGTTGCCAGTTACGTTCGTGTAGGTACCAGGCTGGAGGTGTGCCTTCGCCACCTCGTAGTTCGAGGCGAACAGTTCAGCAGTCTCACCGAAATTCCATCCAGCCTTGAACGCGAGCGTGTTCGCCTCCGCTACCTGCGCCATGCGAGCAAAGCGCTTCGCTATCCAGGCGATCGTCCCCTCGGTAGGCCGGGTGAACATCCACGAGATCAAGCCGAGCGCGAAGAAGTTCTTGCTGCGCTCGGCGTCTCTCGGCTTCGCTCCCGTTTTCTTGCAAGCCGCGAGGGTCATGGACGTCATAGGCACTTCGTAGACAACCAGATGCTTGAGGCTGCCATCCGCAAGCGGATCCGACTCATAACCTGCCTTTGCGAGCGCTCTCTCATCGAAGGAGTCCGCGTTCACGATGAGTGTTGCACCCGGTGCAAGATCACCCACGTTGGCATGGAGCGCAGCCGGGTTCATTGCAACGAGCACGTCGGGCTTGTCGCCCGGGGTAAGGATGTCGTGATCGGAGATGTGCACCTGGAATGCAGAGACGCCCGCCAGGGTGCCGGCAGGAGCCCGTATCTCGGCCGGGTAGTCCGGGAAGGTGGCGAGGTCGTTCCCAAAGGCAGCGCTAACCGCCGCGAACTGGTCGCCGGCAAGCTGCATGCCATCACCCGAATCGCCAGCGAACCGAATGACGACCCGGTCCAGTTCCTTCGTCGTGTGCGCTCCCAGGCTGCTCGCGGTCATCCTCCATGCCTTCTTCTAGATCTTCTAGCAACTTGGTTGAAACTTGCTAGCTCGTTTCTCGCAACTCACCTTCTCACAACGCGCCGCGGCAGCGACCGATCCGCCCATTGCTTGCCTTGCAACCTCGACCGTTCGCGACGGAGCCAGCCATCCACGTCTCGCCCAACCGTGCCATCCGTGGCACACCTGCACGACCAGCTTCTGGCTTGCGGGCTCCGTGCATCCAGAAGAGCGCCACCAAGCACAGCGCGAAACCATCCAAGCCTTCTACAGCACCGTTGGGCGCCAATCATGCAGCGGTACTAGCCGGCTCCAATCGATTAGTCTAGCGTCCCCACTCCGGGCTGGAGCACTGGCGCCACGACCGCCACCGTGCCGCACAGCCCAGTAACTCAGCGATGCCCGAAAAGCGCCACTAGGCCAGACCGATCGAGCCGTCCAGGTACACATCCTGTACTGCGTTGAGCAGCTCGACGCCGTCTTCGAGCGGCCTCTGGAATGCCTTCCTTCCGACGATGAGCCCCATGCCACCCGCCCTCTTGTTCACGACAGCAGTTCGTACCGCCTGGACAAGATCACCTGAGCCCTTGGACTCGCCTCCCGAGTTGATGAGCCCGACACGCCCCATGTACGAGCCCACCACCTGCCACCTGGTCAGGTCAATGGGATGATCGGTGGTCAGCTCGCTGTACACAAGCGGATCGGTGCGACCAAAGCCCACCGCGCCATAGCCGTTGTTGTTCTCCGGCTGCTTCTGCTTCACAAGATCGGCCTCAATCGTCACGCCAAGATGGTTTGCCTGGCCAGTCAGATCAGCCGACAGGTGGTAATCCACACCTTCCACTTTGAAGGCGGGGTTGCGCAGATAGCACCACAGCACTGTAAAGAGCCCATGCCGGTGCGCCTCCGCAAACGCCTCGCCTACCTCTTGGACCTGGCGAGTGGCCTCCTGAGACCCGAAATAGATCGTCGCACCGACGCCGACCGCGCCCAAGTCCACCGCTTGCCGCACTGAAGCAAACATCACCTGGTCGTACCGAGGCGGGTAGGTAAGGAGCTCGTTGTGGTTGAGCTTCACTATGAACGGCAGGCGATGAGCATATCTGCGTGCGACAATGCCAAGGCCACCTAGGGTTGTCGCGATAGCGCTGCACCCTGCCGCCATAGCCAACTCGCACAGGTTCTTTGGGTCGAAGTACGCCGGGTTCTTGGCAAAGCTCGCCGCCGCAGAGTGTTCAATTCCCTGGTCCACTGGAAGTATCGACAAGTACCCCGTGCCTGAGAGCCGACCGTGAGAGAACACGCTTTGCAGGCTCCTCAACACAGCGGGAGAGCGGTCACTTTCCACGAGCACCCTGTCGATGAAATCGGGACCTGGAGCCGTGAGCTCGCTAGCTGGGATCGTCTTACAGGAGTGGCCCAGCAGGTAATCTGCATCTTCGCCGAGCAAGTCGCCGACACTTCTGGTCATAGCTTGGTGCTCCTTCCTCTCCTGCATCGCCTTTCCCACAAAGAGTACTCTGCCCGCGGGCGTGCGCACATCTTCACAGCTCGGCGCCACCCGCCACCCGGAGCTGGGCCGACAGCACCATCAACGGAGCCCGACAAGCCTCTCCTCCACGTCAAAGGCACCGGGATCGTGCCGGGCAATGGACTCGAAAATGGAGCGCGCCCTCGGCACCTCTCCGGCCTGCTCCAGCAGGTCAGCAAACACGTACCACTGCCGAAGATGGCGCTCCCGGGGGTGGCGCAGACCCACCCTTACCTTGCTCAGTAGCGCCAAGCCCCCTGGCAGGTCCCCCCGCTCGGCTCGGGCGACAGCAACAACAAGACGTCCTTCAGCAACGGTGTCCACGCTCGCAGTTGCCTGGCGTAGCTCTTCCCAGAACGCCTCCATCCGAGCTGTATCGCCAAGCGCCCTGCAGCAATCAATCATGACCGCGTAGTGATCGAACGACCCCGTCAAGCGATGGTAAGCCTCGAGCTCCCTCAGAGCCTCGGCCCACTTGCCCATCCTGTAGAGGCTCAACCCATAAAGCTCGTGAGCTGGACCGAAACGCGGCATCCCACGAACCACGATCTTGAGTAAAGCTCCAGCCTGCCAGTAGTCCTCACGACGATACGCTCTGGCAGCACCAGCCAGCTTCCCTGCCAGCCGCTTCATCGCTGCTGGCTGGCCGGAGGAGCTCACGATCTCAGCGATTGCACTGAGTATCTCTGGGGAGAACACTTCAGCCGGATCGACTGCGGCCGACGCGTCCGGAATCCACCTGCCGCCGCTGCTCGGACGTACGCCATGCTGCACTGACGGCCTGACCCCGGATTGGGCGCGGCTCGAGGAGGCGGAACCATGGGCTCCCACGCCTTGTCTCACCCTGCTGCTCTTCACCTTCCCTCTGGCTTGCGCATGCAGATCAATTTGCGGCTCTCGTCGTAGCACTGGCGCGCCGGGTGATTGCGGCCGCGAACCAGGAACGTCAGGAAAGGGCGCCTTCTTCACTTTCTCGCTGCGGTCAGCGACACGCCCTAGCGCTTCGCGGTTCTCCTCCTCTTGCTCCTGGAGCACACGGATGCCATGCTCCGCGACGCTTCCCCACCCGGAACCACGCTGACGGGGAGGGGGCGGCGGTGTACCGCGGCCTTGGCCTGTCCGCCGCCCTGGGGCCGTACCTCGCCCTGGGGCCGTACCGCGGCCTTGGCCTGTCCGCCGCCCTAGGGCCGTACCGCGCCCTTGGGCCGTACCGCGCCCTTGGGCCGTACCCCTTTCGCGGCCTTGATCGGCCAATGTCCGCCGCCCTGGGGCCGTA
>JAJYWA010000076.1 GCA_021791755.1 Actinomycetes bacterium | reverse complement strand
TCTCGCATCCATCTGCCGTAGTGGCGGACGTCTTCTGCAAGTCCCTGAGCAGCTCGCCAGGACTGGACCGCAAGACGTCCATCTGCGTCTCTCGGGTGAAGCGGCGCTTGGTTGGCAAAGCGGGCAGGCAGCTCGATGAGCGCCTTCGTGATGAGAACCGCAACCGGGTTGAGATCGCTTCCATTAGCGATGAGACCGAGGCGCTGTGCCTCCAAGGGAATGGAGCCTCCACCACAGAACGGGTCGAGCACCTCCGGAAGGATGTCTGCACAGGAGCGGCGGATCTCCTCGCGTGCTTCTTCGAGGACCTTCTCGTCTTGGGTCGCCTCCCAGCAGACGAGCCGCTCGATCAGACCGAAGAGCCGCTGGCGCTCCTCGTCCTGGGCATCTTCAGTTGGGAACTGGTCGGGATGGGCAGAGGGGTCGTCGACGAGCTGGGCGAAGAGCACAGCCCGGCAGGCGGCCAAGGGTCTGCGTGCCCACCACAGATGGAGCGTAGAGGGGTGCCCGTGGCGGATCGACTTCTCCCGGGCGGCTTCCCGGTTGATCGCCTCCAGCGGGAGGGCGACCTCGATCAGCTTGCGGCGGGGGGTGTGGTCAGGGGTCATGTGATCGCTAGCCTTCCGGTGAGCGACTCGGTCAGGGACTCCAGCAACGACTCAGAGCCTGGCCCAGTCGCAGGTAGTAGAGCGCTCAGTCAAGCGCTCTGCGAAGTGTAGCTCGCCTGACTTGCCGGCCAAGGGGTGCCCAGTCCAGTGCCGGACGAGGATGTTTGTGCCGACAAACGCAGTCACGCAGTCACCGACATGCTACCGCTCGCTCCGTTCTCGTTCGTCGAATCACCTCTTCCCAGGCTGTGCTGCGTTTGCCTGCCGGAACAGTGGCGGCGCCAGCAAGCTCGGAGACGTCCAGTGCCCTGGCCAAGACTGCCCGGCGCCCCTCGACGCGGTACGCGACCTTGTCGTCATCCTTGATCCCGAGCGTGTCACGAACAACCCTGGGAACAGCGAGCTGACCTTTCGACGCGACCAGCTCAGCGTCGCGGCATCGCCCAGAGCGCTAGATGTCGGAAGCGTCAATGGCAGAATGACGAGGTCGCTCGTGCGAGACGGCTCGGTCGAGTTTGCCGCCTTGACTGTCCCGCCAGCCCGACAGCGCCGTCGTCGAGGCCAGGCCCTTACGATGGCTCTAGCCGCCTTTTCGCAGCGACTTGTTGGTGCCAGGCCAGGCATTCGTCCTCGATAAGCTCTGCGGCATCCCTGGCTCACGTTCTCGTAGAGAAGTGCCACTAAGACGCGTCCACGTCCATCAGTTCACCACGCTCGGCCACCATGACGACGCTCCTCGAGTGGCCAGTCTCCTGGCCTGGATCTCAGTGTCAGGCGATGTGGCGTGTTCTACCAGGAAAACAACTCCTAGCTCCGACGGTGTCGACGGTGTCGACGGTGTCACAATGCCGGCTCGGCGACGAGGGCCGCGCTACCCTTGAGGTGACCGAGACCCCACATCACAGCGGAGGAGGGACGGGCACTGCATGGCCGAGAGCAAGATCAATAACAACGCTGGCTTCATCTGGTCGGTCGCCGACCTGCTTCGGGGAGACTACAAGCGGTCCGAGTACGGACTGGTCATCCTCCCACTCACGGTGCTGCGTCGCCTCGACTGCGTGCTGGAGCCGACCAAGCCAGCGGTCCTGGCCCGGGGCGCCTCTCCGAGCTGTCCAGCGCGTCGACCACCGACCGCTCCGTGATGGCGAGCAAGCTCGGGGCACTGCCCGACGGCATAGAGAAGCAGGTCTGGGAGGTCCTCGCCACGAGCGATCCTGAGGCGCCCGTCGTCACCAGGCGGAAAGGCGATCCCGAGCCCGACCCGAATATCCACGACAACGAGAATGCCCCCCTGCCGCCGGTCCCCGTCACCTGGGCCGCGGATCCCACCGAGCGCCTGGCGAGCCTCGAGTACCGAAGCGCCGTCGAAGACTACATGACCGGAGACGCGCCGCCGTACGACCCACCCCCTCTCTCGGCGAGATCGACGCCGAGATCACGGCCCTTGAAGCCGCGATCCAAGATCTGCTGCGCGAGGTGATCAAGTGAACGAGAGATATCAAGACACGAGGCGCACTATGGCAGCAGCCGGCAAGCACGCGGCTGCACAGGAGCAACTACAGGCACATAAGGGGGATATCGCCATCCTTTGCAAGCGCTACGGTATCCTCAGTCTGGCCGTGTTCGGCTCGGTTGTAGCCGGCGACTTCAATCCTGAGCAGAGTGACATCGACTTTCTTGTTGAATTCGATCCCCGCAGACGAAAGGAACGCTTCGATGACTACTTCGGCTTGAAAGAGGGCCTTCAGGACATTCTCGATCGTCCGGTGGATCTCGTGACCACGGACAGTCTTGCCAATCCGTACTTTGCAGCCTCAGTTGAGGCTTCTCGGCAGGTGCTCTATGCAGCGTGATCCTCGCACTTACCTTTGGGACGCGCTTGAAGCTGCCCGCCGGATCTTGGCGTTTGTTGATGGAAAGTCGTGGGACGACTACGCATCTGATCTGATGCTCTCCTCTGCGGTAGAGCGTCAGTTCGAGATTGTAGGCGAGGCGCTGAGTCACCTCTCTCGTTCGAGCCCGGATACAACAGCCAGAATACCTGACGTGGCAAGGATTATAGCGTTCCGCAATGTGCTCATTCATAGATATGCAAGTGTTGATAGTGCGCTGGTGTGGTCTTTCGCTCAAGAAAGGCTGGATGTGTTGATCGAGGTGCTGGAGACGTTGCTTCAAGAGATAAACGCGTCAAGTCAGTGACATTAGGGCCTCCCGGTAAGAATGTAGGTAATCCGAGGCACCTAGCTTGGAGAAACGGCAGTTCACGATGGGTATCCGACCAACAGGCCTAGCTGCTAGCCGTCTGTAGCAGGAGCCCGGGAATGTCCCGGAAGATGCCATCGTTCGAGATCAGCGGGATGCCGAGGCGAAGAGCGGTGGCTGCTATCCAGCGGTCGGCGTTGTGCTCGCGCTGGCTGAGGACATGGCCGGGGACGAGCGCCGTCCCATAGACGTCGGTGTCAATGACAAAAGAGCCCCGGAACGGGTAGCTCCCGGTTCTCGTCGTGGATGGTCGGGAGAGGTTCGGTCGACGACATCTCGCCGATAATCATGCCTGGTTGGATCACAGGCTGGGTAAGGCGGCGTCCCCTGCAGGCGAGCGCGGGCCAGCAGCGACCAATAGAACCCACGGCTAGACGGCGTGCGGCGAGACAAGCCCGCAAGCTAATACGCTCCGGCCACACGGCGCTGAAACGGTTTGCGATCAGGTGCTTGTAGCGCTCACGTGGTTGGAGGCCCAGACTCTGTGGCGCCGCGGCCCAGGTCAGTCCTTCTCGATGAAGATGCACTCCCCTGGGCACTCTTCGGCCGCCTCGACGACCGCGTCCTCGAGGTCTGTCGCCACCTCTGCTACCCCCGCCGTGCCTCCCGGATCGTCGAAGACCTTGTCTCCTGCCTTGACATAGGCCAGCCCATCGTCGAGAAGCGTGAACACAGCCGGCGCGATCTCTTCGCACAGGCCATCTCCTGTGCACAGATCCTGGTCAATCCACACTTTCATCGTTAGCGCAGTTCTCCTCGAAGTAACTAGCATCCTGCAAGCTGCGTGGCCTGCCACCGCGGGCGGCCCACTGCTGCCAGACTACCCCTTCCAGAGAGGCTGCCGGGCTCCCGGTGCGCGTTCTCCTCCCAGGAACCTAGTGGCGCCCCGGACACATTGTCAATATATACGTTTTCCAACAAAACAATCCTCGCCTGCTCACGCCCACCACGAGCAAGCCTTTGCCGAACGCGCCCGGGTTGCGCGTCCCTGGTAGCCTCAGGTCCATTGTGGATGATGCGCACCTCGAGCAACCCGGTATCGAGCAACGTGGGATCAACGTGATCAGAGGTATAGCGATGGACGCGCCCGAACGCGCTCACTCGGGCCATCCAGGCACTGCTATGGCGCTCGCTCCCCTAGCCCACGTGCTCTGGACGCGGACGATGCGCTATGACGCGAGCGCGCCGGGATGGATGGACCGCGATCGGCTCGTGCTGTCAGCTGGACATGCGTCCATCCTGCTGTACACGATGCTCTACCTCACCGGTTACGGCCTCACCATCGACGACCTGCGGTCCTTCCGCCAGTGGGGCAGCATCACCCCCGGGCATCCGGAGGTCGGGGTCACCCCCGGCGTCGAGGTCACGACCGGCCCGCTCGGTCAAGGGCTGGCCAACGCGGTCGGGATGGCCATCGCAGAGAGGCGGATGAGAGCACGTCTCGGAGAGCAGATCTGCGACCATCGCGTCTTCGTCATAGCGGGCGATGGAGACTTCGAGGAAGGGATCAGCCATGAGGCAGCGTCCCTGGCAGGGCACCTAGGCTTGGACCACCTGGTGTGCGTGTACGACGACAACCACATAACGATCGACGGCCCCACCAGCCTCTCTTACTCCGATGACGTCGCTGGACGCTTCAGGGCCTACGGATGGCATGTCGTCGAGGCTGGCGAGATAGCAAACGACGTCGACGCGATAGACAGCGCCCTGCGCAGCTGCGCCGCGAATACTGAACAGCCATCGCTCGTGATCCTGAGGAGCCACATCGGCTGGCCGTCACCTAAGTTCACCGACACCAGCAAGGCCCACGGCGACCCCTTCGGCCCCGACGAGGTCCGAGCCACGAAGGACCTCCTGGATCTACCGCCGGACAGCGACTTCTACGTGCCAGAGGACGTCCTCGCGTATTACAGGGCGGCAGGCGCCGCCGGAAGCGAGCTGCGCTGCAGTTGGGAAGAAGCCCTCGCCGACCTGAGAGCTTCTGAGGAACTGGCGGCCGCTGGTGGCCAAGACCTCCTCGACGCATTCCTTGCCGCGAAGCCGCTGCCGGGTTGGGAAAGCCTCCTGCCCGAGCTCAAGCCGGGTGAGATGATCGCTACCCGCCGGGCAATCAACGCCTGCATCAATGCCACGTCATCGAAGATCCCATCCCTCGTCACGGGAGCTGCTGACTTGACTGGCAATACGGGAATGGCGCTCACAGGTTCCGAGCACCAGTCGCGCGATGCTCCGGGCGGCGCCCAGATCGCCTACGGAGTACGTGAGCACGCGATGGGCGGGATCATGAACGGGATGGCTCTTCACGGCGGTGTTCTGCCTGTCGGCGGCACCTTCTTCATCTTCAGCGACTACATGCGCCCCTCCGTCAGGCTGGCGGCACTGAGCGGCGCCCACGTGATCTACTCGTGGACTCACGACTCGATCGGGCTCGGTGAGGACGGCCCTACCCACCAACCGGTCGAGCACCTGGCGTCGATGAGAGCAATGCCAGGGCTCCGGGTCATCAGGCCTGCTGATGCAAACGAGTGCGCACAGGCATGGCAAGTCGCCGTCGACTCGCCAGGTCCAACGGCGCTCGTGCTCAGCAGACAGAAGCTCCCGGTCCTCGACACCAGTACGGCACGCCCGAACGGCCTCCACATGGGCGCCTACGTCCTTGCAGATGTGCCTGCTGCCGCCACGGGTCAAACGGGATCAGACCTCACGAAGCCTGCGCTCGTGCTCATCGGGACCGGGAGCGAGGTGGCGGTGTGCCTTGCCGCCGCTCAACAGCTGGCGGCTACGGAGCAGATAACCGTCCGAGTGGTGTCGATGCCGTGCTGGGAGCTCTTCGAAGAACAGCCCGCAGAGTACCGAGACGCTGTGTTGCCCACGGCGGCGCCGTCCCTAGCGGTCGAGGCGGCCTCCTCTTTCGGATGGGACCGATACGCCGACGCGACCGTCTGCATCGATCACTTCGGCGCGTCGGCTCCTGGAGACGTGAACATGGAGCGCTTCGGCATCACTGCGGATAACGTGGCGGCCGTAGCACGTCGCCTCCTCGGCTCGAGCGACCACTAATGAACACGACCACGATGCCTGACAAGGACGGAGCACTGTGACCAAGCTGCACGAACTGTTCTCCAAGATGGGACAGAGCCCATGGCTGGACAATATCCGCCGCGACTACATCACCGGCGGCAAGCTCGAGATCCTCGTCGAGCAGGGTGTACGCGGCCTGACCTCCAATCCGACCATCTTCGCCAACGCGATCGAGTCGGAAGACGACTACGACGAACAGCTGCAGGATCTTGCGTCGACGTACGACACCGAGGAGTGCTACTGGCGCCTCGTAGCCGACGACATTCGCGGCGCTCTGGCAATCCTGCGGCCGACCTACGACGCGAGCTCCGGTACCGACGGCTTCGCCTCTCTGGAGGTCTCTCCGATGCTTGCACACGATACGGCAGGCACCCTTCAGGCGGCACGCAAGCTGCACGCTGACATCTCCTCGCCAAACCTGCTCATCAAGGTGCCCGCAACCAAAGAGGGGGCGCCAGCCGTGCGAGCCCTTATCTCCGAGGGCATCAGTGTAAACGTCACGTTGATCTTTAGCCTTCAGCGTTACGAAGAGGTCATAGAGGCGTACATCTCCGGACTGGAGGACAGGCTCCGCTCCGGCGCAGAGCGTCTCGACGACGTCGCAAGCGTCGCCTCTTTCTTCGTGAGCCGTGTGGACACCGAAGTCGACTCTCGGATAAGAAGCCTTTCCGCAAGCGCAAGTGACGCTGCGGAGCGCGGGAGGCTCGATCGACTGGCGGGAGCTGCGGCTGTCGCTCAGGCCAAGCTGGCCTACGAGATCTTCTCGAAAAGCATCGATACTCCGCGATGGAGAGCCCTTGCATCGCGTGGCGCTCGACCCCAGCGGCCTCTCTGGGCGTCGACCTCGACCAAGAACCCCGCGTACTCCGATCTCGTCTACGTGGACAACCTCATCGCCCCCGACACGGTCAACACCATGCCAGACGCCACGCTCGCGTCGTTCCTGGACCATGGGACCCTGGAACGGACAGCTGACAAAGGGCTCGACGAGGCGCGCCGTTCCATGCAGTCCCTCCTGGAGGTAGGGATCGACCTCGACGACGTGTCAGCGCTCCTCGAGCGCCAGGGTGTGGAGGCGTTCCAGAACGCGTTCGCAAGCGCGCTCCAGTGCCTGGAAGCAAAGGTCTCCTCGCTTGCGCCAAGATGAGAGGCGTCACGTGAACAAAGTCCCTTCTACCGCCGCCGCCGCAGAGATCCTCCGTAGGCTCGAGTCACGCGACCCAACACTGTGGGCTGAGGGAAACGTCTCGGCGAACCGGCTCGGCTGGCTCGGCTCCCCCGCCGCGATGCTCCAGCATTCAGCAGATCTTCGTTCGTGGGCCGAGAGCATCGATCAGGCGAACATCGTGCTGCTCGGAATGGGCGGCTCCTCCCTCGGCCCCCTCGTCCTCGCCTCGGCCCTCGAGAAAACTGGGGCCATGGGCAGCGGGCGGCGACTAGTCGTGTGCGACACCACCCACCCGGCGACGGTCGGCGCTCTGGAGCTCGATGATGCGTTCTTCCTGGTGTCGTCCAAGTCGGGCACGACCCTCGAGCCCAACGTACTGCTCTCGTACGCTATGGACAGGGTCCCCGATCCGAAGCGCTTCGCGGTGGTAACGGATCCCGGAACGCCCTTGGCAGCGCTTGCAGTTGAGCGAGGCTTTCACCGGCTCTTCACGAACCAGCCCGACATCGGCGGCCGCTACTCGGTCCTCTCGCACTTCGGGCTCGTCCCCGCTGCTCTCCTCGGCTACGACATCAACGAGCTCTGCGAGCTTGCGCTGGAGGTCGATCGTCTGAGCGCCGTCCAGCGAGGCATCGAGATGGGCGAGTCCACCGCCGCCGGCCGTGACAAGGTCACTATCGTCGTTCCAGAGCCGTTCAAGGCCTTTGGCCTCTGGGTCGAACAGCTGATAGCGGAGTCCACCGGCAAGCACGGGACCGGATGCGTGCCAGTGCCGACGACCTCGCCCGAGGCGGGCGAGGACCGCCACGTCGTGCCCGTCTCCCTGTCGAGACCGAGCGACCTGGCGGCTGAGATGTTCTCGTGGGAGATCGCAACCGCGGCGGCCGGCCACGTCCTGGGGATCGACCCTTTCGACGAGCCGAACGTGGCCGAGTCGAAGGCCAACACCATCAAGGAGCTTGCCGCGCCCGCGCCAAGCGTGGTCCCGGTCACGCCGATCGACGACGCAGCGCAGTGGCTTCGCAACGCTGTGAGCACGGGCGATTACATCGCTGTACAGGCTTACCTCCCCTTCGGCTGCGACGCTGCGCTTGAACAGCTCAGGCGCAACCTCACCAGCGCCTTTGGAGTCGCGGTCACCGCTGGATATGGTCCACGATTCCTCCACTCCACCGGACAGCTGCACAAGGGAGGCCCAAACACGGTCGTCGCGGTCCAGATCGTGAGCCGCACACCTGCGCCACCTGTTGCGATACCGGGCAAGGACTACGACTTTGCCACGCTGATAGCAGCGCAGGCAGCTGGCGACTACCAGAGCCTCCGGTCACACGGCCGGCGCGTCCTACGGGTGGTTGCCGACGATCCGGGCGAGCTGTACGAATCTCACTAGCGGACATGAAAGGAACCAGATGAAGCTAGCCATGATCGGCCTCGGAAAGATGGGGGCAAATATGACCAAGCGGCTCTTGCGCTCCGGCCACGAGGTAGTTGCCTTCGACATGTCAGAGCAGGCCAGGACGGCGCTGCACACTGAAGGCGCTGAGGTGGTCAGCACCCTAGGCGAGGTGGTCCAGGCCCTGGAGAGCCCGCGGACCGTGTGGCTGATGCTGCCTGCCGGCGATCCGACCGAGAAGACGATTGTCCAGCTCGCGGAGATCCTTGCAGAAGGCGACGTCGTCGTGGACGGAGGCAACTCCAACTACCTCGGAGCTGCTCCGGCCGCACGGCATCTAGCCGCAAGGGGCATCCACTTCATAGACGCTGGCGTCTCTGGCGGGATCTGGGGCCTCGACAACGGCTACTGCCTCATGGTCGGCGGCGAGAAGCAGGCCGTGAGCACGGTCGAACCGGTGTTCAGGTCCCTCGCTCCGGAAGGCGGATACGCTCACGTCGGCCCTGTTGGCGCAGGTCATTTCGTCAAGATGGTCCACAACGGGATCGAGTACGGGCTCATGCAGTCGTATGCCGAAGGATTCGAGCTGCTCGCTGCCGCTGACGAGCTCGACCTCGATCTCCACGAGATCGCGTCGATCTGGCGCTATGGGTCAGTGGTGCGCTCGTGGCTCCTCGACCTTGCCGAACGGGCGCTCGCTCCGGGCTCCGGCTTCGAGCACGTCGAGGGCGTCATCGTGGACTCCGGAGAGGGCCGCTGGACCATTGATGAGGCGGTCAAGCGCGGCGTCCCGGCGCCTGTGATGGCCGCGTCGCTCTTCGCAAGGTTCTCCTCGCGCGATCTGAACCCGGTCGGCGCGCGCCTTGTCGCCGCGCTGCGCAACCAGTTCGGCGGGCACGCGGTCGTCACTGACACCGAAGCGCAATCGCCGCCGGCCACCCCGCCAGCTGCTGGATGAGGCTGCGTTGACTGCGGCCGGCCCGCAGGTGATCCCAGCAGGAGCGGGAGAGATGGCAATCCAGCGCCACGCGCCACGCCACGCGTTCGTCATCTTCGGCGCGTCCGGCGATCTTGCCTCGAGAAAGATATTTCCTGCGCTCAGAGACCTTGCAGCCTCTTCGGAGCTTCCCGACCAGTTCGTCGTCGTAGGCGTCGCCCGCACGGAGCTCGACGACGCCGGGTTCCGGAGGCTTGTCCTCGACGCGACAGGCGACGAAGAGGAACGATGGAGCGAGATGGTCGCTAAGTTTCGCTACGTTGCAGGTGACTACGGTGACGACTCGACCTTTGCTCGCCTCTGCGAGGTGCTCAACGACCTCGATGAAGCCCAGGCCACCGGCGGAAACCGTGTGTACTACCTTGCCACCGTTCCAGCGCTTTTCGGCCCGATCGCCACGGCGCTCGCTCGCCATGGAGCCGCTCGGCCCACGGCGGGCGCTCACACGGCCGCGAGCGGCGGCGAGCCGTTCATCCGCATCGTCGTCGAAAAGCCCTACGGTAGGGATCTGGCCGGGGCGCAGGCTCTCGACCGGGTCATGCACGCGGCCTTCGACGAGTCGCAGATCTACCGCATCGACCACTACATGGGCAAGGAGACCGTGCAGAACCTCATTGCCCTGCGCTTTGCGAACGCGGTCTTCGAGCCGATCTGGAACCGGCGCTACGTCGACCAGGTGCAGGTGACAGTTGCCGAGAGCCTGGGAGTCGAGCACCGAGGCGGCTTCTACGAAACAGCCGGCGCCCTCCGAGACATAGTCCAGAACCATGTCATGCAGGTGGTATCGCTCACCTTGATGGAGCCGCCGGCCGCGAGCGACGCGCAGAGCATACGCGACGAGAAGGTGAAGCTGCTGCGCGCAATAGAGGTCCTCACCCCGGACGCGGTCGCTGGCAACGTCATACGCGCTCAGTACAGCCAGGGCGCGATCGGCTCCGAGCCCGTATGCGGCTACCGTTCCGAGCCTGGCGTTGCTCCCGACAGCGAGACCGAGACCTACGTCGCACTTCGGCTGTCGGCTGACAACTGGCGCTGGGCCGGTGTGCCCATCTACGTGCGCACCGGCAAGCGCCTCCCGAAACGACTGACCGAGGTTGCCCTCCAGTTCCGCGGGGTACCCCACCTTCCTTTCCAAGGGCGTCTCTCGCGCGACCTCGGACCGAACGTCCTCGTGATCCAGATCCAGCCCGACGAGGGCATCATGCTCTCCTTCGGAGCCAAGGTGCCCGGGCCTGAGTTTCGAGTGCGGAGCGTGTCGATGGACTTCTCCTACAAGGCTGCGTTCAACGAGCGCCCCCCCGACGCGTACGAGCGGCTCCTGCTCGATGCGATGGTCGGAGATGCAACCTTGTTCATACGCACCGACGAGGTCGACCAAGCGTGGCGCATCGTGGATCCCGTTCTAGCCACCTTCTCCGACGGCTCCACATCGCTGCACCACTATGCGGCAGGCGCCTGGGGGCCGCACGAGGCCAACCTGCTCCTCGAGAGGCAAGGTCATCGTTGGCGAACCCCTTGAACGCCAAGCTCGTGGTAACCGACGACGTCCCAGGAGCCTTCGCGACCACCTTCCTCGATGCGCTCGGCCAACGCCAAGGTACGCGATGCTCCGTTGCGCTGTCAGGTGGCGACACCGCCAGGGCATGCTACGAACGGCTCGGTTCGGATCCCCGCGCACGCGAGGTGGACTGGCGCTCGGTCGACCTCTACTGGGGAGACGAGCGCTGCGTCGGTCCTTTTGATCCGGACTCCAACCAACTGCTGGTGCGGGAGTCACTTCTCGTGAACATTGGCCAGATAGGCGCGGTGTTCCCGATGGCCTGTCAATCAACGCCCGGCGGCGGTCTGCGACTCGAAAGCTACCAGCTCCTCTTGGAGCGCGCCGGCGCTATCGACATCGTCCACCTTGGAATGGGCCCTGACGGTCACACCGCCTCGCTGTTTGCCGGATCTCCAGCGCTCGATGCGCCGGACGAACGACTCGTCATGGAGGCAGAAGATCCGAGCGGGCGGATCCCGTACCGGCGTATGACCTTCACCCTGAGCGCCATCGGGAAAGCTCGCCTCGTGATCTTCACCGTAGCGGGAGCCTCCAAGCGGGACGCCTTTCGCTCCCTCCTCGACGGCGCCGACCTGCCCGCGAGCCGGGTCCAGGCCGGCCAGATCATCTGGATCGTTGACACCGAGGCCCATCCGGACGGCGACCGCTAGGCAATAGCAGGCTTTCGGGCGCTCGTGTGCTCCAATCGGCAAGTCGGACCATGGCGCCAGAACCGTCGAGGCTCGCCTGCAGCGAGCGGCAGCCAATAGCGCTCGCGCTGCGAGGCGAGGCGAGGCACCCCGGCGCCCGGCGGCCACGCTATCCGACCGTGGGCACGTCGCCGCTTGACGATGCGGCTTACAGCCCCCTCTCCTGCCTGCTCTCTCCCCTCTCTGTCGGCCCTGCTCTCCTCCCTGCTGCCCTCTCTGCTCTCTCCCCTCTCTGTCGGCTAGTGTCCCACCAAGTGGTGTGATTCCACAGTCGGCGTGAGGCTCGACAACGGGAATGCTAGCAGCCTGCGACAGCCGACTGAGCCTCGAGGAAAGCCGGGGGATCCGCCTGGCTTGCGGCCAGGGCCGCCATAGAGTCCTCTGATAGGTAGCGCTTATTGGCCACCAGCCACTCGTCGTTGATCTCAACGACGAGTAGCGGTCACGAGCCGAAGGAAAACCGCTGGAGGCCAAAAGGTCTTCTCTGGCCTCTTCGAGCATGGCCGCCACTTCGGAAAC
>JAJYWA010000075.1 GCA_021791755.1 Actinomycetes bacterium | reverse complement strand
GTGGGGACCCCACGTTGACCGTGTGCGCGAAGACCGCGCCGGTGGAGCGACGCCAGTGGTGACGAGCGTCAACGACCCTGTGGGCTGTACCGTCCTACATCCATCGCGCGACTCATACTTCGAGACAGTGGAGGAGCTGAAGCTCGATGGTCATGAGGTCTTGAGTGATCTGTGCGCGGTGGACTACCTGTCGAACATGACCAGGCTTCTCCCGGAGGGGATCCGGCCGGAGCGCTTCGAGGTGGTGGCCGTGCTGTTGTCGATGAGCCACGTGGTCCGGACACGCGTCAGGGTGCAGGTTCCCGAGGACGATCCTGTCGTGCAGTCGCTCTTCGACCTTTATCCAGGGGCAGATGCCATGGAGCGCGAGGCCTTTGACATGTTCGGCATCTGGTTCGATGGCCACCCCGACCTTACGCGCATTCTTATGCCGGAGGACTGGGAAGGCCATCCACTACGGAAGGACTACTCGATAGGTAGGGTGCCGGTGCAGTTCAAGTCGGCGCCCGGTCCAAGGTGAGCCCAGAGACGGGCTGGCTCGCAGTCAAGGTCGAGGTCGAGGCAGGCGAACATTGGCCGGATCAACGCGGGCAACAGCTTCAAGGGACGAGCGAGCATGAGCAGTAACGACTCCACCCAGGATCGAGAGAGCAAGGCGCCGGTCAGCGTGGCAGCCCAAGAACGCGCAGACGAGACCTCGGAGGGCCTCCAGGAGCTCGAGCCGAGGTCGGAGACCGGCTCGGAAGAGCTTGCCGTGGAGATGGGTGGCGCCGTGCAGCTTCCAGAGGGCGTGCAGCTCGATGTGAACGACTTCGACTTCGAGTCGAGCGAAGACCAGACCATGATCATCAACATGGGCCCACAGCACCCCTCGACGCACGGGGTGCTGCGGATCATGATGGAGCTCGAAGGCGAGACCGTCTTGCGCTCGAAGCCCGTTGTGGGGTACCTACACACTGGCATGGAAAAGACAGCAGAAGAACTAACTTACGTTCAGGGCTGTACGAACGTCACGAGAATGGACTACCTGTCTCCTCTGAGCAACGAGCTCGTTTTCTCCCTCGCGACGGAGGCGCTTCTCGGCTTCGAAGTTCCCGAGCGGGCTACCTGGATCAGGATGCTCATGTGCGAGTTGAACCGGATGTCGTCTCATCTGATGTGGATGGCCACCAACGGGATGGATCTCGGGGCCACCTCGATGATGATCTATGGCTTCAGAGAGCGCGAGATGGTCCTTGCCTTCTTCGAGAAGGTCACGGGTCTCAGGATGAACCACAACTACATCCGCGCTGGCGGCGTCGCCGCGGACCTGCCCGACGGCTGGGAGGAGGATGTCGCGTTGATATGCGACACGGTTCCCGGTCGCCTTGACGAGTACGACGAGCTACTGACCGCCCAGCCGATATTTCGCGAGCGGACCGACGGTGTCGGCGCTCTCAGCGCCGAGGATGCTATGGCCCTGTCGGCAACGGGGCCTATCCTGAGGGCCTCCGGCGTTGCCTGGGATCTCAGGCGCTCGATGCCGTACCTGTTCTACGACGCGGTGGACTTCGATGTCGTGGTTCGAAGCGAGGGCGACACGCTGGCTCGTTACGAGGTGAGGCTCGAGGAGATCAGGCAGTCGGTGAGGATCGTCCGCCAGATCTTGGAGAAGATGCCGCTTGGCGACTACCGCGTGCAGGACAGGAAGGTCACTCCGCCCCCGAGGGCCCGCATCGACGAGTCCATGGAGGCGCTCATCCACCACTTCAAGATCTTCACCGAAGGGTTCAAGGTCCCCGAAGGCGAGGTGTACGTAGCGGTGGAGTCGCCGAGGGGTGAGCTTGGCTGCTACATGGTCTCCGATGGGAGGTCGAAGCCGTACAGGATGCACATACGCGGCCCGTCGTTCGTGAACCTGCAGAGCCTTCCTGCCATGATGCGCGGTGGCCTCATGGCAGACGCGGTCGCGGTGATATCTTCGGTGGATCCGGTCATGGGGGAGGTGGACCGCTAGTGGAGCAGGCAGCAGGACGCGCTGGCGCGAGTGCCGCGGGCTCAAGTGCGAGTGCCGCGGGCTCGGCAAAGCACTTCGACGCCGCCACCCGTAGGAAGGCGGAGGATCTAGTCTCGCTCTACCCCGAAAGGCGCTCTGCCCTCGTGCCGCTTTGCCATCTTGCACAGTCGGTTGACGGGTGGCTCTGTCCGGATGCCATCCGGGAGATCGCGGACCTGGTGGGCATATCGCCCGCTGAGGTTCTCGGAACGGCCACTTTCTACGACCTGCTTCACACCGAGCCCGTCGGGCGCCACGTCGTCTCGGTCTGCACCAACGTCGCCTGCCTCCTGCGCGGGGGTGAGGATCTCCTCGCCCATGCGAAGACGAGCCTCGGTGTGAACGCCGGTGGGACCGATGCAGACGGGCAGTTCACGCTCGAAGAGGTGGAGTGCCTTGCCGCGTGCGATCGAGCTCCGTGCGTTCAGGTGAATGGAAGGTTCTTCGGTCCCCTGGCCCCAGATGACTTCGATTCCCTTATCAGCGATCTGCGGGACGGCAAGCTCGACGATGTCGTTCCCTCGCACGGCGTACTGAGCCGGGTCCCGAGAGACGTCGGGCTTGCTGCCGGTATGTCTGGAGCTCGCACCAGCGCTGGCGCGACGCCAGGGAGTGGCTCGGAGGACCGGAGTTGACGGTTACCAGCGCTCCGAAGATCGTCTCTTCCAGATTTCGCTTCGACGACTCCTATACCCTGGAGCGTTACCTGGCGACCGGCGGCTACGAGGGTCTTCGCAAGGCGCTGACGATGACCCCGGAGCAGGTTGCCGCGGAGGTCGACGCCGCAAGCCTTCTCGGCAGAGGCGGCGCCGGTTTCCCCGCTGGGCGCAAGTGGTCGATGTTGAGGAAAGCTCCCGTTCGCTACCTGGTGGTGAACGGGGACGAGAGCGAGCCCGCGACGTTCAAGGACCATCATCTCATCGAGAGGGATCCGCATCAGCTGATCGAGGGCGCGCTGATCGCGGCGTATGCCGTGGGAGCTGCTCAAGCCTTCATATACGTGAGGGGCGAGCTTGCGCTCGGTCTAGAGCGTGTGCAAGCTGCCTTGAACGCGGCGTACGCGTTCGGCGCAGTTGGCAAGAACGTGCTTGGGTCCGGCTTCTCGATCGATGTCGTGCTCCATCCGGGCGCAGGCGCTTATATCTGTGGCGAGGAGACCGCGCTCTTGGAGAGCCTGGAGGGCAAACGAGGCTTTCCGAGGATCAAACCCCCGTTCTTTCCCGCGGCTATTGGCCTCTATGGTGAGCCCACGGTGGTCAACAACATCGAAACGGTCTCGAACCTTCCGTGGATCATCACCAATGGGGGGGCAGCCTTTGCCGCTCTCGGAGAAGGCGCCTCGACCGGCACGCGACTCTTTGCTCTCTCTGGTCATGTCAGGAACCCTGGGGTGTTCGAGGTCGAGATGGTGAAGACAACCTTTCGGGACCTGATCTACGCTCCCGTCTACGGCGGAGGGGTACGCCCTGGCGCCGAGGTGAAGGCGTTCATTCCCGGCGGCGTCTCTGCCCCGTGGTTCGGTCCCGACCAGATCGACATGCCTTTGAGCCAGGAGGAGGTCGGCAAGGCCGGGTCGATGCTGGGTTCGGGATCGGTCGTGGTCATGAGCGATCAGGCATGCGCGGTCCGGACAGCCTGGCGGATCACGAAGTTCTTCTACCGGGAGTCCTGCGGCCAGTGCACGCCATGCAGGGAAGGCAGCGGCTGGCTCGAGAAGATCATGCATAGGATCGAAGTAGGCGCTGGTAGGATGGAAGACCTCGACCTCCTCATGGATGTCTGTGACAATATTTCTCCCGGCGTAACGTGGCCGCCGGCCCAAACGACGATCTGCGTCCTCGGTCCGTCCATCCCATCCTCGATAGCTTCGGTGGTAAGGATGTTCTCTGACGAGCTACTGGTCCACGTAAAAGAAGGCGGCTGTCCGTATGCCTGATCGAGCTGGAGCCGGTGTCGGAGCTGACGTAGCAGCCGAAGCCGAAGATGAAGATCGCGTCAGCGTGATAATTGATGGGGTCGAGACCCGGGCGCGGGCCGGAGAGACGATAATCGCAGCAGCGGAGCGATCCGGTGTGTACATCCCGAGGTTCTGCTACCACCCGCGGATGAAGCCGGTGGGGGTGTGCCGGATGTGCCTCGTGGAGGTGAAGGGTCCTCGCGGCTTCTCGCTCCAGCCGGCGTGCTTCGTTCCCGTGGCCGAGGGACAGGAGGTCGTGACCAAGTCCGACGTGGTTCGTAAGGCGCAAGAAGGCGTTCTCGAGTACCTTCTCGTGAACCACCCGCTTGACTGTCCGGTATGCGACAAGGGCGGGGAGTGCCCTCTCCAGGACCAGACCATTGCGCATGGGCCTGGTGAGAGCAGGTTCGTGGAGGAGAAGCGTCACTTCGAGAAGCCCATAGCGATCTCTCCCCTCGTCCTCCTCGACAGGGAGCGTTGCATACAGTGCTCGCGGTGCACCCGGTTTGCCAGCGAGCTCGCCGGGGATCCGATGATCGATTTCATGGGGCGCGGTGACCAGATCGAGGTCAACATCTTTCCCGGTGATGACTTCACGTCGTACTTCAGCGGCAATACGGTCCAGATCTGCCCGGTCGGCGCCCTGACTGCCGCGCCCTACAGGTTCACCGCGCGTCCGTGGGATCTTGACCAGGTGGAGAGCACGTGCACCTCTTGCGCGCTCGGCTGCCGGGTGGTGGTCCAATCTTCCTGGAACAGGGTGACACGCAGGCTGGGGCTCGACTCCGACCCGGTCAATCACTCCTTTCTGTGTGACAAGGGACGTTTCGACTTCGAGTCCATTTCGTCTTCCCGCCGTGTCTCGGCTCCCCTGGTGCGATCCGGTTCGGAGCTTGTGGAGGTGTCGTGGTCGGAGGCGCTTCGTGTCGCGGCGAGCGGTCTCCGGGACGCGCTGAAGCGCCATGGCCCGGAAGCCATCGGCTTCCTGGGTGGGGCGCGACTTGCCAACGAGGACGCGTACGCCTGGGGCAAGCTTGCCAAGGCGGTGATAGGCACAGACTCCGTAGATGCGCAGATCGCTGACGGGCTTCCGGCGGATGCGGTCCTTGGCCTGCCTCGGGCAACCATTGACGAGATGTGCTCGGCAAAGGTGGTCATCGTGATCAACGCGAATCTTCGTGAGGAGCTCCCGATCCTGTTCCTACGCCTCCGCCGGGCGGCTCTCGACGGCGGCCCTCGTATCGTGGAGCTGGCGCCCGAGCCGACGGCGATCAGCCCTGTGGCCGAGGTGGCGTTCACCTGCGCCCCTGGCGAGACTGCCTCTATGGCGCGCTGGTTGTTTGCGCCAGCTGGATCCGGGGGTGCGGCGGGCGATCAGTCCGGCCCCTCGTCACGCCGAGCGCAACCTCATCCGGGACATCCTGGCAGTGAAGCGGCAGTCGCGGGACGGTCGGCTGGCGGGCGTGGTGGCGCATCATTGGCTTACCGCTCGGGGTCGCGCGTGGATCTCCAGAGCGCGCTCAGCGCAGCGCAGGAGCTGCTTTTCGGGACCGCTACCTCCGCTACCTCGACAAACCCGGGAGTTGCTGCAGAAGACGTCGTCATCGTAGTTGGCCGCGGATCGTTGGCGGAGTCGGAGCTCCTGACGCTGGAGGCCCTCGAGCTTGCGATGAACGCGTTCCCAGCGGCCCGCGTCCTCCCCGCGCTGCGGAGAGCCAACGTCATGGGGGCGTTGGACATGGGCCTTGCTCCCGGAATCCTGCCGGGAAGGGTGTCTCTCGGCGAGGGGCGCGAGTGGTTTGGCGAGGCGTGGGGCACGCGATTGCCGAGCGAGAGGGGCAGGGACGCCAGGCAGATGATGCTCGCGGCGGCCGAGTCCCAACTGGGAGCCATGGTGCTGCTCGGCGCCGATCCTCGACGTGACTTTCCGGATCCACACCTTGCGCGGGGCGCAATGGACAAGGTGGGCCACGTGGTGGCAGTCGACTCGTTTCTCACCGAGTCGGCGAAGGCAGCGGATGTCGTACTTCCAGCAGCTATGTGCTCGGAGCGCCCTGGAACGACCACGAACATCGAAGGCCGCGTGTCGCGCCTCGGGCACAAGCTTGTCCCGCCTGGCGTTGCCTGGCCCGACTGGATGATCGCTGTGGAGCTGGCGAAGCATCTGGGATCCGACCTCGGCTTCGTGAGCCTCATGGGCATATCGGAGGAGATAGAGCGGCTGGCCCCATCGCATCGCGGTCTGTCGACGTCTGTCCTCGAGTCGTACGCATCGAGGGATGGGGTGTTGGTCCCGCTGCTGCTCGACACGGTCAAGATCGCCTCGTCGCGGAGCTCGTCGCGTGTGAGGGTCGATGGCGGCTCGGATGCACCCCCTGTGCCTGCTGCACCCCCTGTGCCGCTCGATCCAATGGCTGTTCCTGGGGTCGACTCCGTCGAGCGCCAGGGTCCCCTCCCCTGGATGGGCAGCGCCGAGCCGCTTGGAGCTGAGAACGGCGCTCGCAACCGTACGGAGGGGGCGGCTGAGGGTTCACCTGTGGCAGGTTCGGCGCCTGGTTCGCCCGTGACCGCCGGCCGTCCTCGTCTCATGTCAGGCATCGGGCAATTCGACCGTGTGCATGTCCCAGCGCCCGACAGCTACTCCCTCAGGCTCATCTCAGTACGGCGACTGTTCGACGCGGGAACATTGGTGCAGATGAGCCCTTCTCTCGCTCGCCTGTCTCCCGCTCGCAGAGCGCGGGTGAACCCTCACGAGCTCGAGCGGATGGGCGTCGTCAGTGGTACGAGCATGCTGCTGTCCTCGGTGCACGCGCGGGAGACGATCGATGTCTTCGCGGACGACGGGGTTCCTCGTGGCGCAGTGTCGATCGACTTCAACGTCGATGGCGACGTGCCTGCAGGGCCTGTCGACATCACGCTTCCTGTCGTCGAGGTCCGGCTCGAGACGTTGGAGGGGCTGCATTGACCGGGTTGCTCTACTCTGCTGGCTCGCTGTTCTCTCACGGTGTCGGGCTCGCTGTGATCATCATCGTTCTCGTGAAGGTGCTCGTGGCCTTTGCCGCGCTGCTCGTGGCTGTGATGA
This sequence comes from Actinomycetes bacterium, assembly GCA_021791755.1. GTDB lineage: Bacteria > Actinomycetota > Acidimicrobiia > Acidimicrobiales > JAJZXF01 > JAJZXF01. Next base: position 5,527 of record JAJYWA010000075.1, on the reverse strand, counting down.
TGATGGTCTGGTTCGAGCGCAAGGTCATAGCGGACATGCAGAACCGGATCGGTCCCAACAGGGCGGGCCCGTGGGGACTCCTGCAGACATTGGCCGATGGGATCAAGTTGTTCTTCAAGGAGGACCTCCTGCCTTCACACGCAGACAGGCGTGTTTTCAGGCTTGCTCCGTACCTCGCCATAGTGCCGGCGTTCTTGTCCTTCGCGATCGTGCCGGTGGGTGGCGTGGTGCACGTAGCAGGCCACACCTTCGCTCTTCAGGTAGCCAATCCGCCGATGGGGATACTGTTCCTCCTTGCGATGTCCTCCATCTCCGTTTACGGGGTGATGCTGGCCGGATGGTCCTCCGGCTCGAAGTACCCTCTACTGGGTTCAGTGCGGGCTTCGGCGCAGATGATCTCCTACGAAGCGGCGTTGGGGATGTCAGTGGCCACCGTCGTGCTCGTGACGGCCTGGGCTGGGGGGTATGGCGCGATCAACCCGCTCACGACTAGAGCGATAGTGGCGTCTCAGGCGCCATCAGCGTACATGTGGAACATCATCCGCACCGGTTTGATCCCATTCGTCATCTTCCTAATCGCTATCACGGCGGAGATGAACAGGCCTCCGTTCGACCTCGTGGAGGCGGAGCAGGAGCTGGTGGGTGGGTTCAACACCGAGTACTCGTCGCTCAGGTTCGCGATGTTCTACATGGCTGAGTACATGAACACCATCACGATGTCGGCCATTGTGGTGACGCTGTTCCTCGGCGGTCCCGATGGGCCTGGGTTCCACTTTCTGACGTGGCTCTGGCCGATCCTGTGGTTCCTCGGCAAGACATTGGCGTTCCTGTTCGTCTATGTCTGGATCAGGGCGAGCTTGCCGCGGCTTCGCTACGACCAGCTCATGGACATGGGCTGGAAGGTGCTGATCCCGCTGTCGCTTGGCTGGATCCTGGTGCTGGCAGGCGTCCTGACGGAGCATTACTGGTTCCTGCTGCTGGTGCTGGTGGGCGCATTGCTGGCCCTAGCGATGCGTAGGGCCATTTCCCTGGGGCATGAGCGCTCTCATATTCCTCCCGCGCTTGCAAGGCGGGGCTCGTCCAGCATTCTCCGTGGAGGATCGCCGGTGCCTGGAACGCCCGTGCCGCGATCGACCTCTGCAACCTCTGCAACACTCGTGCCGCGAGGACGTCCTGCGGGACCTTCTGGGCAAGGGATGGAGGGCTGACCGGTGGGGTTCTTCGACTTTTTTGGTGGGTTCAAGGTCACCTTCGGCCAGATCGTTAGCCGACGGGTGACGCGTGAGTACCCTGTGGCCAAGAGACCGAAGCCGCTGCGCTTCCACGGCCGCCACGTCCTCAATCGCTACGAGGACGGCATGGAAAAGTGCATCGGCTGTGAGCTCTGCGCAGGGGCGTGCCCGGCAGACTGCATCTTCGTTCGGGGCGCGGACAACCCGGGTGATGATCCGGTCTCTCCAGGTGAGCGTTACGGCTACGTCTACGAGATCAACTTTCTGCGTTGCATACACTGCGACATGTGCGTGGAAGCATGTCCAACCGAGGCGATCACCGAGTCGAAGCTGCTGGAGCTCTCTTTCACCAATCGCTACGACGCCATCTACAAGAAGGAAGATCTGCTCGTCGACGACGAAGGTAGGCCGAAGCGTCATCCGTGGGAGGATTGGCGCGAAGGTGACGATAGGCGCACATCCGCATGGATGCGCGCTACCTCACCTGCGGGATCGGCGGAATACGAAGGGCTTGTCCAGTGGTCGGGCGAGCTCGGCTACGGAGCGCGTGCTGCTGAGTCTGGCCAGAGTGGCGCTCCTGATGACGCCCGGACCGGGAACCTCTCGCTTTCAGAGACGATGTCCACCCATCTTGCAGGGCCTCGCCGCGCTCGAGCTACAAGGGCTGCTGGTTCTGTCTCGAACCTTACGGCGGTTGGCGACATTACCCCGGACGAGCCGGACATCTCCGTTGGTTCCCCAGAGGCGGAGGCGTGAGCGTGGGGACGAATGTCGTGGCTTTGCCGGGTGCTTTGTCGGGAATGCTCGCTGTACCGCACGTTCTTGCCACTACCGTCCCGGACGCGATGGTGTTCTCCGTGGCGGCCCTCATGGTGCTTGCTGGAGCTGTCGGCGTGATCGCAGCGCGTAATCCGGTTCACTCAGCGCTGATGCTCGTGCTGACCCTGTTCGGCGTGGCTGTCGAGATGGTTGCTCAGGACGCGCAGTTTCTTGCGGCGGTCCAAGTCATCGTGTACGCGGGGGCGATCGTCGTGCTCTTCCTGTTTGTCATCACTCTCCTTGGCGTAGACAACCCTGAGAACCTCAAGGCTGAGCCGTTACGGATGCAGAGGCCGATGGCGATCGTTCTCGGCGGGGTTGCAACAGCGGGGATTCTCATCCTTGGATGGGGAGCCAAGTGGGCCACGGGCGCCCAATCTGTGTCCGGTAAGGCACGCGGGCAAGGCTCGAACGTCGGAGCGCTGGGTAAGGTGGTCTTCACCACGTACCTGCTTCCGTTCGAGGCGACGTCTTTGCTGTTGGTGATAGCCGTTGTAGGAGCGGTGATACTGGTCAGGCATCACGGATCCTCGGGCTCGACCGAGGATACGACCGAGCCCCCGACCGAGCCCCCGACCGAGCCCGCCGCCCTCAGAGCGAGCGCCACCGGCGCGAGCGCTGGGCCCGAGGTTGAGCCAGCGCCCGTTGGAGGCATGGCGATGGCAGGTCAGGCGAGCAGCGTGGTACGGCGCTCGATCGAGAGCAGCGAGAGCAGCAGCGAGAGCAGCGAGAGCAGCAGCGAGAGCAGCAGCGAGAGCAGCAGCGAGAGCAGTGGGAGCAGCGGAGGTGATGGAGGTGAACCGGCTTCGTGAGCGTTGACGGTGGATGGTACTTGACACTTGCGGCGTTGCTCTTTGCGATCGGTGCTTTCGGTGTGCTGGTACGCCGGAACGTGCTGGTTATGTTCATGTGCATCGAGTTGATGCTGAATGCAGCGAACCTTACCTTTGTGACTTTCTCGCGCATGTTGAATGACATCGGCGGGCAGGCGGCTGTTTTCTTCGTGCTCGTGGTGGCTGCGGCGGAAGTGGTCGTGGGCCTCGGGATCATCGTCGCGGTCCATCGCCATCGGCCGGCCGCAACGGCTGACGACCTTCATGTGTTGGAGCATTGATCAGGATGCTGCACGCCGCTTATCTGATGATCCTCTTCCCGCTGGCTGGTTTCTGCCTGCTTGCGATGTTCGGTCGGCGCCTCGGCAAGCCGCGGGCGGGATGGCTCGCAACCGCGATGGTCGCGGCATCCTTTGTCGTATCGATCGTCGTCGTAGCAGGACTGGCTGCCCGGCCGGCTGGCCAGCGGTCCTTCACCCAGGTGCTGTTCACCTGGATCCCGGTAGGAGCGCTGCACGTAAAGGTGGGCCTGCTGATCGATCCGCTGTCGATGACCATGGCGCTCTTCGTCACCGGGGTGAGCGCCCTGATCCACCTCTATTCGATCGAGTACATGGACCACGACGAGCAGTTTCCCAAGTTCTTTGTCTACTTGAACCTCTTTGTGGCCTCAATGCTGGTCCTTGTGCTTGCGGACAACTTTCTCTTCAGCTTTCTCGGCTGGGAAGGCGTCGGTCTCTGTTCCTACCTGCTGATAGCCTTCTGGTTCGATCGCGATAGCGCCGCGACCGCCGGTAAGAAGGCATTCGTCGTAAACCGTATCGGTGATTTCGGCTTTCTGATGGCGATGCTCCTGATCTTCACCAAGCTTGGCACCCTCGACTACCAGGACGTGTTTGCCCGCCTTGGTCAACTTTCGCACGGGACGATCACGGCCATCGTTCTGCTGCTCTTCCTCGGAGCGGTGGGTAAGTCTGCGCAGCTTCCGCTGTTCACGTGGCTTCCCGACGCGATGGAGGGTCCGACGCCTGTGTCCGCTCTGATCCACGCGGCGACCATGGTGACCGCGGGTGTCTACCTGATGGTGCGCGTCAGTCCCATGCTGCATCTCGCTTCGGGCGCATCGCTGGTCATTGCCGCGGTAGGTGTGGTGACCGCGTTCGTCGCGGCTACGATCGCCTGCGCCCAGGACGACGTGAAAAAGGTGCTCGCGTACTCTACTGTGTCCCAGCTCGGGTACATGTTCCTTGCTGTTGGAACGGGTGCGTACGTCGCTGCGATCTTCTTGATGATCTGCCATGCGTTCTACAAAGGACTGCTTTTTCTTGGCGCCGGATCGATCATTCACGGGCTCCATGACGAGCAGGATCTCAAGCGCATGGGCGGGCTGCGCAAGGTTATGCCTTTTACATTTGTCACTTTTGGAATTGGCTGGTTGGCAATTGCAGGCGTGCCTCCATTCGCGGCGTTCTGGTCCAAGGGGGATGTTCTGCTGGGTGCGTTCTCCTATAGCCCTGCTCTTTACGCGCTCGGCGCCCTGACCGCAGTGCTCACCGCCTACTACATGGGCCGGGAGCTGTTCCTCGCGTTCTACGGGCCCGAGAGATGGCGCAAGGCCGGTGTCGGCGGTGGAGAGCATCACGCCGAGCCGCACGACCCTTCGTGGGTGATGAAGTTGCCTCTCTTGCTGCTTGCCGGGGCATCGGCCCTTGCTGGGCTGATCAACCTACCTTTTCATCCGTCGTGGGACTTCCTCGAGACATGGCTCGCACCGGTGGTTGCCAAGGTGCTCGTTCACTCGACAGTCTCGACGGTCGGACGCTGGGAGCTTGCGCTCGGGGATGCAGTGCTTGCGTTCGTCGGCGTAGGGATAGCGTGGAAGCTGTGGGGGAAGCGCTGGGACCTCCCGTCGCTGGAGCCGGCGGTCCTGCGTGCCGGATGGGGTATCGATGCCATGTACGACCGGGTGATCGCTCAGCCCGGCACTGCACTGGCGACCTTCATGGCTGCAGCCGTCGACACCTCTGTCATCGATGGTGTGGTGAACGGCGTGGCACGTGCCGTTCGGGCAACCGGCGATAGCGTGCGCAGGCTCCAGACGGGTTTTGTCCGATCCTACGCGGTCGGCGTGATGCTCGGGGTCGTCCTGCTCCTGGTTTGGATGCTTACAAGGGCAGTGTCGTGATGCAGGGTTTTCCATACCTGACCTTCATCGTTCTTGCGCCAGCGGTGGCCGCGGTGGCCGTTCTGGCGCTGCCGCGGTCTTTGAGCAGGTGGACGCGAGCTCTGGGCGCTGCTGCGTCAATAGTGGTTGCGGGCGTCGCTGCCGCGATGGGTGTGGCCTTCTCCACGGGTGTTGCGGGCTACCAGATGGTCTCGCATCATTCGTGGATTCCTGCACTCGGCATCTCCTGGGATCTTGGAGTCGACGGCATTTCGCTCTTCCTCGTGCTCTTGACAGCGTTGCTGTTTCCGATCGTCTTCTTCGGAGCCGGCAAGAAGGGCGGAGACAAAGGTTTTATAGTGTGGCTGCTGATCCTCGAGACTGCCTGCATGGGGAGCTTCCTCTCCCTTGACCTGATGCTGTTCTTCCTCTTCTTCGAGCTGACCCTGGTGCCGATCTACTTCATCATCGGGGGGTGG
>JAJYWA010000074.1 GCA_021791755.1 Actinomycetes bacterium | reverse complement strand
CGACGGACGACTCGAGGCGGTCACGTGGGGAAGCCCGGGATGGGAGTGCGTTGACCCCCAGGCAGCGCAGGCCGCCTACGACGAGATCTCGGGCCTCTCTCCAGAAGCAGCGCGTTCCCGCATTCTCAGCGCGCTCAGGGACCGGGGAAGCCTTCTCGGCGAGCCGAGACCGATCGTCCACGCCGTAAAGTTCTTCGAGAAGGGCGAGAGGCCCCTCGAGATCGTCTCCAGCCGCCAGTGGTTCATCCGAACCCTCGACATGAAAAAACGCCTAGTGGAGATGGGGAACGACCTGAAGTGGCACCCCGCCCACATGGCAGTCAGGTACCAGTCCTGGGTCGAGGGCCTCACCACCGACTGGAACATCAGCCGCCAGCGCTTCTTCGGAGTACCGTTCCCGATCTGGTACCCGATCGACGATCACGGCAATGTCGATCACGACCACCCGATCATGGCGTCCGAGGACGTCCTGCCCGTCGATCCATCGACCGACGCGCCGCGGGGTTACACGGAGCAGGAGCGTGGGATGCCGGGGGGGTTCATTGGCGATCCTGATGTCATGGACACGTGGGCGACATCATCACTGACGCCGCAGATAGCTGGACGCTGGCTGGACGATCCTGAGCTCTTCGAGAAGGTCTTCCCGATGGATCTCCGACCCCAAGGACAGGACATCATCCGCACCTGGCTCTTCTCGACGATCGTGCGCTCGGAGCTCGAGCACGGGTGTTTGCCCTGGGCGAACGCATCGATATCCGGTTTCGTTCTCGACCCGGACCGCAAGAAGATGTCGAAGTCCAAGGGCAACGTGGTCACGCCGCTGCCACTGCTCGAGGCCCACAGCGCCGACGGCGTCCGCTACTGGGCGGCCAGCGGCAGACCGGGCGTCGACACCGCGGTGGACGATGGGCAAGTCCGGGTGGGAAGGCGCCTCGCGATCAAGATACTGAACGCTTCCCGCTTCGTGCTCTCGAGAATAGACGGTCTGGCTGGCGTCGTTGGAACCGAGGAAAGCGATCCTGGAGCATCATCGATGCCAGGCGAAGCGCCATCGATGTCACGTGAAGCGCCATCGATGTTCCCGCAAGGGATCCAGGTGACAGAGGCGCTCGACCGTTCGATGCTTGCTCAGCTAGCCACAGTCGTCGAGGAGGCCACCGAGGCCTTGGAGAGCTACGACTACACGCGCGCTCTCGAGAAGATCGAGGCGTTCTTCTGGGACTTCTGCGACAACTACCTCGAGCTCGTGAAGTTCCGCGCGTACGCAGACTCCCCGACCAGCCCTGCAATCTCCGCCTGGACCGCGCTGAGCGTCGCCATGTCGATCATGCTGAGGCTGTTCGCCCCGTTCCTCCCGTTCACCTCCGAGGAGGTCTGGTCGTGGTGGCAGACAGGCTCGGTGCACCGTTCGGCGTGGCCGACGCCAGAAGAGGTTGCCACGGCGCTCGACTTCCCGTCCTCGGGTGACCCGACTCGAGCTCGCGTCACCGCCGCGGCCGGTGATCATGCTATCGCTGCAAGCCCCGACAGCGTGCAGCAGCCGCCCAGCCAGAACGAGCCCGGCCAGCGCGAGCCCGGCCCCCCACCGCTGAAGGTCGCATCCGAGGTGCTGGCGCGCGTGCGCCGGGCGAAGACCGAGGCAAAGCTCTCTATGCGTGCCCCAGTTGCGCGGGTCGTAGTGACCGACGTGCCAGAACGACTCACTGCGCTCGCCGCAATTGAGGGCGATCTACGCAACGCCGGTGTGATTGCCGTTCTCGACACACGAGAAGGGACATCCCTCGAGGTTGCCGTCGAGCTGGCGCCGCAGCCTCCGCAGCCTCCGCAGCCTGCCTCCGGAACAGAGCCAGACAGCTGCGGCTCCTCATGAACCGCTCGCAACACCCGGGAAGCGTCCCAGGAAGCGCCCCGGCCCCCAGGAAGCGCCCCGGCCAGAGTAGGATCACCGGGTGGACTCCGTTGAGATCTCGGTGCACACGGGCAGCGACGTCGTCGTCGACATAACAGATCGCATATCCGCGTTCTGCAAGAAGCACGGCTCCGGCCTGCTGCACGTGTTCGCTCCACATGCGACAGCTGGCCTAGCGCTGATGGAGACCGGGTCCGGCTCCGAGCAGGACCTGACCCGACTGCTCGGGCGCATCCTGCCACGAGATGACCGGTACACTCACCGGCACGGCTCGCCCGGTCATGGAGCCGATCACCTGCTCCCTGCCCTCATAGCGCCGTTCCTCGTGCTCGCTGTGGTCAGCGGAAAGCCCTTGCTCGGCGCCTGGCAAAGCGTCGTTCTGATAGATCCTAACCGCGACCACACCACCCGCACCGTGCGATTGAGCTTCCTCGCGGGTTAGCCGCTTGTGCCACCGTCTCGGTCCAGCATGCCAGTGCGCATAGCGATTGCTCACGTGGGGGGGAAGCAGAATAGGCTCGTCCTGCGATGATCGAGAGCCGAGACCCCATCACTTCGGAGCTTTTAGGGCAGGTACCCGAGATGGACGCCGGACAGGTTGCATCCGCAATTGCCCGGTCCCGGGAGGCGTCCCGCTCCTGGTCCCAGCTGAGCATTGACAAACGATGCCAGCAGATGCGCCTCGCGGCTGACACAATGCTCGACAGTGCGGACGAGATCGTCGATCTGATCTGCAGAGAGACCGGCAAGACGCGCGTCGACGCGTGGACCAGCGAGCTGCTGGTCACGGCAGAGCTGATCGACTATTACCTCAAACATGCAGGGCGAGTCCTCGCACCACGGCGCGTGACCTCGGGGACCCTAAAAACCAAGAGGGCATCCAAGCACTACGCCCCTCTCGGCGTCGTCGGGGTGATCAGCCCCTGGAATTACCCGTTCTCGCTCACCATGACCCCGGTGGTGACGGCGCTGTTCGCTGGCAACACAGTGGTGTTGAAACCCAGCGAGGTGACACCGATGGTGGGACTTGCTGCGGCGCGGATCTTCGAGGCGACTGCCTACCCTGACATCGTCCAGGTCGTAACAGGGGGCTCGTCGACCGGCCGCTGTCTCGTAGCAGGCGGCGTGGACAAGATCGTCTTCACCGGGTCGGTGTCCACCGGACGCCTCGTGGCCATCGCCGCTGCCGAGACCCTCACGCCGGTGCTGCTCGAGCTCGGCGGGAAGGACCCGATGATCGTGTGCGAGGACGCCGATCTCGATCGAGCTGCCAACGCGGCGGTCTGGGGGGCATTCACCAACGCCGGCCAGACGTGCATCTCGGTTGAGCGCGTCTACGCCGTCGCATCCGTGTACGAAGACTTCGTCAAGAGGGTCGCTGCCAAGGCTGCACGGGTTCGACCGGGAAAACAGGTCGGCTCGATGACCTTTCCTCCACAGCTTGACGTGGTGAAGCGCCAGATCGATGACGCAGTCCGCAAAGGCGCAAAGGTGCTCCTCGGCGGAGAGCGCCCGGCCGGCCTCTCCGAGATGTTCTTCGAGCCAACCGTACTGGTGGACGTCGATCACACGATGTCCATCATGACGGAGGAAACGTTCGGGCCAGTCCTGTGCATCATGAAGGTTGCCGACGACGCCGAAGCCCTCGCCGCGGCCAATGACTCACCGTACGGGCTGTCAGCAAGCGTGTTCACACGATCGAGCGAACGTCGCGACCGTCTTGTTCGCGGTCTGGCAGCGGGCAGCGTCTGCGTGAACGACTGCCTCGTCAACTATGCGATACCGTCCTTGCCGTTTGGCGGGGTCAAGAAGTCAGGAATTGGACGAGCCCACGGCCCGGAAGGACTTTACGAGCTCTCGATGGTCAAGGCTGTCGCTGAGGACGTCACCGGGCTCAGCTCTGACCCCCTGTGGTTCCCGCCGCGACGAGTATTCGAAGCGCTGACGCGCCGTTTCATCCAGGCGCGCTACCGCACCAAGCCCGGTGCGCGGCTCGCCGGCTTGCTGTCCGGCCACCAATCGCGCAACGCTGCCGACCGGGGTCTCACGACTCTTCCAGGTACTCGCGCAACGGCTGCGCGAGCATCGGATGACGCAGCTTCGCGAGGGTCTTGAGCTCGATCTGACGTATCCGCTCCCTGGTCACACCTAGCTGGTTCCCCACCTCGTCCAGCGTCCGGATCTGGCCGTCGTCCAAGCCAAAACGCATCCTCACGACGTCCTGCTCCCTCTCGCTAAGCCCGCTGATCGCCTTCCGCACTGCATCGTTCAGCATCGTCCGCGTCGCTGCGTCAGCTGGCACTACAGCACCCCTATCCTCGATCGTGTCGGATAGCACCATCTCATCGTCACCAATGGGCTGCTCCAGCGAGATCGTGTCGAGGCTCACACGCTGAAGCTCACGCACCTTGTCGACCGTCACCTCCAAGCGCCGTGCTATCTCCTCCACCGTCGCCTCTCGCCCCGTTTCCTGCAGCAGTTGGCGCTGAACACGAAGGACTCTGTTGATGGTGTCTGCCATGTGAACCGGAATACGTATTGTCCGCGCCTGGTCGGCGATGGCACGGGAAATTGCCTGACGGATCCACCAGGTTGCGTAGGTCGAGAACTTGAACCCCCTCGTATAGTCGAATCGCTCCACCGCCCGCATGAGGCCGATGTTGCCCTCTTGGATCAGGTCCAGGAACGCAAGGCCGCGATTGCGATAGCGCTTGGCCACCGAGACCACGAGCCGCAGGTTGGCCTCGATCAGAAGATCCTTGGCCTCCTGGCCGCGGCGCACCAATAGCTCGTCACGCTTGACCTGCACGGGATCCATCCGGACTGCTTCGGGCTTCTTCACCTCAGCGGCGGTCGCGCCGTCATCGCCGTCATCGCCGTCATCAACCAGAGGAGCTGGTACAGTCTCGGTGTTCGGAGCGCAATTCTCCACTGCCCTCTCCCCTACCCATCCGACAATGCCTCGACCATGGCCACCGGTAGGCGAAAACCCTACGCCGTCGACAACCAGTCTCGTGGCCCATCCAGCATCGCTCGAGGAGAGCCGCTCCGCCGCCTTGATCCCCTCCTCTATGCACTGTGCCAACTGCGCCTCGGACTGCGCATCGAGAAGCGGCACCCTCCCGATCTCATGCAGATAGGCATGGACCGAGTCCACCCCGGAAACGATGGACACCCCCGAGCGCGGCGCCGTGCCGACGCCAGCCCCGTCATCAGCCTTCTTCGCGCGGGCGGGACCGCGCCGTGGGCGGTCGCCGGCGAACTTGGCCACCTTGGTTCCCTTGGCCACCTTGGTTCCCTTGGCCACCTTGGTTCCCTTGGCCACCTTGGTTCCCTTGGTTCCATCGGCGCTGCCGAGCGGCTCAACCACTCTCACTTCGTCAGATCGCTCAGGCGCGCCGGGCGTCTCACCAAACGCGTTCCCGATCACGCCCAAGTCGGCGTCCACGGTGACGCCTAGGCGGTCGTCCGAAATGTCTACCAGCTCATCTGTGAGATCGATGCCCGCTGCCCGCACACGACCTAGTACATCGTCGATGAGGTCGTTACTAAGCTCCATACGCTCCAGAAGCGGCATGAGGTCGTCGACCGAGACACTCCCCCGTTCCCGGGCGCCCTGCAAGAGCTGTGAAAGCTCCCCTTCGGGGAATTCGCCCAAAGGCCCGGACATCGGCAGCACCTCGGTCATCCATCCTCCTCGCCATCGTCTCGTGCTACCAACCAGGCTAGCAAGCGATCCCGAGCTACACTCGCAACGTCACTATCATATAATTCTTCCATTGATAATCTTACCTGAGCCGCCAAGGCTGCCACCTCGTCGAAAGCCCCCTCAGACGATCGGGCTTCAGCCTCGAGGTCAGCGAGCGCCTTGCGCGACGCGACCTCTACAAGCCGCGTGACCACGTCATCGGGGCTCGCTGACGGTTCCTGTACGGCAACCCTTCTCAGCAGATCGGCGACCTCCGGCGAGGCCTGCGCGGCCGCATCGCGAGCATCGCGATGCGCTACTAACGCCTTGAACGCGTCTCGCTGGACTCCTGCCGGGAACAGCACAGCCTCCAGCCGGCCGATCATCTCTCCTCTGCTGTGCACCATCAGCCGGAGCGCTTCCATGACCACTGCGCTTGTCCTGCCCCGGATAGGACCGCGCCGCCGGCTACCGGCTCCAGGCGTACCCGCGCCACCAGGGCCACCAGGGCCACCAGGCATACCAGGGCCACCAGCGCCAGCGGTATGACCAGCCGTACGGCTCAAAGGGTGATCCGCCTCATGAGCTGAACCGCCGGCCTCACTGCCAGCTCCTTGCCCACTCGCCCCCCCGGCACGAGAATGATCTGTCACCAACTGCCCTCTAGCGTCGCGAGCTTCCGCAGCGTGAGCGGGCCTGCTGGGAGCACCGGCGCTGGCGCTGGCGGGGCCAGCATGGCCCTGGCGCGGTCTGCCGGCGCCCGCCTTGCGTAGGCCATCCAAGCGTTTTCGCAGAGAAGCAGGTTCCACCCTGCAATGATCTGCAATGGTCATTATGTACTGATCTCGTACAAGATCGCTCGGGTGCACGGCCACTGCGCGCAGTGCCGACTCCGCAGCCCTGGCTCTCCCCTCGCCGGTGCCAAGGTCAGCGCTGGACAGCGCCTGCTCCACCTGCAGGGCCAGCAGTGGGATCGCCGTCGCTACAGCCTCGCGGAGCGCATCAGGATCTCTTGCTGCCAGGTCGCTCGGATCCAATCCCGGCGGAAGCACGGCAACCCTGATGTCCAGGTCATGTAGGCGTTCCCATTCGTATACGCGAGCGGTGGCAGCCTGGCCGGCAGCATCAGCGTCGTACGCAAGGACCACCCGGGGCGCGAACTTCGCGAGGAGCTTCAGATGATCCTCTGTAAGAGCAGTTCCGCACGTCGCCACAGCACGTCGAAGGCCAACCTGGAAAAACGCGATCACGTCCGTATAGCCTTCACAGACGACCGTCTCGCCCGTCCGTACCGCCTCCTCCTTGGCCCAGTTGAGACCGTAGAGGGTGCGACGCTTGGAGTAGATCGCAGTCTCGGGCGAGTTCTTGTACTTGGGACCGGCTGGCACAGCGCGTCGCAGCGCATCACCCGGCACAGCGCGTCGCATCGCATCACCCGGAACCCGTGCACCACCTTGGGTCGAGGCACCCACAGCTCCGGCGCTATCCTGCGCCCCACCCACCGCTCCATCGCCATCCTGCGCGCTACCTGCGTCGCCCGCCGATGCAGCCTCTGCGCTCGCCATCTCGTCCGGCAGCACTCTCCCACCCAGGGCAACCGGCCTGCCGACCGGATCGAAGATCGGGAAGACGATCCGGCCCGAGAATGAGTCCTGCATTTTGCCAATGCGGTTGACAAAGCCGAGGCCGGCGCCCACAAGGGCCTTCTCGGACGGCTTGAGGGCTTTGCAGAGCGCGTCCCAGGAGGCCGGGGCCCATCCCAGCTGGAAAAAGCGAACCGTTTCGGCGTCGTAGCCACGCGACCGCAGGTAGGCTCGCGCCCTGGCCGCATCCGCCCCTGACTGGAGCCGCGTGTGGTACCAGGCCACGGCCGCGGCCATGAGATCCAGCAGCTCCTGGCGACCGGTCTCATGACGACCGGCCCCTTCCTCCTCGTAGCGCACCACGATGCCCGCTCTGTCCGCGAGCCGCTCGACTGTCTCGGAGAATCCAAGCCCCTCTGTCTCGCGCACGAACGTGATCGCGTCTCCCGATGCGCCACAGCCGAAGCAGTAGTAAAGACCTTCCTCCGCGTTCACACTGAAAGAAGGGGTCTTCTCCGCGTGGAATGGGCACAGCCCGACCCACCGGCGCCCACGACGCTTGAGAGCCGTGCGCTCCCCCACCAGCTCGACCAGATCGACCGCTCCCCTGACCCGGGAGACGTCCTCCTGCAGGATCGCCATCAGCCAGGTCCTGACGAACGCGCCGCTTGAGGCAACAGCGCAGCCAGGGCCGGTGCCAGGAGCCCTACCTCTGTAGCGCGTCTCACAACCGGCTCATTCGGTTGGATATATCTGGCTCGTCTTCTCTCACGCCGCGAAGGTGTCGAAGCAACCGTAGACGAGTAGCGGACACCCACTCGAGCAGCGGACGATACCTCACTCGGACCACCAGAACGCACCGTAGCGCGACCAAGAGCGCCGGGCGACAGCGCTGCCGGTCGCGCCAGAGAATGACCCTGGCCCGCCGCGCTCCCGCCAGCACGCACTCGGGGGCCGTCACGGGCCAAACCATGCCCTGGAGCCGATCCCCTCTGGCGCTGACTATCAATACCTCCGGATGCGGCGGCCAGCAGAAATCCTCCTCGATGAACCTCAGGCTCGTTGCCGCAGGACCGCCTGCGCCGACGCGAGGCGGGCAACGGGAACCCGGTAGGGCGAGCAGCTTACGTAGTCGACGCCGGCTTCCGCAAAGAACGCGATCGACTCCGGATCGCCGCCATGCTCGCCGCAGACGCCAAGCTTCATCGATGGCCTGGTTCGTCTCCCACGCTCGACGGCGGTACGCACCAGCTCCCCCACCCCATCGGTGTCGATCGTCTCGAAGGGGTTCCTCTGAAGTAGGCCGAGCTCGAGATAACGACTCATCATCCTGCCCTCCACATCATCACGACTGAAGCCGAAGGTCATCTGGGTAAGGTCATTCGTGCCGAACGAGAAGAACTCGGCATCGACTGCGATCGCTTCAGCGCATAGCGCCGCGCGGGGCGTCTCGATCATCGTGCCTATCGTGACCGGCGCCAATAGGCCGCCTTCACGCCTGTCCGCGCCCTTGGCGCCCCCTTCGCCAGCCAGGACAGCGCCAGTGCCAAAGCCCATCTCCGCGAGCACGCCCTCCACCCAGGAGCGTGCAAGGGACATCTCCTCTTTCGTCACGACCAGCGGGATCATCACTTCGACCTGCGGACGACCGCCGCTGGCAAGACGGTCGCTCACCGCCTTCATCAATGCCCTCACCTGCATCGCGTACAGCTCCGGCTTGACCACGGCAAGTCGCACGCCCCGGATGCCAAGCATGGGGTTCTCCTCGTGCCACGACCTGGCCGCTTCGTACACGCGTCTTTCAGCATCATCGAGACCCGTCTGGGCGTCCTTCACCGCGAGAAGCTCGACATCGGGAAGGAACTCGTGCAGCGGCGGATCGAGGAGCCTGACCGTCACTGGAAGCCCGTCCATTGCCTCGAGGATCCCCACGAAGTCCTGGTGCTGAGCTTCTCCGAGCTCCTCCAAAGCGTCAGCCTGCTCGTCCGGCGACGCGGCGAGGATCATCCTGCGAACGAGGGGGAGCCGGTCATCGCCGAAGAACATATGCTCGGTTCTACACAGCCCGATCCCTTCCGCGCCGAGCCTACGGGCGTTCGCAGCGTCAGCGGCGGTGTCTGCATTGGCGCGAACCCCCAAGCGCCCAGCCCGCACCTCGTCAGCCCATGCGAGCAAGGTCTCGAGAGCCGGGGGCGGCTCAGAAGATGTCAAAGCGACCTCTCCCAGGACGATCTCACCGCTCGTGCCGTCGATAGAGATCACATCACCTTCTCGCACCGTGAAATTCCCGACGTTGAAGCTGTCTGCGTGAACATTGACCGCCTCTGCCCCGACCACGGCTGGCTTTCCCCATCCTCGCGCTACCACTGCCGCATGGCTTACCAGGCCACCTCTCGAAGTCAAGACTCCCTGCGCCGCGAGCATGCCGTGCACGTCCTCAGGTGAAGTCTCCGAGCGAACCAGGATCACCCTCTCGCCGTTGCCGGCAACCTCAGCTGCCCGGTCCGCACTGAAGTAGCACCGGCCGACCGCTGCACCAGGAGAGGCCCCCAGCCCGGTCGCCAGCACCGTCCGCTCGCCAGGAACAAAACGCGGATGAAGAACCTGCTCCACGTGGTCTCCGCTGACCCGCAACAGCGCCTCAGGCTTTGACAAGGCGATACCCGGCTCCGAGACCATCTCGACGGCCATCCTCAGGGCCGCAACTCCGGTACGCTTGCCCACCCTGGTCTGCAGCATCCAGAGCTTCCCCTGCTCGATGGTGAACTCCGTGTCACACATGTCACGGAAATGGGCTTCGAGGCGGTCGAAGATCGACATCAGCTCCTCGTATATGTCGGGGAAGCGCTCCGACAGCGCCGACAGAGGCTCCGTGACGCGGGTACCGGCCACAACGTCCTCTCCTTGCGCGTTGAGCAGGAAGTCCCCGTAAGCTCCTTTCTCTCCGGTCGCAGGATCCCGCGTGAACCCGACACCGGTTCCAGAACGATCGTCTCGGTTGCCAAAGACCATAGCCTGCACGTTCACCGCAGTTCCGAGCGACTCATCGATCCGCTCGCGTTCACGGTAGGCGCGAGCGCGCGGAGAGGTCCAGGACCCGAACACGGCATCGATCGCCTCGCGAAGCTGCTCCTTGGGATCCTGCGGAAATGGTTTGCCGGTGCTCTGGAGAACCAGCTCCTTCAGGTCCGCGACCAGCTCCTTCAATGCCTCCGACGGCGCCTCCGAGTCAGATTCGACACCAGCCGCGGTCTTCGCCTTCTCGAACGGCGCGTCCAGAAGATCCTGGGGCATGCCGAGCACGATCCTGCTGAACATCTGGATGAAGCGCCGATACGAATCGTACGCGAAGCGCTCATCGCCCGTCTGGGCAGCGAGTCCCTTGACCGACTTGTCGTTCAGGCCAAGGTTCAAGACCGTGTCCATCATGCCCGGCATGGAGAACTTCGCGCCCGACCGGACACTCACGAGCAGCGGATCCTCTGCGTCCCCGAGGCGCCTGCCCATAGTCTCCTCGAGCCGAGACATCCCGGCGACGATCTCGGGCTCGAGAGACGCCGGCCATCCCGACGACATTACATCCCTGCATGCCTCTGTGGATATGGTGAACCCGGGAGGAACCGGCAGGCCAAGCACGGAGGCCATCTCTGCCAGGTTCGCACCCTTGCCACCAAGCAGATCTTTCATCTCCATCGGCGGCCTGTCGTGCTTGTGGCCAAAGTCGAACACGTACGACATCATTTCCTCCTCACGTCTGTCCTGCCTCGCGTCTTCTTGCCTCGCGTCTGTCCTACCTCGTTCACCTCGCCTGTGATCGAGCCACGCTCCACGGTCCAGGCGCCGACGCCGGCCGCATTTGCGCCCTGGTCCATGGCGTCCACGACCGGCCATAGCGGCGCGGCGCGAGCAAGGTGCGGACGAGCGCCGTCGGCGGATTGGACGCGCGGGCCGGCTCAGCAGTCGAGCCGGCCTGACACCTCCTGAAGGAGCTCACTGATCGGCACACGCACCTGCGCGGTTGTATCTCGTTCGCGTATCGTGACCGCCGCGTCTTCGAGGCTATCGAAGTCCACGGTGACGCACAAAGGAGTCCCTATCTCGTCCTGGCGCCGGTATCGCCTTCCAATCGACTGCGTGACGTCGCGATCACACATGTAGTGAGGCTTCAGCATCTCGAGCACCTTGGAGACCAGCTGCGCCAGAGCATCGTTCTTCGACAACGGGAGCACCGCGACCTTGTACGGCGCCAGGCGATGATGAAGCCGGAGCACGTTGCGGCGCTCGCCCGCCACCTCGTCGACGTCGAACGCGGCCAGCATGAAGGCCATCATCGCCCGTGTCGCCCCGGCCGCAGGCTCGATGACGTACGGCACTATGTGGTCCTGCGACACCGGGTCGAAGTACTCCAGACGCTGCCCCGATGCGGCCGCGTGAGCCCTCAGGTCGTAGTCCGTCCTGTTGGCAACGCCCTCGAGCTCGTCGAACCCCCATGGGAACTCGAACTCCACGTCGGCGGTCTGGACAGCGTAGTGGCTCAGCTCCTCGGGTCCGTGATGCCTGAGACGTAGCTTCTCCTTCGGGATGCCGAGGTCCACATACCATTGGAGACGCTCCTCGCACCAGTACTCGAACCACTTCGGGGCGTCTTCCGGCGGGACGAAGTACTCCATCTCCATCTGCTCGAACTCCCTCGTGCGAAACACGAAGTTCTGCGGGGTGATCTCGTTCCTGAACGACTTTCCAACCTGAGCGATGCCGAACGGCGGCGACCTGCGCAATGTCGTCGCGACAAGGGAAAAATTGACGAACATCCCCTGGGCCGTCTCGGGACGCAGGTAAGCCAGTGTCGACTCGTCCTCCACTGGCCCAGCATGCGTCGAGAACATCAGGTTGAAGGCTCGGGCCTCTGTCAGATCCTTCGAACCACAGGCGGGGCATGAACCGGCAATCCTGTCCTCCCTCCAGCGCTCGTGGCACTGCCGGCAGTCGACCAGCGGGTCCGCAAAACTGTCAATGTGCCCCGATGCCTCCCAGATCTTCGGACTGGACAGGATGGCCGCGTCCAAGCCAACCACGTCGTCTCGGAGCTGGACCATTGACCGCCACCAGGCCTCCCTGACGTTCCGAAGCAGCTGCACGCCGATCGGACCATAGTCATAGGTCGACCTGAAGCCACCGTAGATCTCTGCCGACGGGAATACGATCCCACGACGCTTGCATAGGTTGACTATCTCATCCATGACCACGCAGTGAGAATAGCGGCTCCGTCCCGAGGCGGCCTCACACTTGTCGAGATGCCGGCTCAGACTGCCACGGCTCCAGCTCAGACTGACAGAGCGCGCGCTTGCGACCTCTGCCAGCGGGAGAACCGCCGGGAGAGCCGCCCTTCGCTTGCCTTAGGACTAGTGAAAGGAGCTCGCGTACCAGCGCCCGCCAATCTTCCACGCCGTCACCTGCTCCGAGGAGTTGCCAGTACCACCCTGCTCGGACAAGTTAGTGGTCACGTTCATCTTCACCTCGTTCGCAGTGGA
>JAJYWA010000073.1 GCA_021791755.1 Actinomycetes bacterium | reverse complement strand
GGACAAGACCTGCGCCGGGCTCATCCGAAGCATGTGCTCCATGTGGGTCGGGCTCGTCGAGATGAAAACGTGAATCCTTGCCGCCTCTGCATCTCGGAGCGCATCCCAGCACCGGTCCACATCACTAAGGCTCGTGCGCGACAGTCCAGCTATCACCGGGCCGTCAACGCCGCGGGCAATCGCCTGAACGGCCTCGAAGTCGCCCTGGCTCGCCACCGGAAATCCGGCTTCAATGTAATCGACGCCCAAGTTCGCCAGCTGCTCGGCGATCTCGAGCTTCTCCGCCGGATCCAAGGAGATCCCCGGCGACTGCTCGCCATCTCGCAGCGTCGTATCGAAGATGATCAGGTGCTCCGCCATGCTCGACTTCCTCGCCTTTCTATTTTCCCGTCTCTCTTCACTGCTCCTCCTGCTCCAGCAACACATGCAACAAAAAACCTCCTGGCCCAAGGGCACAGGAGGCTAGGCGAGCGCGGATACGCTCGCCTCAAGTAAGAAGCAGGACCTGGCTTGCGGGCTTGCGAGCCTTGCTTGCGCTCGGCAGCCACTCAACCTTCATAATAGGCTTCATAACAGTTTCAGATCTTTGCACAAGGAATAGGGAGCCGTCAATAGGTGACATACTCTGATGGCTGAAGCCACCAGTCCCCTGGGGGCGATCCTATGGCTCACGAGGTAGTCTTGAGCGTCACGCGCGGCGTTCAGTTAGGAGGAGATTGATGGCAGCTGGCTGCGAAGCAACGAGCCTATCGAGTGAACTAAGTGAACTATCGGAGTTAACTCCGTCGCGAGAGCACGGCCGGCTGCGAACCCTACGGCGTCTCGTCCCCCTTGCCTGCGTTCTGGTCCTCGTATCAGCGTCGGCAGCAGGGTGCGCGTCGAATAATCCGGTTGCCGCATGCGGAGGCCAGCCGCGAAAAAGCTACGCCCATCAGGATCTCGCGGGCAAGGACCTGACGGGTGACAACTCCTGCGCCAACTTCACGGGCGCGACACTCACCAACGCGACGATGCAAGGGGGCAACTTCTCGGGAGCGAACTTCTCGAACGCGAACCTCGCATCGGTGGACCTTTCCAGTGCGAACCTGACGGGCGCCAATCTCTTCTCTGCAGGCCTTGCACAGGCATCTCTCCAGGGCGCAGACCTCCAGGGCGCAGATCTCTCCGGCACGAACCTCGATGGGGCGAACTTCTCGAACGCCAACCTGCAAGGAGTCAATCTACAAGGCGCCTACCTGCGCAATGCCAACTTCTACGGAGCAGATCTCAAAGGAGCCACTCTTCCGTCCACGATCGCGGGCAATGTCCTCTGGCAGAGCGCTACCTGCCCCAACGGCTCGATCGTTGGCGCATCCGGTGGAAGCTGCGCTGCTGGCGGGGGCGGCTAGATGACAACGAAACCCCATTGCAAGCGGACACGGGATAGCAAGCTGACAGAGCACGCTCGGCGTCGCGGCGCGAGAACAAACAAGTCGAGCGTCCACAGGCGCGGACATCACGTCCAGCTGTTGAGCATGCTCGTAGGGCTGGCATCCGTGATCATCGCCGCGGCTCTTCGGGTCCGGGCGGCGGACAGGGCCACACCCCGACAACCACTCAGCTCACCGCAGCACTGGCCCCGAGTGACCCGAAAACAGCCACCTCGGAACTGAGCAGCCACCTCTGAGCTGAACAGCTACCTTGGCACTGAGAGGCGTCGACGGCCTCCGGCAACCAGGCCCTTGCGAGTGCTTACCCGAGGCGACTCTACCTAATCGCCCCTACTTGCCGAACAGGTCGCCGCCTACTTGCCGAACAGGTCGCCGAGCACCCCGCCGGCAACGCCGCCGGCCGCTCCCGCAGTCACGGCGCTGGAGGTACCGCCTGCCAGGTACGGAGCGAGCGCGGCAGCCAGGTTCGGTAGTGGCATCGACTGCAGCCAGACGCTCCCCGGGCCAGTCATCACGGCCATGTGGTGGCCGTCCTCACCAAAGTACCGGTTCGCGAGCCCAGGAGTCCTGATCACCTGGAAGCTGACCGACGCCTGGAACATGCCCACATGGCCAGGGTGCACCCGCATTGTCTGGCCAGCAGCCAGGTTGTACGTGAGAACCTCTCCAGAAAGCTCGACCCATGCCCTCGCAGCGCCTCCGAGCTTCTGCAAGATGAACCCCTCTCCGCCGAAGATCCCACTCCGGAAGGACTGCTGGAAGCCAGCCGAGATCTCGATGCCCGGCAGGCCGCACATGAAGCCGCGACGATGCACCATGTACTCAGCGCCTGGAGCCACATCGACAGGCAGTATCTTCCCCGGTACCTTCGCGGCGAACGCAATCATGCCTGGCCCACCCCCGGCCGTATAGGTGCTCATCATGAGGCTCGATCCACCTGCTACACGCTTGATGGCTCCGAAGAGCCCCTTTGACGCACCAGAGGCGCCCGTGCTCATCTCGATCGTGTCAGTCATCCACGAGAACTCACCCGCTTCAGACACCACGCTCTCACCAGGCTGGAGCGCTATCTCCAGAACTGGAAGGACCGTTCCTTGGATCCGATCTTCCATCTCAGCCTCCTCGACTGTTTCCGTCGCGTTCCGTCGCGTTCCGTCGCGTCGCGCCTCAGGTCTGGCGCACACGCACACCAAGCGATGCCATCCTACGACCAGCGAACGCAGTCAGCCAACCAAATTGCGTTGCTCCGTTGCGTCGCCGGCGTAGACGACTTGCATCTGTGTTGCCGACATGACAGAATACTATTCAATATGTGTCCGACCACCTTGCTCGTAGTAGTTACCTAGCGCACGCCCAGATCATCGCGCGTGCGCAGACGACCTCCCGATCCGGGAGGTCGTTTTATTTTCTACCGAGACAGATCAAGAGCAGCAAGAACGTAGAAACGGAGAGCAGCAATGCAGTTGACAGGAGCGCAAGCCCTCATCAAGAGCCTGGAAGCACAGGGGGTCGAGGTCATGTTCGGCCTGCCTGGGGGAGCTATCTTGCCGGTGTACGACCCGATCATCGACTCCTCCATCCGCCACATCCTGGTGCGCCACGAGCAGGGAGCGGGCCACGCCGCGGAAGGGTACGCACAAGTCACGGGCCGCCCCGGCGTCGCAATGGTCACGAGCGGTCCAGGAGCGACCAACATAGTGACCGCTCTGTGCAACGCCTACATGGACTCGACGCCGCTTGTCGTCATCACCGGCCAGGTCGCGACCAAGGCCATCGGCACTGACGCATTCCAGGAGTGCGACACGACCGGGATCACCATGTCCACGACCAAACACAACTGGCTCGTGAGCAAGGCCGAGGACATTCCGCGGGTGATCAGCGAGGCGTTCTACGTCGCGACGACCGGCAGACCGGGTCCCGTGCTCGTCGACCTGCCGAAGGACGTGTCGAGCTCCATGATGGAGTGGTACTGGCCGGAGAAGGTCGATCTACCCGGCTACAGGCCCGCTACCGAAGGAGACCCCGCTTTGATACGCGAAGCCGCACGGCTCGTGTCCGAGGCGTCACGCCCTGTCATCTATGCAGGCGGTGGTGTTCTCAAGGCGAGAGCAACAGCAGAGCTCGCGGAGCTGGTCGAGATGACGGGCATCCCCGTGACCACGACCCTCATGGCACGCGGCTGCTTCCCAGACGATCACCCCAGGTGCCTCGGAATGCCTGGCATGCACGGTACGTACGCTGCAGTCACCGCTATCCAACGCTCGGACCTGCTGATTGCGATCGGCAGCCGGTTTGACGACCGAGTGACCGGCAAGGTCAGTGCCTTCGCCCCGAACGCGAAGGTGATCCACATCGACATCGACCCGGCAGAGCTGGGGAAGGTTCGTCGCGCCGAGGCGCCGATTGCCGGAGACTGCAAGGTCGTGCTCTCCCAGCTGATAAGCGCGCTCGGAGAGATCCTGCCACGTGCCTCCGAGCCACGAGAACCCGAGGCGCCAAGCAGCCGTCTCGGCCCCTGGCACTCTGAGATCGACGAGTGGCGTGCCCGCTACCCCCTCACCTACGACAGAGAGCCGCCTGACGGTGCGCTGAAGCCTCAGTACGTCGTGGAGTGCATCAGGAGCACCGTCCCCGACGACACCATCCTCGTGGCCGGCGTTGGACAGCACCAGATGTGGGCTTCACAGTACTGGCGGTTTAATAAGCCCTACACATGGGTCAACTCCGGCGGTCTGGGAACCATGGGGTTCGCGGTGCCCGCCGCGATCGGCGCCAAGGTCGCCAAACCGGAGGCGATGGTCTGGGCCATCGACGGGGACGGGTGCTTCCAGATGACCGCGCAGGAGTTGATCACGGCCGCATCCGAGGGGATCCCGGTGAAGATCGCGATCTTGAACAATGCGTACCTCGGCATGGTCCGCCAGTGGCAGGAGATGTTCTATGCCGAGCGGTACTCAGAGGTCTACCTCTCTCCCGACCTGCCGGACTACGTTCTCTGGGCTGAGGCGATGGGCTGCACGGGGTTCCGCGTGGAAACCTCCGAGGAGGTCCCTTCAGTCATCGAGAAAGCAAACCAGATCGACGACCGGCCTGTCGTCATCGACTTCCGGACAGACGTCTTCGAGAAGGTCTATCCGATGGTTCCTGCAGGCGCATCGAACGATGACATCATCGTCGATCCAGCCCATGGAGAAGGCGGAGCATGATGACGACTAATGCTCATACAGCGGCGCGCCACCATCTCCTGTCGGTGCTGGTCGAGAACAAGGCAGGAGTTCTCTCTCGCGTCACGAACCTCTTCAGCAGGCGCGGGTTCAACATCTTCTCGCTCGCTGTCGCGCCCACCAACGACGAGCGGTTCAGCAGGATCACCATCTGCGTCGACGTCGAGTCGGCGCCGCTCGAGCAGGTCATCAAGCAGCTCGACAAGCTCGTGAACATAGTCGAGATCGACGAGCTCGACCCAGCTGACGCGATCGAGGCCGAGCTCATGCTCGTCACCCTGATGGCGGATCCTGAGTCGAGGAGCCAGGTCATACAACTGGTCGACGTCTTCGACGGGAGGATCGTCGACGTGAGCCCAACCAGCCTGACCGTCATGCTCGCTGGCATGCCGCCTGACCTCGATCACTTCGAAGAGCTCGTGGCGCCTTACGGAATAGCCGGCCTGCAGCGCACGGGGAGGGAGGCGCTACGTAAGCTGGGTAGGTCCCAAGACCGGCTTCAGGTCATTACCGGGACAACCGCAACGAGTTGAAAGGCAGGTTCAAGTGACGAAGCTCTACTACGAGAAGGACATCGACCCGGCGCTTATCGCGGGGCGCAAGGTAGCGATCATAGGGTACGGCTCACAGGGCCATGCCCATGCGCTCAACCTGCACGACTCGGGCGTGGACATCCGCGTCGGCCTACGAAAGGGCTCATCCTCCTGGTCCAAGGCAGAGGAAGCAGGGCTGAGGGTCACAACGATCGAGGACGCCACCCAGGAGGCGAACCTCATCATGGTCCTGTTGCCCGACACCGAGCAGCCAGCCGTCTATGAAGCGTCGATAGCGCCGCACCTCCAGGATCATGACGCCCTGTTCTTCGCCCATGGGTTCAACATCCGCTATGACCAGATATCGCCGCCGGCGAACGTAGACGTCGCAATGGTCGCCCCAAAGGGCCCGGGGCATCTGGTCAGACGAACCTACACAGAAGGCGGAGGGGTGCCGTCCCTCGTGGCCGTCGAGCAGGACGCCTCCGGAAAGGCAAAGGACATCGCTCTGTCGTACGCACACGCACTTGGTGCGACCAGGGCCGGCGTCCTCGAGACTACATTTGCCGAGGAGACCGAGACCGACCTCTTTGGCGAACAGGTAGTCCTGTGCGGCGGCATGACGGCGCTCGTCCGCGCCGGGTTCGAGACCCTGGTGGAGGCGGGGTACCAGCCGGAGTCCGCGTACTTCGAGTGCCTGCACGAGCTGAAGCTCATAGTCGACCTGATGTACGAGCAAGGAATCAGCGGCATGCGGTTTTCCATCTCCGACACCGCCGAGTACGGGGACATGACCCGTGGCCCCCGCATCATCGGCGATGCCTCACGCCAGGAGATGCTCCGTATCCTCTCCGACATACGTGACGGCTCCTTCGCCGAGGAGTGGGTAGCGGAGAACCGGGCCGGCAGGCCGCACTTCAACCAGCTGCGCGAGGAGGCCGCAAAGCACCCGATCGAGGAGGTCGGCGCGAACCTGAGAGCGATGATGCCGTTCGTGTCCGCCGGGCGCAAGAAGCTCCAAGACGTCTCGGGAGGCTGAGCGTATCGGCCCAGACCGACTGAGGCTCGGATGCCGCGCGGGCTCTTCCTCAGCGCCCGCCGGCTCCCGCACCAACTACGAAGTCGATCGAGGAGCACAAGGCCTCGATGTCCTTCGGCTCGATCGCCGGGAACATCGCGACGCGTAGCTGGTTGCGGCCCAGCTTCCGGTAGGGCTCGGTGTCGACGATCCCATTAGCCCTCAAGACCTTCGCTACGGCCATGGCATCGATCTTGTCGTCGATGTCCACCGTGGCGACGACGTTGCTGCGCTGGGCAGGATCGGTTACGAACGGCTCCGCGTAGGCGCTCGACTCTGCCCAGTCATAAATGGTCTTCGCCGAGGTGGCACAGCGGTCGACCGCCCAATCAAGGCCTCCATTGCTGAGCATCCACTCCAGCTGGTCGACGAGAAGCCATAACGTGGCAAGCGCAGGCGTGTTGTAAGTCTGATCCTGGCGCGAGTTGGACACGGCCACGCTGAGGTCCAACGTGGGCGGCATCCAGCGGCCGGTCGACTTGATCATCTCAACTCGCTCGAGCGCCGCAGGCGACATCAACGCGACCCAGAGCCCCCCGTCGGAGGCGAAGCACTTCTGAGGCGCGAAGTAGTAAACATCGGTTTCGCGGACATCGACCGGCAGGCCGCCGGCTGCCGAGGTGGCATCCACTACAACCAGACCACCAGCGCCTGATGGACGGCGCACCTGCATAGACACACCGGTGGACGTCTCGTTGTGGGTAATGGCGTACACGTCCACCTCGGGTCGCGCCACGGGAGTTGGATGGGTCCCTGGATCAGACTTGATCACCTCGGGATCATCGAGATGTGGAGCAGCAGCCACCGCCGCGGCGAACTTCGCGGAGAACTCACCAAAGCTCAGGTGCTGGCTGTGACGCTCGATGAGGCTGAAGGTCGCTATGTCCCAGAAGCACGTCGCTCCTCCGTTCCCGAGAACCACCTCGTAACCACCAGGGAGGCCGAACAGCTCGCCCACGCCTGCTCGCAGCCTCTGGACCACAGAGCGCACGCCATCGCGGCGATGGCTGGTCCCCATGTAGCCTCCCGCCGCGTTGAACAGCCCCTGGACCGCCTCCGGCCTCACCTTCGAAGGGCCTGAGCCGAACCTGCCGTCCCGTGGAAGCAGGTGCTCGGGTATCACGATCTCAGGCCGGCTGCCCGGGGGCGCCGTTGAAAGCTTGAGACCGTGAGAGGGCGGTTCTTGGAACCGGGGAACATTGGCCGAGGTGCTGGCTTGATCACGATTTGGCGCTGCGATGTCTACATCTTCTGTCACGTATGCAAGCATGGCACCGTGAAGACCAACAGCGACACTCAGGCTGGCGGCGGCCCGGCCCTGGCCAGCCAGCCTAGGATATCCCACTTGCTCAGCTCGCTTGCGCCATCCGCGACGCTGGCCGTTGACGCCCGGGCGAAGAAGCTGCGTGCAGAAGGCGTCGACGTGATCGGCTTCGGCGCGGGCGAGCCCGACTTTCCAACTCCCGACGGTCCAGTTGCCGCGGCACGCGAAGCATGCTCGGACCCGATGAGCCACCACTACACTCCCGCAGCCGGCATCGGGACGCTGCGGGAAGCCATCGCCGACAAGGCTCGCTCGGACACCGGGATCGATGTAAAAGCTTCGCAGGTCGTCGTCACCAACGGAGCCAAGCACGCTATCTTCAACACCTTCGCAGCGCTGTGTGATCCCGGAGATGAGGTGCTCATCTGCTCCCCCTACTGGACCACCTACCCAGAGTCCGCCAACCTCGCAGGCGGTGTGCCAGTCACTGTCAACACCAGCGAGGAAAGCGGCTTCCGAGTGAGCGTAGAGCAGCTCGCCGCGGCAAGGACGCCTCGGACGAAGCTTCTCGTGTTCGTCTCGCCGTCTAACCCGACCGGAGCGGTCTATCCCCGCGAGGAGATGGAGGCGATCGGTCGCTGGGCCGCGGACGCTGGAATCTGGGCGCTAACCGATGAGATCTACGGGCATCTCGTCTACCCGCCCACAGAGCACTACTCGCTTCCGGTGCTCGTTCCCGACCTTCGTGACAGGTGCGTAGTCGTGAACGGGGTGTCGAAGACGTATGCAATGACCGGTTGGCGGGTGGGATGGATGATCGCCCCAGAAGACGTTGCAAGAGCCGCGGCCAACTTCCAGTCCCAGACCACATCGAACGTGTCCAACGTGGCCCAGATCGCAGCGCTCTCGGCTCTCCGTGAAAGCCAGAGCTCAGTAGCTGCGATGCGCGCGGAGATGGACCGGCGCCGCCGGCGCATGTACGAGATGCTGCAGGCGATACCCGGGGTGACCTGCGTGGAGCCCAAGGGGGCCTTTTACGCCTTTCCGTCGGTGAAAGCCCTGCTCGGCCGTAACGTGGGTGGCGAGCTGGTCAAGACCACCAGCCAGCTGGCCGAGGTCGCCCTCGAGAAGGCGAAGGTCGCGGTCGTACCCGGAGAAGCCTTCGGCGCTCCCGGGCACCTCCGGCTCTCCTACGCCATGGCCTTCGACCAGATGATCGAGGGCGTCAACCGACTCGGCGATCTGCTCGCGACCGCGCACTGACTGCCGGCTGCCTGCTGCTTGCTGGCCCGAGCGGTCTGCTCACTGCAGCTCGTGCTCACGCTCGGGCAGCGCCGCTTCGATATTCCGACGCACTCGAGCCGCCTGGATGCCTGAACAGCGGCAATGCTGTTGGGAAGAAACTGCCAAGCTCTCCTGCACCGATAAGCCGCCTGGGGTTCCGCCGGCAAACCGGGCACTTAGCTACCCTGCTTCTTGGGGTGAACCAGGCCCACCACGAGGGCCTTAATCGGCGGGTCCACCTGATCGTCAACCGTGTTCACGGCTTCTACACCGCCAACGAAGCCATCGGACTCATCATGCTCTGCCTCGGGCCCATCGAGCACGTCCTGCCACACAAGCGTCACCGGGGCTCATATCCCTCGATTCGACCCACATCCATGCCTGGAGGCCCATCTTAAAGAGATTTCCGCCCGGAGACGGTCCGTGGGATAGCGATCACGGGAACGTCAGAACGCTGAGGTCGTTGCCGTAACCTGAATGCTTGCAAGCGAACGACCGTCACGCTCCCAGGGGAGAGCCTGCGAACAGATGGGAGCCCGCGAGCGCAGTCGAGGCCTCCTCATCGCCCCGGCGCCACTTGCCGAGCTGTACGTCTCCGGTCAGTACAATGGTGTCATGAGCACGATAACGGAACATCAGGGCAGGGGCCGTATCAACATCCGGGTGGCCCCCGAACAGGAGGCGCGAATTCGGGCGGCCGCCGAGGCCAACGGCGAGAGTCTCACCGGCTTCCTCCTCGCCGCGGCGATAACACGCGCCGAGGAGGTCCTGAAGCGGGAGAGTCGCATCACGGTCGATCTGGCGACCTTCCAGCGCTTCGTGGCCGCTCTCGATCAGCCGCCCAAACCCATGCCGACGCTCAGCCGCTACGCGAAGCAAGCGGTGCAACGCCCGCCGCGATGACCCCCGGCGCGCTCGGGCAAGTCACGGCGCTTTCCGACTCTCATGACCTCGCTTCCTTCGACTCGGGCGTGCCAACGCTTGATCACTGGCTTCGCCACTCCGCCCGCGTCGGGCAGGCAGCCGGAACGGCCGCGACCTACGTGCTCGCGCGAGGCGACCGGGTGATCGGCTACTACTCCCTAGCCATGAGCGCAGTTGCACACACTCAGGGACCTTCCCGACTTCGCCGGGGAATGCCGGATCCGGTGCCGGTGATTCTGCTCGCGCGCCTCGCCGTCGATCTCGAAGAGCGCTGCCGTCACATTGATGGCTACCTTCTGGTCGACGCGCTCCGGCGATGTGTGCAAGGCGGCCGGGAATTTGGAGCCAGGGCTGTCGTCGTGGATGCGGTCGACACCCGAGCAGCCGCGTTCTACCGGCACTTCGGCTTCCACGACCTCGTCGGGCGACGTCTCTGGCGACGCCTCAGCGACATCGCTGCAGCTCTGGGGACCTGACATCGACGACGAAAACCGCAGGCGGTTGCGCGGCTCGCCAGAGCCGACATGGTGGCGACTTCGACTCCAGGACGCTGCGGCACGGCCGAGCTCTCAGGTCAGTCCCCCACGCCCCCTCGCAGGGACATCGCGAGGGGTGAAAATGTGCGCGCTCCACTGCCCTGGGACCCGTTATTCGGGCGTGGCGCGGGGCGACGACACGACGGGTCAGGCCAGTGAACTGCGCTTCTACAGGACCTCCTGTGCGGCCGGGTTCAATTTTCGGTTCAGCAGGCTGTCGCGAAATACGCTCGGAGCACTCACCGGCCTGAGACTTTGCACTCAGAACAGCCATTCTCAGGCCATTTTGCGACAGCCTGTCAGGAGGACTCATATAGCGTGTAGGCGCCGCGATGATGTCAGTCGCCCCGCCAAAGACGAGCTCGGTCGGCCCTGGGGGAAAGGGACACGCCCCTCCCGGCCTCCCCCTAACGCTGCCTCGTTCCGGCTGAGCACGTCAGGCCGGCAAGGCCGGCCTGACGTGCGGCACAATGGTTGCAGACAGACCACTATCAGGATCAACGATGGCTTCAGCGAGCACGGCGTACTCGGCCTCCACCGTGTCGACCGCCTCTTTCTCAATGCCTGAGTGCCGACGCTGCAGTGCTCGGGCCAGGTGGTCGCCTTCGTCTACGGCGCAATGGACCGCTCCGACCCCGCCTTGATATTTTGCAGCGCCACCATCGATCCGGGTCCCAGATGGCGACGCGCCTGGTCGCTGAGTGCCGGCAACACGGTTGCTGAGACCGCGGATCGATCTATATATCATTTTGGTATACTTCTATACGTGGCGCTAAGTCTTAAGAACCCCGAAGTGGAACGCCTGGCTGCGGAGGTCGCGCGCTTGGCTGGAGAGTCAAAGACCGAGGCAGTGCGCCGTGCACTGGCAGAACGTCGGCAACGCCTGATCTACCGACGGTCCTCCGACCAGCCTGCCAGGCGGGTACGCGCGTTTCTGGAGCGCGAAGTCTGGCCGGAGGTTCCTGTCGGCGAGCGTGGAAAACGGTTGACACGGGCTGAAGAGGACGAGATCCTTGGGTTCCACCACGTGCATGGACAATGATTGTTGACAGCTCTGCTCTCGTGGCGATTGTCTTCCAGGAACCAGAGCACGAGATCCTGATTGACAAGCTACTGAGCTCTGACACCAGGGGCATTGGAACGCCCACGCTGGTCGAGACCGGGATCGTGCTCGCAGCGCGACTGGGAAAGGAACCAGGGGCTCTCCTCACCCGCCTTCTCGAAGAGCTCGAGATCGTCGAGATCCCTTTCGGCGAGCCCCATTGGCGCGAGGCGCTCCGTGCCTACCGGCACTTCGGACGTGGCCGACACCGCGCGAACCTGAACTTTGGCGACTGCCTGTCATACGCTATAGCGCAGATCGCCAATGAGCCCCTGTTGTTCGTGGGTGATGACTTCGCGGAGACGGACCTTGCCCGTGCATGATGGCCACAGCGGTTGGCTCCGCGACTGCTGCGTCAACTGTCCCTGTCCGTGTCTCTGTCCGTGATCGATCAAGTTCGCAAGCTGTCACCCGCAGCGATCGAGGGCACATTGGCGCTGCTGGGCTGGTCGGGTGGCGCTCGCAGAGGGGATTGTCCGAGCGGGGCTCATATCCGCCGCATGGTGATCCGCCAGATCCCTGGCTTCGGTGCTTCGACTGATCGTTCGTCTCGTTCGTCGCAGCGTAGTGGTGATCGGAGACAACTACGCGGCGCGCGCATGGAGGGCCATCGCCTGCCATGCGGCCGCTACTCGCTCGACCAGCTCGGCTGGGCGGACGCCACCTGGGAACCACCTTCCATTGCCGCTGTTCCATCATGCCTGGGCATCCAAGGCCTTGTCCCGCTGATGTCAAGGCTTGATGGTCCCTATGTCACGGCCCTCACAGCCATATCACTCCTGCCCTCTTCGAAGAAATCGCCACGTGCCCACACCGTCCAGTCCCTCTGTGTCAACCTCCAGTGAGGCAGATCGGGCAACCGATTCGTTGAGCTGAGAGGGCGGGGAAAGGACCCCCGATGACCACCACGATCCACCACCCTGTGATCGATCGCGCCCAGGCTGAGGCGATGAACGACACCCCAGATCCGGACCCCGAGGTCCTCGAGCGGACCCGGCCGCCCCGGCGGTTCTCCGCCCAGTACAAAGCGAGGATCTTAGCCGAGTACGCCGGGCTCTCGAAGGCCGACAAGGGCGCGCTGCTGCGCCGTGAGGGCCTGTACAGCTCGTTGCTCACCGAGTGGCGCAAGCACAGGCCGACCGGCGCGCCACCGAGGCCCTGGTCGCCTCGCTGCCTGCAGCGCCAGAGGACAAGGCGGTGGCGTTGCTCGGCGGTAAGCGGTGAGCGTCGAGCTGGCCCGGGCAGAGGCCATCGTCGACACCTCGGGTATCGCCCCGAGGATCGAAGCCAAGCTGCCCATCGGAGCACGACCACGTCAGCTGTGCGTGCGTACCTTGGT
>JAJYWA010000072.1 GCA_021791755.1 Actinomycetes bacterium | reverse complement strand
GGACATGAAGAGGATGCCGATACGAATGCGGCAAAGAACATCCGTGAGCGGGGGATCAAGCTCGCTCTCGCCGGCAGAACGCCGGTGGCAGCCTCCCAAGGCACAAACTTGGGCTCACGCTCGGAGATTCCGTGTCGTGAGGCAGAGCCGGAGCTGTTGGGCCGGCATGGAAGCGGGAATCAAGAGATGGACCCCATCGCCGATCGGGATGTCGCATTAGCAATCCTCGTGTGCTCCATCTCGGCGGCAGAGGTCTGAAAGCCAATGTCGGAAGGTCGGGGCGGAGCATCCGCCTTCAGGCGGAGGTAGTTCACTCCGGAGTCACGTACGCAGCGGTCAGACCGCCATCTACGACGAAGGCAGCCCCGTTCACGTACGATGACTCGTCGCTGGCGAGGAACAACGCGGCGTTGGCTATCTCGTGGGGTCTCGCGAGCCTGCCCATCGGCAGGTGGATCCTGCGACGTTCGTAGGCTGCGGGGTCCTCGGCGAAGAGCCTCATGAGCAACGGTGTCTCGACCGGTCCCGGGCACAGTGCGTTCACCCTGATCGCCTGGCGGGCGAACTGGACGGCGAGCTCTCGCGACATGGCGAGCACCGCGCCCTTCGACGCCGTGTAGGAGATTTGAGACGTAGCGGAACCAGCGAGCGCTACGAAGGATGAAACGTTGATCACCGAGCCGCCGCCGCGCTCGACAAGGTGGGGTATCCCCTTCTGGCAGCAGAGGAAGACGCCATAAGTGTTCACGGCTTGGACCCTCGACCACGCCTCGGGAGAGGTCTCGAGCACCGAGCAATCGTCTTCGGGCATGATGCCCGCGTTGTTGTAGAGGATGTCGACGCCGCCGTAGCGCTTCGACGCCGCTGAGTAGAGCTCCGACACGCTTGCTGGATCGCTCACATCGGTGCGATGGAAGATCGCGTCGACGCACTCGGCTGCGGTAGTCCTGCCAGCCTCTTCGGAGGTGTCGGCTACGACGACCTTCGCCCCCTCGGAAGCGAAGAGGATCGCGGCTTCACGGCCGATCCCGCTCGCGGCGCCGGTGATCACCGCGACCTTCCCGTTCAAGCGTCCCGGTCTCGCTGCTGCATCTGCTGTCATCTATCTTCTCTCCTTAGCTCTTCGCGCTGTTGCGGGTTCTTTGCACCTCTTGTGCCTCTGCATCTCATGGCTCGGTGGAGATGAAGACGTTCTTGATCTCGGAGTAGCCAGCCATCGCCTCCATGCCGAGCTCCCTGCCGTACCCCGACTGCTTCATGCCGCCGAAGGGCGTCGACGCCCTGACGGAGGTGTTCGAATTTATCGAGACCACGCCGGTCTCGAGCGCTCGGGCTACCCGGAGGGCGCGGCCTCCGTCTCGCGTCCAGATCGATCCCGAGAGGCCGTAGGGAGAGTCGTTCGCGATCGCGACCGCCTCCTCCTCCGATGAGAAGCGGATCACCGCTGCGACCGGGCCGAACACCTCTTCTTGTGCAATGCGATCGGACCTCGATGCTTCGACAAGCGTGCACGGGTACCAGAACCCTCTCGACTCCGGGGTCGTTCCCTGGTAGATGACGCGCGCGGGGCCCTGCTCCGCCGGCTCCAGGAACGACGCCACGGTTGACCGGTGTCCGTCGGAGATGAGCGGGCCCATCTCGGTCTTCGAGTCCTCTGGGTCCCCAACTACGAGCCGCGATGCGGTGTCTACGAGTGCCTCGATGAACGCGTCGTAGATGCTTTCCTCGACGAGGATGCGGCTGCGGGCACAGCAGTCCTGGCCTGCGTTGGAGAAAACAGCGTACGGGGCGCTGGCTGAAGCCTGTTCGATGTCTGCGTCCGAAAAGATCACATTGGCCGACTTGCCTCCGAGCTCGAGAGAGACTCTCTTCAGTGAGCCGGCTGCCGAGCGCATGACGTTGCGGCCTACCTCTGTCGAGCCGGTGAAGCTGACCTTTGCGATGTCCGGGTGCTCCACGATGCGCTGGCCGACGATGCTTCCGGGCCCGGTCACCACGTTGACCACCCCCTCGGGAATGCCAGCTTCCAGCGCCAGCTCAGCGAGGCGCAACGCGCTGAGCGGTGTCAGCTCGGCAGGCTTGATGACCACCGTGTTCCCGCAGGCCAGTGCCGGTCCAAGCTTCCAGGTGGTGATGTTGAGCGGGAAGTTCCACGGTACTATCAGGCCCACCACCCCGAGCGGCTCGTGAAAGGTCATGTCCACCCCGCCGGCCACCGGGATCGTTGACCCATGATGCTTCTCGACGGCGCCCGCGTAGTAGTGCAGGACCTGTGCTGCCATCGCGACCTCTGCGCGAGAGTCCATGATCGGCTTTCCAACGTTTCTCGTCTCGATGAGCGCCAGCTCGTCGGCGTGCTCCTCCACGCCAAGCGCGAGACGCCGGATTAGCGTTGAACGGTCGGCCGGCGGGACGGACCGCCACCTGCGGAAGGCCTCGGTCGCTCGCGCGGTCGCGGCGTCGACGGCGTCTGCGCCGTGGTCCTCCACATCTGCGATGACCTGCTCGGTCGCGGGGTTAGTCACCTTCATCGTCGTTCCTTCCAATCGTTGTCCCAGGTCTCGTTTCGCTGTTCGATCCCGTTACGGTACCTGACAGCCCGCGCCACGAGCTCTTCGAAGAGGAGCAGCGAGTCCTCCTCTTCGGGGTGCCAGAGGACGCCCAGCAAGAAGCTGTGATCGGTAGACTCGATCGCCTCCACGGTGGAGTCTTCGGCCACGGCTACTGGTCTCATATTTCGTCCGAGCCGGCCCAGGCCCTGGTGGTGATAGGAGCGGACATGATGGCTCTCGCCGAGGATCTGCGACAGCAGGCTGCCGTTTGAGATGCGCACGGCGTGATCGGCGAAGACGCCTGGTCCGCCGCGGTGGATGTCGTCGCGGCAGCCTAACTTATTGGAAGCCGCGGTCTGGGGCTCGTCCAGCGTGCCAGGCTGGAGCTCCGTCTGGGGCGCCGTGCCGTCCTGGCGTACCGTGTCTGGCAGGTGCTGGACGAGATCTCCTTCGAACGCGACGTTGATGACCTCGATGCCGCGGCAGATCCCGAGCACCGGGAGACCGGCCTCGGCTGCTCCTCTGACCAGCGCGATCTCGAGCTCATCGCGTGGGTGCGATATCCCCGAGGTTTCCGGATGGGCTTCGGCGCCGTAGCGAGCGGGGTCGACATCGCCTCCACCGGTGAGGATAAGACCGTGCAGCTTCGAGAGGATGAGGTCGATGTCGGGTTGTGCGTCCGGATCGTCGTCGGACCACGGCGGTATGAGGAGTGGCTGGCCGCCCGCCCGTTCCACAGAGCGCACGAACGTAGCAGGAAGCACCGCTGCTTCTGTGTGCCACGGGCCGAAAGATGCCAGCTGGCGATAGGTGGTGAGCCCAATGAGCGGCGCCTGGGTCGTGCTCAAGTGCGCTCGAAGAGCCTTTCGCGCTCGTAGCAGGTGACCGCCTGATCGAAGAGCCGCTGCTCGATCCTCGCATAGTTGAGGTAATGGTCGATCACTTCGTCGCCGAAAGCGTTCCGCGCCATAGTGGAGCCTTCGAGGCGGTTGATCGCTTCACGCAGCGTAGCGGGGAAGCGTTTCGCCGCTGACTCATAGGCATTGGTCGTGCAGGCGGGACCTGGGTCGAGGTTGTTCTCTACCCCATGGAGCCCGGCGGCGATTATCGCGGCGAAGGCCAGGTAGGGGTTGGCATCGGCTCCAGGTATCCGGGACTCGAGTCGCAGGCCTTCGGCTTCGCCCACGGACCTGAAGCCGCAGGTGCGGTTGTCGTGTCCCCAGGCGAGGCTCGTGGGAGCCCAGCTACCGGCCACATAGCGCTTGTAGGAGTTCACGTTCGGCGCGAAGAACAGGGCGAGCTCCTCGGCGCAGGCTATCTGTCCTGCGATGAACATTGAGAAAAGGTTCGCGTCGGACGCGAAGGCGTTATGCCCGTCCTGCCACCAGCTCGTGTGCACGTGACATGAGCTGCCGAGCAGGTCATTGCTGGGCTTGGCCATGAACGTGATCGCGCGCCCCTTGTGGTGCGCGATCTCCTTGGCTCCGTTCTTGTAAACGGTGTGGTTGTCTGCCATCTCCAGCGCGTGTGAGTACCGCAGGTTGAGCTCGTGCTGGCCTGGGGCGGCCTCGCCTTTGGAGCACTCGACGCTGATGCCAGAGCGCTCCATGTGGTTGCGCAAGTCTCTAATCGTGCTCTCCGCGTAGGTTGTCGCGAGCACGTGGTAGTCGAGGACGTAGGGGACCGACGGTGTGAGCGAGCGGTAATGCTGCGATCGTGCCTCGGAGAAAGTCTCCTCGAAGAGGTAGAACTCCAGCTCTGAGCCGATCATCACCTCGAATCCAAGCGAGCGAGCCCTACTGAGCTGATGACGCAGCGCCTGCCTCGGTGAGGCGACGACAGGTGCGCCATCATGCCAGGCGAGGTCGCACAACACCATGGCGGTCCCTTCCAGCCAGTCCAGCCGCCGAAGGGTGGTCATGTCGGGGAGCATGCGGAAGTCTCCGTACCCGCGGTCCCAGCTGGACATGGCGTACCCCTGCTGAGGCTCCATCTCCATGTCCACCGCCAGCAGGTAGTCGCACCCCTCGACGCCGCGGTGAGCGACGTCGGCGTCCAGGAAGTAGCGCGCGCCGAGCCGCTTGCCGAGCAGGCGACCCTGCATGTCGGTAAAGGCGACCACGATGGTGTCGATCGTGGAAGCGGCGACGCCGGCCTTTAGGTCTTCGAGGGTGAGCATGCCGAGGCGCTCCCGGGTCGTTCCTACGGCGCTCTTCGCTGCGATCTCCGCGGCCCCTCCCGCGACGATCTCTTCGCTACGAGGTTCCATCAGAGCGCCCGGAGAGGCTGCCGGCTTCGGCGGTAAGAGAAGTCACACGAGCATTCTGTTCGATGGAGGCGGTCCGCGGCCAACCGCAGGCCAACCGCAGGCCAACCGCAGGCCGGGCCTACTTGCGCGTCGCACTCGGCGACCCGCACGAACTCCGCGATATCCTGGGTGGCGGGTGGATCACTCCGTGGCGCGTTGACATACCGTTCGGGTCCGTTGCATACTGAAGGTGGTCGGGGTTCGTCGTGGGAGCTGTCCATGATCTTGCCAGCTGGTGGCGCGCTGTTTGCCAACGTTGGCTACCATGAACACGAGGCTTTCAGTAGTTGCGGCGCGTCCCAACCGGGTCTCACGGGGAGGCTGCATTGCGCAGTCCGGATGGCAGAGGAGATGAGCGATGGTCCGAAGGCAGAAGCCGGCATGGTTGTTGCTGGGGGTTGCGGCACTGGGGGCGATGGTGTCCCTTGTGGGAGCACCTGCAGCTCAGGCCGCGGGACACGGAGCTCCGGCAGCGCAGCAGGGCTCGCAGTTCCTCTCCGCGTCGTCCGGCCTCTTACCGCATAGGCCGGGTGGTGTCACTGTCGGGACGGGTGCAGACTCCGCCGTGGTCTATCGAGACTCCTACGGCGTGCCGCACATCTACGCCACGACGATGTCGGGCATGTGGTTTGCAGACGGCTGGGTGCAGGCGCAGGATCGCATGTTCCAGCTGGAGCTTACAAGGCTGGCTGTAGAGGGCAACCTGTCAAAGCTCTTCGGCTCCAGTGAATTGAGCACTGATGAGGCCCAGCGCAACTTCTTCTATACGCCTCAGGAGCTCCAGCAGCAGTACAACGCCCTCCCGCAGGTAGCTCAGCAGCAGCTCCAAGCCTTCTCCGCTGGCATCAACGCCTACGAGAACGCAGCGTTTGCAACTCCGTCGAGCCAGCTTTCTATGGTCCCTCAAGAATTCTGGGTGGTTGGACAGGATCTTATGGGGCTCAGCGGGCCGTACAAGCCTTCTACGTGGCAGCCGACCGACACGCTTGCCATCGGTGTCTACCTGGCTCGTTCCTTCGGCTCGGGCGGCGGCAGCGAGCTTCAGAACCTCTCCTTCCTGCAGTACCTACAGGCTGAATTTGCGAAGAAGGGAGATCCGAACGCCGCTGCGGATGCGATGGCTGCCTTCAATGACGCTCGCTGGATCAACGACCCCACTGCGGTCACGACGGTTCCAAGCACCTGCCCAGACGGGCCGGTTCTCACCAATCCGTCGCAGTCGAAGCCGAATGCCTGCCTGCCACAGCCTTCTGCCAGAGCGCAGATCTCACCGCTTTCAGCGACTCCGTCGATCCAGAGGCAGCTGGCCATCACGGCCGCCGTTCGCAGCATCCCTGCTACCGCTGTGACGAAGGCCGCGCAGCAGCTCCAGCAGGATAGGCAGCTGATGCTGGACCGGGGCAACGTGATGAAGGTGATATCTCATGGAGGCTCGAACGCGTTCGCCGTTGCTCCTTGGCGTTCCGCGGACCATCATGCGCTTCTCTGGGGCGCCCCCCAGGAGGGGTTCGGCACGCCAAGTGTGAACTACGAGGTTTACCTGCACGGCCCGGGGTATGACGCTGGCGGTATGGCGATCACGGGTGAGCCGTACGTGCTCATCGGCCGCAATGCCAACATCGCATGGACGACGACCAGCGAGGAGACCTACGACCAGTCCGTCTACGTAGAGCATATGAACTTCTCGGTCAACCCGCCGACGTACTACTACAACGGAGCGTGGATTCCGGTCCAGGTGGTGAACGAGACCATACCGGTGGCCGGCCAGTCCACACCGACCAGCTACACGGTGTGGCGGACCGTGGATGGGCCGATCTTCTCGACGGATCCGTCTCAAGGGATCGCGTTCTCGCTGGACATGGCGTACTGGATGAAGGAGTACGGCTCGTTGCTCGGCTTTTCCCAGCTTGGTGGGGATGCCAACCTCAGCCAGTTTGCCAACTCGATGAGCGAGATCGCTACACTGCACAACTTCATCTACGCAGACCGGCAGGGGAACATCGCCTACTATGCCGCCGGCATCGTGCCCCAGCTTGCCCCGATCAACGCCGTCGACCCCAGGCTGCCGAAGCTTGGTGACGGCTCGCAGCAGTTCCTGCCGCCGATCCCGTTCTCCGAGATGCCCCACAGTGTCAACCCCGGTCAGGGCTACCTCTTCAACTGGAACAACAAGCCCTCTCAGCAGGTCTACTACCAGCAGAACGGCGGCGAAGAGTACTGGGGAACCATCATTCACGCGCTGCGGATCCCGCAGATGCTCTCGGCAAGCACGAGCATGAACATCGCCTATCTCGAGAGCGTCGAGCACTCTATCGGCCAGATCGACAACAACAACACCCGCGTCGCCTACCCGTACTTCATGCCGTACCTCGAGAGCGCCTACCAGAGGCTTGTTGCAGAGGGCTCACCGCTGGTGAACCCCGCGACTCATCCGGACCTCGGCCCGGTGATGTACACGCTGAGCACTTGGAACGGTCATACGACACTCGGCAACTCCGCGATGTCGATATGGGTCCAGTTCATCCAGGCGCTCATCTTGAACGTCTTCAGCAATGGTTGCAGCTCTGCGGCCCCCGCCAGCTGCACGACGCCCGACACCTATGTGGGTGGCGTGAACTTCAATGACAGCTCGCTAGGGCTTGGGACCTATGGAGGTCCTGACGGCATGGCGACGATCGACCTCGTCTATCACATCCTCTCTGGTACGAGCGGGCTGGTTCCCTGCAACACCCTGTGCTACACGGGGCACTACTTCAATGGTACGAGGGCGCGGATCATTGTGCAGAGCCTCAACGACGCGATCGAAATCCTTTCAGGGACGGGACCCCAGCTTGGTCACAACGCCAATGGGTTCGGCACGTCCAACATTGCCTCTTGGGGCTGGACTCCGTCGCAGAGCATCAACTGGAACAGCCTTGACCCGGTCCTGTCGGCTGTGGGCACGACGTCGACCTGTCCCACCAGCGCGGCGCAGAACCGCAGCAGCTACTTCATCGCCATGGACATGGCGCCGGATCCCTTCGGCTACGACCTGCTTCCACCGGGCGAGAGCGGCTTCTTCAATGCGTTCGGAAAGCCGTCGCCGCACCTTTGCGATCAAGTGGGCCTGTTCAATGCCTTCCAGTACAAGCCGATGCCCGACGCGGTCCCGTTGCAGGGCGGCTACAGGATGGTCGCCTCCGACGGCGGGATCTTCAGCTTCGGCAACGCGAAGTTCCTCGGCTCGATGGGCGGCAGGCGCCTGAACGCCCCGATAGTTGGAATCGTGCCGACGCAGTTCGGCTCTGGGTACTGGGAGGTCGCGTCCGACGGGGGGCTGTTCTCCTTTGGCTCAGCGAAGTTCTACGGCTCGATGGGTGGCAAGCGCCTGAACGCCCCGATCGTCTCGATGGCCTCGACCCCGGGAGGCCAGGGCTACTGGGAGGTTGCGTCCGATGGCGGGATCTTCAGCTTCGGCAACGCGAAGTTCTTCGGCTCGATGGGTGGAAAGCGCTTGACTGCCCCGATCGTTGGCATCGTGCCTACCCCTGACGGCCAGGGCTACTGGGAGGTCGCGTCCGATGGCGGGATCTTCAGCTTCGGTAACGCGAAGTTCTACGGCTCGATGGGCGGCAAGCGCCTGAGCTCCCCGATCGTCGGCATGGCCGCGGCGCCTGATGGACAGGGCTACTGGGAGGTCGCATCGAACGGCGGCGTCTTCAGCTTCGGCAGTGCGCAGTTCTTCGGCTCGATGGGCGGCAAGCCGTTGAGCTCCCCGATCGTGTCCATTGTCGCGACCGAGGATGGACAGGGCTACTGGCTGGTCGCATCGAACGGCGGCGTCTTCAGCTTCGGCAGTGCGCAGTTCTTCGGCTCAATGGGCGGAAAGCGCTTGAACAAGCCGGTAGTCGGCGCATCCGAGACCTGAGGTTTCCGAGAAACAGCTGTGGGGAGGTCCGCTCTGGCCGCTGGCCGGGTGTGCGACTGCTGGCGTTAGGGCCTGGTGGTCTCGGGTTTTTCGGCTGAGACGATGCCAGCTTCGGCTACCACTGGTGTCGAGGCAACTTTGGTGAACCCCGCGTCTTGGAGCATACGGACCCACGTCTCCATTGCGACGGGCCGTTCCTGGAGCCGGAAGGTGAACCTTCCGACGTTCTTTGCCAAGCGCCAGAGTCCTCCGGGCCCCCGCTTTACCAGCGCCGCCACCTTTGACTTGATGATGGCTCGGTCGCGGGCGTTGAGGCCCCTTCCGAACATCATGTCTCCGATGACGATCCGGCCACCAGGCTTCAGCCACTTCGCCGTGGCGCTGAGCAGCCGGACCTTGTCCGGATCTCTCAGGTGGTGAAGCGCGTAGTTGGACACTGCGAGGTCTATGCTGGCCGCGGGAAGGTTCATGGCCTCGATGGCCCCAACATGGGCTTCGATGTTATGCACGCCTGCTTTGTCAGCGTTCGTGTGGAGCAAGTCGATCATCGAGCGGCTCACGTCCACGGCGACGACTCGTGCAGCTATGCGAGCGAGCGGGATGGTGAGCTGTCCGGTCCCACACCCCATGTCGAGGACCACGCTGCTCGGTGAGGGCGACGCTGCCGCGACCACCGCTCCCACGACCTTCGCGAGCCCAGGGTTGTCCCCGTGGTCCCAGCTTGCTGCTCTCCTGCTCCAAACTCGTCGTTGGTGGGTAATGTTGATCGTGCTGGCAAGCCCGCCGGCGGAGGCGGTTCCGGCTTCCACGGCTGTCGTCACGCCTGGGGCTGTGGTGCTCTGATCATGATCGTGTTCCACAGATGCATCACTAGCACGAAGGGTCTGAGATGGGGCTGAGAGCGCCGCCGCCGGTCCCTGGTACCTGGAACACCACTGGTCGGGGTTTTCCGAGACCGGCATCGGTACGTGTTCGATGGCCGACGAGTCAGCCGGGGCGCCGCCCGGCGATCAGCAAGATGCTGAGCAAATTGCTGAGATCAGCCAGTGAGGGTCGCTATGCCTGCGACGTTCCCGTCAGTTGCCATCTTGGTGAGCTGGTTCGTGCCTTTGAGATAGGTGTTCAGGAAGTCGATGCTCACCTTCTCCACCGCGGACTCATACGGGCCAGGTTGCGTGAAAGGAATGAGATGGTCTGCTCCGGGTAAGGTGAGAAGGTACTTGGGCTGGGGCGCCTGGTCGAAGAGCTGGTAGGTGTCTGCAGGCACGTTGACTGTGTCCGCGGTGCCCTGGATCGCGAGCAGCGGCGGGCTACCGGCAGGGTAGTAGGAACCACCAGCCGGCATGTTGAGCTCTTGTCCGGCCATGATCACTGCGGCTTTGACCTGCGGGTCACGGCAGCAGGTGTCGTAAGCGACGACCAGCGCGGTGTCTCCGCCATCGGAGTGGCCTGTCACCGCGATTGACGAGGGGTTGATCAGAGCATGTATTGGGCTGGACGCGCTGGCGTTCTGAGCGAGGAGCTGGTTGATGATGAACTCGACGTCCTCGGGTTGGTTCACGATGTCCTCTTCGTCAGGCCCTCCCGGAGTGCCGGGGTTGGTAAGCGGGAACACCGGCGAGGCGACGACGTAGCCTGCGCGTACCCAAGTTCTGAGCAGGCTCGCGTAGCTGGTCGGGTAGAGGTCGTAGCCGGGGCAGAAGATGACGAGCGGGAAGGGGCCCCGGCTGACCGCAGGCGCTGCGTTCACGGTGTTGCCGGCCAGTGGGATGCCGGTTGCCGGGTACCAGATGTAGGTCTGTAGAACGCGTGGGCTGGGCTGACCATTGGCGGTGTGCGGCGGGTAGATGAGCCGGGTCGTGTCCACGAAGGTCATTACCCTGAGCCCGGCCCCGAGCGGCTGCGGTGGTGCAGGCGCAGTAGTGGGCGGCGCCTTTGTCGTCGTCGCATCTCGGACCGGTATGGTTCGGGCGCGCTGGGCGGGATGCTTGGAGAAGTACGTGCCCGACACGAGGTTCACCAGGAAGAACACACCTGTTCCGATTAACGCTAGTAGGACGATGAGCAGGGCGCGCCCGAGAAAGCGCCGGCGACGGCGCTTTCTTTGGAGGCTTCTGGACAGGTTCCTGCCAGGAGCAATGCCGCTACTCAACTTGAGCTCGACATGGCATCACGCTGGCCAGGTTATACCGGGATGCCTTGCTTGTGCGCTCAGGGCCCGAGCTCGCTGCAGCGCGCCATAACCACTCAGGTGAACGCCGGGTATCCGCCTGCTGAGCTGGTCTGCCGAGAGAGGAACCTCTGAGCTGGCCCTGCCGAGAGAGGAACCTGCGTCGCTACAGGTATGGCTTCGCTTAGAATCGGTCCAATGTCGAGAGTGCTGGCTGTAGCGAACCAGAAAGGCGGTGTGGGCAAGACGACCACTGTTCACTGCCTCGGCCGTGCGCTTGCAGAGGAGGGCAGGGCTGTCTTGCTGGTCGACTTGGATCCGCAGGCGTGCCTTACGTACTCGCTCGGACTGGATCCCGAGAACCTCGATGCATCGCTGCACGACGTCTTCGTGCGCTCCGCGAGTGTCGTGGATGTGCTGGTGAGAACCAGCCTGCAAGGCGCCGGCCCTCGAGATGCGAGCCGTGGGGACGCGGGCGGCAGTGCTTTCGGCACGCTCGATCTGCTTCCTGCAACAATTGACCTGGCCGGCTCAGAGGTGCACCTCCTGGCACGAACCGGGCGTGAGCATGCACTGGCTCGTACCCTTTCGGGGATCGCGTCTTC
The DNA here is from genome assembly GCA_021791755.1 of Actinomycetes bacterium. GTDB lineage: Bacteria > Actinomycetota > Acidimicrobiia > Acidimicrobiales > JAJZXF01 > JAJZXF01. The sequence goes on along the minus strand of JAJYWA010000072.1, from coordinate 1,187 downwards.
CTACGACGTCGTTCTCATTGACTGCCCGCCATCCCTTGGCGTACTAACCATCAATGGCCTGAGCGCGGCCGAGGAGGTGATAATCCCGCTGCAGTGTGAGGCTCTGAGCCTGAGGGGTGTGGGTCAGCTGATGGCGACCATCGAGGACGTCAGGGAGTTCACCGGATCCAAGGTGGCAGTGCGCGGCATCGTTGCCACGATGTTTGATGAGCGGACCCGCCATGGCCGCGAGGTACTCGAGACCGTACGTGAGCAGTATCGGGTGCCGGTGCTGGAGCCCCCGGTGCCCAAGTCGATCAGGTTCGCCGAGGCTCCCCGGCGTGGGTTATCGCTTCTCGAACATGCTCCACGATCACCTGGAGCGCTTGCCTATCGGAGGCTCGCAGGCGAGATCGACCCAGGACTTCGCATGGGTGTGTCGGATGCGCCTGCTCGACGCCCAAGGAGGGGCTCGTGAGCTCGCCTGCGAAGGGTGACGGCAGTGACCATCGGGCTGCGGAAGGGAGATATCGACCGCGGGTCCGTTCATCGTCGCGTGGCTCGTCGCCGCCCCGTGGGGCGGATCCATTGGGGCGAAGCGCCCTTTTCTGGATGTCGGTACCTTCGAGTGGTCGATCTGAGCTTTCTTCGAGCCCTACCCGGTCTCGGTCGCAACGTTCAGCTGGGAAGGAGGCTCTGTTCTCTGGCCGACCCAGCCGTGGCTCCCGCGCAGGCGAGAAAGCTGAACGCGTTCCCGGGGAGGTCGCACCTGATGGTGAGATGCCAGGCCAGTCTACGCCTTGGCCCACGTACCCGCTGGCGGCCCTGAAGGGCACTGCTGGCACGTTGTGCAGTTGGCTCTTCTCCTCGGAGGTGGTGCTCCAGTGCTCATCATGTGACGAAGAGACGCCGGTGAGCCCGCTATCGTTCGTCTCGCTTCAGGTCCCGCTGTTCTTGTGGTTGCCGAAGTACTCGAGCATCGACCACCGTCTGACGCTCCGACACTTCATGGTATGTCCGACGTGTGGGCGCAGGACCTGGATGATGGCCAGATGGAGGCCACCTCGTCCGGCCAGAGAGATCTGGGAGTAGACGCAAGCTCGTGGTGCAGCACGTGATCTCGTCGGTGCTCGGGATGCACGGCATCGTGGCGTACCTCGCGGTCGGAGGCCTTGCTTTCGGGGAGGCGGCGTTGTTCCTAGGGTTCT
>JAJYWA010000071.1:2984-12858 GCA_021791755.1 Actinomycetes bacterium | reverse complement strand
GGTGAAGGATGGGAAGCGGCGCGCCGAGGGGTACAGGGCGCCGTCGGCCTCCTCCAGCCGGGGGCCCACGATGGCGATTTCGGGATCACGGCTCATGAACGCCGCAAGCTCCGACACAGCCCCCGGAATGATAACGACGTCGGGATTGCACACGAGGACCAGCGCCTCGCGCGTCGCCCGGACGCCTAAGTTCGCGCCCCCTCCATAGCCCCGGTTCCAGCCGCTCTCGATCACCTTCACGTCGGTTCCAACGCCCTCTTGCAGCTCGGCGAGCGACCCGAGGGAGCCATCACTCGACCCGTTGTCGACGACGATGACCTCTGTCACCATCGGCTCCGAGACGAGGCTCCTCACACAGCTGGCAAGGTGGTCTCCGGCATTGAAGTTCACGACCACAGCCGCAACGCCCGGTGGGCGGCCCCGCGACGGGTCGGACCGGGAGCTGGGCGTCATCGGGTCAGCACCCGCACCAACCTAGCCAGCGGCTCGTGCCAGTCAGCCAGGAGCCCGATGCCGCTGAGCCGGAGAGAGGCGTTGTCGAGAACGGAGAACATTGGCCGGGGGGCAGGGCGCGGGGGGTCCAGCTCTGACGTGGATATCGGCTTGACCAGATCAGGATCGAGGCCCGCAGCTTCCAGGATGGCCCTCGCAAAACCGTACCAGGTGGTAGGGCCCTGATTGGTCACGTGGAACGTGCCCGGACGGCGCTCGGCGGCGAGCCGCGCCACAACCTGCGACAGATCCTCGGCGAAGGTCGGACAGCCGTGCTGGTCGTCCACGAAGGCCATCGCTGCCGGGGTCGTCGCTCTTGCGAGGACCGTGCGCACGATGTTCCTGCCGGACGCCCCACACACCCAGGAGGTCCGGACAATGGTCGACCCTGGAAAGAGCTCTCGCTCCCCGCCGAGCTTCGAGCGGCCGTACACGCTTATCGGGTTCGGCTCGTCCCACTCCACGTACGGCCTCTCCGAGCGTCCATCGAACACGTAGTCCGTCGAGATGTAGCACACGTGGGCACCGACCTCGTTGGCCGCCTCGGCGACGTTGCGCGTCCCCAGGGCGTTGACCGCGAACGCCCGGTCCGGGTTCACCTCGCATCCGTCCACGTCCGTCCAGGCCGCTGCGTGGACCACCACATCAGGCCGGACCTCGACGAGGAACCGCATGACCCGATCACGATCCGTGACGTCCAGGACACCCCGATCTGCCGCTACGACCTCCGGTCGAGCGCTCCCTGCGCCCCATGGACCCAGTACGCTCTCTGCGCTCGCTGCGCTCTCTGCGCGGCCTTCGAGCGCCTCGATCAGGTCGTGGCCGACCTGGCCTCCTGCTCCGGTCACCACGACCTTCATCGGCCAGGCGACCCCGCCGCTGGCGCCCCTGTCCCGACCTCCCGCCATGCGGTCTCCGTCACCGGCGAACGACCGATCAGCGGCGTCCACCAGCCGCGGTTCTCCGCATACCACCGGATCGTCTCTACGAGCCCACGCTCGAAGTCGACTTCAGGCGCCCAACCAAGCTGCTCAGCGATCTTCGCTGAGCTGAGCAGGTACCTACGATCGTGACCAGGGCGGTCTGGCACGATCTGCTTGAGGCTCCGTGGCTTTCCGAGCGCATCCAAGACGGCGTCAGCGATCTGCTCGATGCTTGCCTCCACGCCGCTTCCCACGTTGTACGTCTCGCCAGGTCTGCCGCGCTCCAGCACCATCTCGATCGCACGGCAATGATCCTTCACATGCAGCCACTCCCTCCGGTTCTCCTTCGATGCGTACAGCGGAAGCGGCTTGTCATCGAGCGCGTTAACCGTGAACAACGGTATGAGCTTCTCCGGGAACTGGTAGGGGCCGTAGTTGTTGCAGCAGTTCGTGATCGTCGCTTCCAGGTGAAACGTCTCTACATAGGATCGCACGGCATGGTCAGCGGAAGCCTTCGACGCATTGTACGGGGTTCTCGGCCTATAGGGAGACTCCTCCGTGAAGCTCGCGTCAGAGTCGAGCGGTAGGTCCCCATACACCTCGCACGTGGAGACATGATGAAAACGCTCGAGCTTCACCGATCGGGCCGCCTCCAGCAAGGTCTGCGTTCCCATCACGTTCGTCTGGAAGAACCTCGTCGGATCCAGCACGGCAAAGCTGTTGTGGGACTCGGCCGCAAAATTCACCAAGACCTCGATCTCGTGCTCCAGAAGAGCTTGCCTCACCGCCTCCAGATCACAGATGTCGGCCACGACGACGTCAATCCCCTGCCTCACCGCCGCGAGGCTCGTCTCCGTAGCCGCGTACGTCATGGCATCGAGCACGACGATCCGATCTCCAGGATGTCTAGCAGCCCAGTAGGAGACGAAGTTCGAGCCAATGAAGCCGGCGCCGCCGGTCACGAGGAGGTTCACGCACACAGAGGCTAGCTTCACCTGGCGAGCCAGGTGACCCACCGACAGATTGGCGTCACGTGCTCGCCAGACGAACAGCGTTCCCAACAGGAGGGTCGTGGGCCAGAGGGGAGAACATTGGCCGGCTGGCTGGCTGGCTTGCACGATACTCCATGGTCTGGAGCGCTCGAGCGCCTCCGCGGCACCAGCGCATCTTGCGGCGCGCCGCTGCGTCCACTCGCGCTACCCGTCTTCGGGTCTGGATGCACTGTCGGAGGCAGGCGGCCCTGTAGCATCAGACGGCCCTCTGGCGACAGGCGGCCCGTTCGGGTCCCACTCACGCCCCCAGCGGTTCTCACACGCAGGCGAACCTGATCCGCAGGCAGAACCTGATCCGCAGGCAGAACCTGATCCGCAGGCGAGTCTCGATCATCCATCAGCTGGGCTCGTCCCCGCGTACCGGGCGCTGGCCTCAACTGGATGGATAGCCTTTCCTCGCTCACCTGACCTACTGCCAGGAGGTCTCCGGCCATAGGTCGATCAGGCTGACGCCGGCCGCGTCGACGTCAGCGGTGTTGCGGGTGGCCAGCCGGGCATCCCGAGATATACCGAGATGTACAGACTGCGGCAATCTGCGCGTCGACAGCGGCGATAGGTCGGCCCACCCACTCACGGCCAGCGACGATACTCCCATACCGACGGGCAGCACGAACGATGCCGAGCTCCACCTCGGCCAGCGTGATAGAGGTCGTATGCAGCCGACCCGCGGTTGCGGTCCACCTGAGAACGTTCGGAGCGGGCTCGTGACGCATCATCTCCGAGATCACGCTGGTGTCGATGATGATCACGAAAGCTTCAGCAGCGGGGCCGCCCGCTGCATGTCCTTGCGCGGATGGATTTCAGGCTCCACCCCCCGATCCCGGCGAAGTGCACTCGGATCGCTTGGGCCAGATTGAGCTGCTCGTCTTCCCCAACAGCGACCGCATCTGTGAGGATTGCCCGGACCTCCGCCTCCATCGATCGTCCGTGGCGAGCGGCCCGCATCTTCAGCCAGGTCGCCACATGCTCGTCCAAGTCACGCACGCTCATCACTGCCAGACCTCATCACCTCGGCAGTCGGATCGCGCCCGCGCATTTACCGGTGAAGCCGGACTGAACCGAGGAGGCAGCACTTTGGGTGAGCCTGCCCGCCGCTCACCGGCAAGACGGCCACGCGCTCGTGGCCGCCGCGGATCGCGAAGTCTGCGCCAGCGCCGCTCGGGAAGGCGAAGTCCTGTCCCCTCCCATGTTCAGACACCACATGGGGTGTCGACGCCTCCCACCCTGTTGTCCCCTACGAACTGCCACGGGGCGTACTGGTCGGCAGCAAGGGCGCTCAGGCCGGAGCGCTTGCCCGAGGCTCCAGCTCGTCGATGCGCCAGACCTGCTCGGTCGAAGGGCCGCACCCAGGACGACACATAGTGCAGTGTCCGCCCTCCGGGGTAGTACAGCTCCAAGGTGAGCCGCGCCCGACACCCGATGATCGAAACATGCTCGACGGTGGCGCCCATATAGAGCGCTTCGGGATCGATCCCGCTGGAGAGGTCGCGGGTGAACATGGCCACGACGTGTGACTGGGGCGAGACGACCACGTCGAGGGGCGCGACCGAGCGAGTAGCGTACACCGCGAGCACAGCGGAGGAGAAGTTGGCGTAATCGTCGACGACCGACCACTGCTCGGAGCTGAGTGCATGACGTGAGGTGAAGTGGACCCAGTGTCCCGCAACGTACTCCTCCATCACCGCAGTCCGGCCCATCGCCGGCGTCGCGTTGGGCGGACCCGAGCCTCGAGCGGGCCTCGACGATGCCGACGCGGTGATCCCCCAGGCTGCCCCGACTCCTCCCAGCACCAGCAGCACCACGACAACCAAGGCGTTCACGCGCAGCCACGTCGGCCACGAGGATGGTCCGCGCGCGGGCTGTACGCGCGTCACCGCACAGACTCCACGCCCGTCTCCCTACGGGCTGAACCTGGCGATGCATCAGCGCGGCTGCCGAGGCGCTTCGCTGCGGCGAGCAGATTTCTCATTGTGGAGACCGGCACGCTATTGCGATACCGGATGACCCCTGTCGCCCCGATGAGCACGTAGAGATCGGGGATGCCTGTGGGGTCGTACGCGAGGCTCAGCGACTTGGACGCCAGCCCCCACTCCCAACCGGGACGCTCGATGTCCGCCCCTGCCGCCGCACGACCGAAGCTGAGTAGCTCTCCGACTCCCTTCTCCCCAGGAGCGAAGTCCCCATAGAGTCCGAGCGTAAGCACCCGGAGCCCATAGTGGGTGAGCTTGTCGAAGTGAGCCGCCACTGCGGGGATGCTGGCAGCGCACGTCGCGCACCCACCCGCCACGAACCACACCACGGTCGGTGTGCCGCGAAGTGCGGCAATCGCGGTGGTCGTCCCCGAGGCCGTGGTGAACATACCGTTGGGAGCCAGTGTCACTGGCGCTGGAGCCAACCGGCGCCTCGCCACTACGGATTGCGTCTCGTGGCTCACCGCTTCGCTCCCAGTTCTCGCCAGCGCGTAGGCGCCAACGCCGGCGACGACGAAGATAACGCCTGCAACAAGGCCCCATCGCCAGCGCCGACGAGACCCCTCGGAGCGCTCGTGGGCGCCGAGTCCGTTCATGCGAGCGCCTTTGCGGCACTGAGCAGCTGGGGCATGGTGGAGCCCGGCGAGCTGTTCACGTAGGTGATCTCCCCTCGTGCGTTGATCAAGTAATAGATGTCCAAGTAGGCCTTCGGGTTGTAGGTGTGCGTGAGTGTGGAAGACGCCTCGCCGAAGGTCCAGTCCGGGTTCGAGAAAGCGCTAGCCGCGAGAGTCTTGGCAAAGGCGTACATCGACGGTCCCGACTGGCCGAGATCGGCGTAGTTCTCGACTTCGACGACCCGCACGCCGTCTGCGGCGAGCGTCGTGACGTGCTGGGCCATGGTCTGCGTGCCGGCCTCACACGATGTGCACCAGGTGGTCACGAACCAGATAAGAGCTGGCTTGCCCCGCAGCGCCGCCACGGTTTCGGGCATGCCCCCCAAGGGCGTAAAGGCGCCGTTCGGCGCGGCGGTCCCGACCCGAAGCGAGGCGGCAGAGGAACCCGATGCTCCGCTCGCCGACGCCGAGGTGGACGAGCTGGTGTTCGCCACGTGCAACGCGATGACCAGTGCCACGAGCACGATCACCAGCGCGGTGCTCCCCATAAGAAGCAGCCGGTTGCGCTTGCGGCGCTGTGCTTCGGCCCGACGGCGCGCGGCGCCGGTCGGGCGCCGCGGTCGCTGGCGAGTCGATATTTTGCTCATCACCAGACTCCTTGTCGTGGCCGGGTTGGACCGCCTGCCGGTTGAGATGCGCCAGCGCTGTTCTCGGACGCCGACATGGGCTCGGCGTCACCGCAACAGTCGACGGCCAATGGGTTCGACCCACCCTCGATGCCACAGCCGTCATCAAAGAGGCACGCGGAGCGAGCCACCTTGCGCAGCCCCCACCAGCACGTCAAAGCGAGCAACGCGAGGCTCGCGGAAAGGAGCTCCGTCTGGTGAACGGCGAAGAAGTGCTGGAGCGCGCCCGTCGTCGTATAGAGGCCCACCCCTGACACCCCGACGAACGCGAGGATCGAGGGGATGATCGGGGTGCAGCACAGAAAGCTCGGCAGCAGGCTCGCCAGGAAGGCGGCGCCACCTGCCACGCCAGTTGCAGCGCGGGCGGCGATCCTGCGCATGGCATAGACCTGGACGCCCGCGACAAGGCCCATGGCAAGACCCAAGACGATCGCCCAGGTGAGCAGGTAGGCGTTCAGGTAGTCCCAGTTGGCGAGCTCGAAACGCTGGGTGTAGTCAAAGGGAAGCAAGAGCGTGTAGCCGAAGCTGACGACGAACGCCGTTACGACGAACAGGCTGAGGCTCACCCGATCCCTCGCGATGTCTCCGACTGTTCGACTCAGGGATCGATGCACCGCCAAGCCGCCGGGCCGCATCGTCTCCCGCAGCGTCTCCGTACACTCGCTCCTTACCATTTTGGCTGTCTTACCCGAGACTCGGTCGCGACCGGCTCACAGCACGCGCCCTGCGACCGTGATCGACGACGGAAGACAACGAGGGCAACGGCGCCAATGACACCAACGAGAACACCGATGACGACTCCCTTGGCGAGAGCGCCAGCGGTTGCAAGCGCCGCGATGATGAACGGGCCGCCGCAACACAGCACAGGCAGAAGGAAGAGAAGCCCTGCCCACGCGCCACGCCCCCCCGGTGGCTGTTCGCTTTGCTGGCCTAATGGGAGCATAGGCTGCTCGTTCATGCTGCACAACACGACAGCGCAGCGACGTCTCTGGAGAACGACTGCGCGGTGAGCTTGATCGCCTCTGCCATCGTGAGATACGGCGTCCAGACGGTGGCAAGCTGCTCGACAGTGAAGTTCGCCTCCAGCGCGTAGACCCCGGCCAGGATGGCGTCCGCTGCGCCGTCAGCGAGAAGGTGGATACCGAGGACACGGCCAGTGCCGTGCTCGGCAACGATCTTTGCGACACCGCGGGTGTCACGGTTGACGATGGCACGCGGCACATTGGCAAGCGAGAGCACCCGGCACTCGCACGCAACGCCGCTACGGACGGCTTCCTCGTCGGTCATGCCCACGGACGCAATCTGAGGAGAGGTAAAGGTGACCCGTGGGAGCGTCCGGTAGTCAACACGGCGATGGGCGCCCGACAAGGCATTCTCTGCGACGATCCCGCCATGCAGGCCAGCCACATAGACGAACTGGGGATGGCCGGTGACGTCACCGGCGGCGAACATGCGCGCATTCGTCGTACGCAGTTCGTCGTCAACGATGACTTCACCACGCGATCCAACACGCACACCTACGGCATGGAGGCCAAGGTCGCTCGTGTTCGGACGGCGACCAGTCGCTACGAGCAGCGCTTCAGATCGAAGGGGTCGGCGACCACTGGGAGTGTTGATCTCGACGACGACGGCGCCATCTTCCTGGAGCACCTTCGTCACGGTCGCACCAGCTTCGACACCGATCCCCTCGTCGCTGAAGATGCCCGTGAGGGCTTCGGAGACCTCGGGTTCCTCGAATGGAGCGATGCGGGCAAGCGCCTCTACAACGGTGACCTTCGAGCCGAGGCGAGCGAACAGCTGACCCTGTTCGAGACCAACGGCGTTGCCCCCGATGACAATGAGTGACACTGGGACGTGGTCCAGCTCCATCGCGGTCGTCGAGGTCAGGTAGTGGACTTGGTCAATGCCTGGGATGGGCGGCACCCAGGGCACAGCACCGGTCGCGATGACATAGTGTCCGGCAGAGACCGCGGCCCCTTCTACGCTCAACGTGTTGTCGGCGCTGAAGCGACCGTGACCATGGAGGATGTCGAAACCGTACATATCGGCGAGGTCCTCGTACTTCTCGTGGCGCAGCATCTCGACGAGCGACTCCTTGCCGGCGATGAGCGCTGGCATGTCAACACCGTGCGCCTCTGTGCTGATGCCTGGAAACCGCCCGTAGAGCGCCATGTGCCGAGCCTCGGCCGCTGCCAGCAGCGCCTTCGACGGAACGCAACCGACATTCACGCAGGTGCCACCGACGAGCCCCTCCTCGACCATGACGACCGATGCTCCTGCACGTGTCGCAGCGATCGCGGTTGCAAAGGCGGCGCTTCCCGACCCGACGATCGCAAGGTCATACTGCCCGTTCCTGGGCTGCGGCTTGCCCTCACCGATATCGTCAGGCGCTGCGTTGCAATATCCCATCGCACTCTCCTCTCTGGCTCATACGGCAGATTGCAGCCGGCTCCTCAGGAGTCCGACTGGGCCACACGGCAAGGGTAAACCCTCCAGTGCGATGGAGAGTCAAGAGATATAATCGACATATGCGCATCGGCGAGGTTGCACGACTGACGGGAGTACCTATCAAGACCATCCGGTACTACGAGGAGATCGGCGTGCTCGCGAGTCCAAAGCGGTCCCACTCTGGGTACCGCGAGTACGACCCCGAAGTCATCGATCGGCTGCGCTTCATCCGGTCAAGCAAGTCCGTCGGGTTTACGCTCGGCGAGATTCGCGAGATCGTGAACTACCGTGATCGAGGGGAGGTCCCCTGCGCCCACGTGCTCGACCTGTTACGCCACCACAGGGACGAATGCGCCAAACGGATCACACAGCTGCAACACGCCGAACAAGCGCTCGACGCGCTCGTCGAGCGAGCTGCGCATCTCCGCCAGGAGGACTGCTCGCCAGAGAGCGTGTGCCACCTCGTTCCACGGGCAGCGGAGCGGGGTGCGTAGCGCACTGGCGCACGCTGGCGCGGCGCAGCTCGATGAACCGGAGGCATTGATACGCGGCCTCCCCGCCGACCCCGTACTCACGAGCGACTATCGATCGCGATTCGCCAGGAGCTGTCCTCCGTCACGGCTCCCATGCATCTCGGACGAAGGGCCTGCCCATGAGTAAACGACGAGGGGCTGGCGCGTCGTCCGGCGCCTCCGCGTCCTATAGGTCGCGCACGACGTACAGGACGCGAGCCGAGACGCCACGAGACGCCAGCACAACTGGTCCAAACTCCCAGTTCGCCCGGCGAACTGGGAGCAAGACCGCAAACCCCGCAGTTCGCGGGATCATGCCCGAGCCCGAGGTCCCAAGGCCAGCTAGATATTCGCTGATACTTCGGGGAACAGCAACCTCACCCGGATACTGATCCTGCTCGCATGTTGGGCACGTTTTGCGCCGTGTTAACGGACCTTTCGGCTTCCCATGGGCGACAGCCCGTAGAGCACGTTCCCCGAGCCCGCGACGCCTCGCTAGTACTGTCGTAGTCGTGCAACGAGGAAGCTCAGTGTGATCAAGTACATAGGCTCGAAGCGCCGCCTCGTGCCCGTGCTCGGAGGCCTGCTGAGGCTAGCGGGCGCCGAGAGCGCGGTAGACCTGTTCACGGGGACCACCCGAGTCGCCCAGGAGCTCAAGCGGCGCGGAGCACACGTGACCGCGGTCGACACGGCCCGCTATTCAGAGATCTTCGCCAAGTGCCACATCGAGACCAACGCCTCCGACGTGGACAAGGACGGCCTCAACGAGGCGCTGGAGTACCTCTCGGCTCTCCCCGGAAAGCCCGGGTACTTCACCGAGACCTTCTGCGTCCAATCCCGCTACCTCCAGCCGCACAACGGGATGCGTGTCGATGCGATCCGTGACGCGCTGGAGGAGGAGCTCGCGGACAGTCCCCTGTACCCGATCCTCCTCACGAGCCTCATCTACGCCGCGGACCGCGTGGACTCTACGACCGGCGTCCAGATGGCCTACCTGAAAAAATGGGCGCCGAGATCCTTCAACGCCCTCGAGCTGAGAGTGCCGGAACTATACACGGGGACCGGAATGGCGGTCCGAGGCGACGCTTGCGAGCTCGTTCGCTCGCTGCCGAAGGTCGACCTCGCCTACCTCGACCCTCCGTACAACCAGCACCGCTACTTCACCAACTACCACAAG
>JAJYWA010000071.1:0-2974 GCA_021791755.1 Actinomycetes bacterium | reverse complement strand
GCTTGGGACGCGCCGGAGCACTACGGTGTCGCCTGCAAGAGGATAGACAGCAGAGACCCCACCACCAAGAGCGTGTTCAACGCCACCAGCGATATGCCGAGTGCGTTGCAACAAGTGATAGCAGATGTCCAGGCAGAGGTCGTGGTGCTGTCGTACAACAACGAGTCGTGGGTCACGCTCGCAAACTTGGTTCAGATGTGCTCAGTGCGCGGTCACGTCGGAGTCTTGGCGTTCGACTCGAAGCGCTACGTCGGAGCGCAGATCGGCATTTACAACCCGAGCGGGGAGAAGGTCGGACAGGTCTCGCACCTCCGGAACGTCGAGTACGTGCTCATCGCGGGTCCAAAGGACCTGGTGGTAAGGATGACATCTCCGTACGAGAGCGCAGCAACGCCCACTCGACAGAGAGCCCTCTGATCGGATTTTGCGCACACACGCCCGAACTTGCATACACGCCGGCCAGCCCAAGCCGCGGCCCGACGCAACCATTTCGGCCCTCACGGTCAGCCGGCAACGCAGACCTGGCGGACGCTGCCAGTTGACGAAGGCATCTTGACGGCCGCAGGAGCTCGTTACGGTCAGAGGCTATTGCGGTGGAAATGCCTGACAAAGTGAACGATATTCGGGGAGTCGAGGAGGCGTTGGCAGTATCCGGAGGTGGCGCGAGGTTCGGTCGGTGGTTGCTTCCGGCGATGTGGAGAGCGATACGTGACGCCCTGCATCAGGACAGGGAGTTGCGCGCAGAGATGGCCCCGTCGGAGAGGCGGTGTGAGAGCTCCTTCGACACCGAAGGTTCGATCAGCAGACCATGAGCGTGACCACACGAGTCGCGTCCCGAGCCACCGAGCGCACTGCGACCATGATGTCGTCCGCTCTGGAGAGCCACAGGTTGCCGATCACGACGCCACGTCAACTCGCGCGTTCCCATGGAGCTGGAATACAGCTGATGCCGGTCCTCTACATAGGCCCACGTCGCTCGCTCAGTGGACCTCAGTGTTATATGCTCCAGTCACATCCAGGTGTGCGCCTAGGATGTGCCTAGGATGTCGACCCCGGCCCGCGCCCACATTGGCTCGTCACACAGCAACAGGTCTCCTCGCTCTTGAGGGTGTCCAGATTCCCGTCCGACTCCCGATAAGACGCGGATAGCCTGGGATGCGCCGAAAAAGCAGATGACCTTCGATAGGAGGAGCGACCTGCTCGCAACAGTGCTCGAGCGCTCCGGTGAGGTCGACAGCGACCAGCATAGTGTGGCACGCCGAGCCGGCGCGGTGCTCACTGCGCCGGCTCAATGCTCCAGAGAACCCCCTGCGCAGACCGCCAGTTCCCCCGACCTCGCGTACCGGAAACCGTAAGTACCCCTTTGCACGGGTTCATCACCTTCCCGTGCTTCGGTGCGTTCGCCGTCATCGTCGACACCGCGACCGCAGCCAAGCTTCGCCGCATACCAAGGCGCTCCACAACGCGATATATGAGCGATGACAGGCTCTGACCTGGGTATGTATCGCTCTCGGTCACTCGTCCGTCCATGTGGTGTCAATAAGTACCAGAGAGCAAAGGAGCAGACTATGAAGAACATGGGAACCATCGACCGGAGCCTGCGGGTACTCGTAGCGGCCGGTGCGGTCGCCGGAAGTGGAGTCCTCGGCTTTGCGACGGCCTGGGGGATCGTGCTGTTGGTGGTGGCCGCGATCATGGTGGCCACGGCGTCGAGCGGCTACTGTCCCCTCTATTCGCTGGTAGGCATCGGGACCACCCACAGGAGCGGGTCCGACGCTGCTGGCGGCGCCTCGCATCTGCACCGGGCGGCTTGAGCGCTCCGCACCGGGAACCGGTCTCAGAGTGTGCCGGAGCGAACTGGCAGCACGGCGCCCGCAACGAAAGTCTCGAGTGGCGTGGTGGGGCTCGGCGGAACAGAGGCACCCCTGCAAACGGCGTGATCCCTGGGCAGACTGGTCGGCATGAGGAACGTCTCGTCAGCCGGGGATCGGCATGACGACTTCGCCGACGCGGTGGCGGCTGAGCTGCCCGGTCTCTATAGCTACGCCCGTTCGATCACGAGCAACGACGCCGAGGCAGGCGATCTCGTCGGCGACAGCGTGGCGCGAGCCCTCGAACGAAGATCACAGTACCGGGGCGAGTCATCGCTTCGTACCTGGCTCCACCGGATCCTGTACCACCTGGCGATCGACCGCGCCCGGCGCCGTGCTCACGAGCTCAGCGTCGACGACATCGAAGCCCGCTGGCGCGACGAGGACTACAGCGTTGACGCCGAAGCGGTCGTGGAACGCGCCGAGTCAACTGCAACACTTCGCGAGGCGCTCATCCACCTTCCCGATAACTACCGCAGCGCCGTCGTCCTCCATGACGCCGAGGGCTTCACAGCTGACGAGGTCGCCGATATCCTCGAGATCTCACTCCCTGCAGCCAAGCAACGGATCCGCCGGGGAAGGATGATGCTCGTGAGCGCCCTGTCTCAGGAAGAAGAACGACGGACAGCTAATGCCGGTGTACCGCTTGGCTGCTGGGAGGCTCGGGAACAGGTCTCCTCTTACATCGACGGAGAACTCGACGGACCCACACGCCGCATCCTCGAGGCCCATCTAGCCAGCTGTGCCACCTGCCCACCTCTGTACCAAGCCCTGGTCGGCACAACCGGCGTGCTGGGCGTCCTCCACGACCCCGACAGTGTCATTCCCGCCGCCCTAGCCGAACGAGTGCACCGCTACCTGCGCCTCGAGACTTCGGCCGAAGCGCCGATGCCACCGGAAAGAACCATCTAGCAGACGAGGACGGGCTCATCCCCAGCAGTGGTGTACGGGACCACTGCACATGATCCCATCCGCATCTTATGGCATAGCGGCATGTGCCAGCTCAAGTGTAGGCGCCTTTTTAGGGCCTCCCGGGATAGCGACGGCATAGGAGAATACGCCTCTGACCTTAGCTAAGAGGTGAGCAGGCACGCAGATCTGAG
>JAJYWA010000070.1 GCA_021791755.1 Actinomycetes bacterium | reverse complement strand
CCAACTCCGAGCTCGCAGACGCTGACATAACGCTCGAGCGACGGGTCTCAGGCACGTGGAAGATCAGCCAGCGCTGGAAGCTCGCGGCAAGCGCCCACGCCGAGATAGGCCGAAGGTAGACTGTCCCGAGTGAGCTTCCTCGTCGATCCGCCGCTGCTAGTCGGCTCCGGCGCGATGATCGAGCGCCACGCACCGAGCGAACGCTCGGCTAACACGCTAAGCAGGATCGTTCTGACGGGTTTCCTGGTCACCTCGATCTCGCTTTACCTCAACCTACGCTGGACTCGCTGGATATGGGAGCTGTGCCGTGCCGAGTCCGGACGGGACTGGATGCTCAACTCGGGCGTTCTCTCGCTCGAGCACGAGCGACCATCGCTCGCCACGCACATCGCGTCGGCGGTCATCTTCGCTTCGTACCCCGCATGGCTCCGTCTGGGCCGCAGCCTGGCTCGCAGACCGGAGCAGCAGCCAAGCCGGCCGGCCAGCAGCTGACGCCACAGAGCCGGTGGGCCTCGACCCCGACAGGCTGCCTGTCGTCATAGCGAGCGCTCAGGCGATCAGCCGCCAGAACACGACCGCGCTGGAGCTCGCGGAGCAAGCCGCTACGGAAGCTATCGATAACGTCGGCGCTCTGCGGGATCGCATCACCGGGATATCCCTCGTCAACGTTCTCTCTGCGATGCCCGAGGCGCCCGTCGCAGCGCTCTCCTCGCTCCTTGGCCTCGACGCCCCGGGCCGCGAGGTCACGACCATCGGCGGCAACAGCCCTCAGTGGCTCGTCACGCGGATCGCGTCCAAGATTGCCGGAGGCATGCCAGGAGCATGGTTGATCGTCGGCGCCGAGGCGCTGCACTCCGCCCGGTCGGCGTCGCGCTCTGACCGGGAACCCGCCCGGTCGGCGTCGCGAGCTGGCCTTGACGCCAGGCACGAAGGGTCCGATGCCCATGGCGACCGTAGACCTCCGCCCAGGTCTCCGGCCGTCGAGATCGAACCCGACGAGC
Organism: Actinomycetes bacterium; assembly: GCA_021791755.1. Lineage (GTDB taxonomy): Bacteria > Actinomycetota > Acidimicrobiia > Acidimicrobiales > JAJZXF01 > JAJZXF01. Next base: position 11,957 of record JAJYWA010000070.1, on the reverse strand, counting down.
AGGTGGGAGATCCTCGGCCCGGGACCAGTGCGCTGGAGACGTCGGTAGGCCTGCTCGCACCGGTGCACATTTACTCGATCATCGAGAGCTCGCTCGCGGACCGCTTCGACAGGAGCGCCGTCGAGCATAGGGAGGCGCTCGGGAACATGATGGCCGGTTTCTCCCGCGTAGCGAGTCGCAACCCATTTGCATGGTTCCGGGAGCCACACTCACCATCGGAGATCTCCACTCCATCGCCGTCCAACCGGCTGGTGACCGAGCAGTGCACCAAGCTCATGTCTGCCTTCCTCAGCTGCGACATGTCGTCGGCGTTGATCATCACCTCGCTGGGTGAAGCACGTCGGCTCGGCATCACGGCAGAACCCATGTTCATCGTCGGCGGGATAGACATCGACGATGTGTGGGCGGTGTCCGCCAGGCGCGACCTCTCGAGATCGCCGGCCATGTCCGCCGGAGCGAGGACCCTGCTCGATGCCTGCAGCATGAGCATCGACGACATATCCGCGTTCGACCTGTACTCCTGCTTTCCATCGGCCGTCGAGATCGCTGCAGACGCCATCGGAGCATCCCTCGACGACCACCGCGGCCTGACCACGACAGGCGGTCTTGCGTACTTCGGCGGCCCTGGATCGAACTACTCGACACACGCGATCGCGACCATGTCAGAGCGCCTCCGCGAGACGGCCGGCGCCGGTCTCGTCACAGCTCTGGGATGGTTCGCCACGAAGCATTCGATGGGCCTCTACAGCGCGAGACCGCCGGCCAATGGTTTCGTGGCTCCCGACACGTCCCTGCTCCAGAAGGCTATCGACGCAACGGCAGTCGAGGTCGCACCCAGGGCCGAAGGACGAGCGACCGTCCTCGCCTACACCGTCGCCTACGCTCACGACGGCCGGCCCAGCTTCGCCCCGGCGATCGCTAGGCTGCCGGACGGACGGCACGTGGTTGCGCGGGCGGAGCCCGACCAGCTCGAGCACCTGCCGAACGCTGATCTCGTCGGACGCGAAATTGTCGTGTCTGGTGTGCCACCGGGCTACCGTGTGCTGTGAACCGTTCCAGTTAGCCGACAGCGCAAAGACAGTTAGCCGACAGCGCAAAGACGAGACCAACTAGCAAAGGACCAACTAGCAAAGGAGCTGATAATGCCGGTCGAGCGAGCACGACACGATCACACAGAGGTCATCACCATTGACAGGCCGGAGGCCAGGAACGCCATAGACGGCGCGACGGCCAGAGCTCTAGCGCGTGCTTTCGAGGAGCTCGAGGACGATGAAGGGGTCCGCGCCGTGGTGCTGACCGGAAGCGGGGACAAAGCTTTCTCTGCGGGGATGGACCTCAAAGCGTTTGCCGCAGGCGAGATCGGCGACATCACCGCTCCTCCAGGTGGATTTGCGGGCTTTACGAGGCTCGGCTTCCCCAAACCGATAATCGCCGCGGTGAACGGCGCTGCGCTGGCTGGCGGCTTCGAGATCGTCTTGGCGTGCGACCTCGTCGTCGCCGCAGAGCATGCGGTGTTCGGCATCCCAGAGGTCAAGCGGGGTCTCGTCGCCGGCGCAGGCGGCCTGATACGTCTCCAGAACCGCGTACCGCTGTCGATCGCCCTCGAGCTTGCATTGACCGGCGAGACCATTGACGCCGCGCGCGCCTTGGAGCTGGGACTCGTCAACCGCGTCGTCCCGGCTGACGAGCTCATGCCGAGATCGCTAGAGCTGGCGGCGCTCATCTGCTCCAACGCGCCGTTTGCGGTCAAGACTTCCAAGCGTGTCATGCGCGAGGCGTGCGCCCGGCCGGAGGCCGAGGGCTGGGACCTCACCGACCAGGCAGTGCGCGAGGTCTTCGCCACCGAGGACGCGATGGAGGGCGCTGTGGCGTTCGCGGAAAAGCGCCCGCCGGTCTGGAAAGGTCGATGAAGCGATCAGTGTCCGCCGGACAGCGCACCAGACCGACGTGCTGACCCCCACGATCACAGCCGTCCGTCTGTTTCTTCACGTTCTCGCTGCAACCGTGTGGGTCGGCGGCCAGGTCACCCTTGCATGGATCCTTCCGGCCTTGAGGGCCCTGGGCCCAGAAGCGCCCGCCTCTGTGGCGCGACGATTCAACCAGGCGGCATGGACGGCCTTTGCGGTACTGGTGGTGACCGGGGTGTGGAACGTCGCGGCCGACTCGAAGGCACTCCACAATCCGGCCTGGAGGAACGCGCTGATCGCCAAGGTGGCCGTGGTCGCGCTCTCCGGGTTCTCGGCCTGGATGCACACGCGTGCGAAGGGCCGCGCGGGCTTGGCGGTCTGGGGTACATTGACCGGCGCTTCTGCTCTGGGGGCGCTCTTCATCGGCATCCTTCTCGCCGGCTGAACAAGCGCCTCACTGCCACGACAATCGCCGGTAAAACGCAATGGCGCTAGCCCGTAGCTGATGGCTGATGGCTTCACATACCGGCCGTCACAGACCTCCGCTCCATTCCACAGGCGGCGCATCCATTTCGCCACCCGGCCGAGGGACGCGTCCCGCTGCCGCCTCGGCAGCCAAGTCTTCGAAGCGTGCAATTCTCGGCTGTTCCTCGCCAAGCAGCTCGCCCAGCCAGTACCGGGTCTCGGCAATGTCGACGGACCCCGCTGCTAGCATCGCGGCGACATCGACCCAATCCTTCGGACGGTCGAATAACACCTTGAACACCGCGAGATGCGCGGCCGAGATGATCGGAACGAGATATCCGTGTCGAGCGAAGGTGTGACAAGTGACGTCCCTCGCAACCGACTGGTGGAACCGATGCTGCGGGAAGAAAATGTCGATGGGCGTTCCATCCCTTGGCTTGCCATACCAGAGGCGTACCTGGCCGTCACGCCTGCAAGCCTCGAGGTCCTGCTCCCCACAGGAAACGCCTGGAGGCATCATCGCGAAGACCTCCTGCGCACGCTCTATCGGCAGCGAGACGTTCACATCTATATCACGTGTCGTACGAGGTTCTTCGATGTAGTAGGCAAGAGCGAGAGCGCCTCCGAACCCGTGACCCACGCCTCCAAGCGTGAAACGGTCGTTCACGGCAACCACCAGCTCTACGAGCGACAGTCGACTATCCACTGCTCGTCACAAGGTCGACGAAACGTCGTGGCGCGGTAAACCGGCCCGGCTTGCGTCCGACAGTGAGCGCCTCTCCCAGGTCGAGCAGCTCCGCCAGCCTCATGCCGTTCAGTTCGAAGACACGAGTCCCTGGCGCTCCTGCTCCATCACCTCCTACTCCATCACCTCCTGATCCGACCTTCGGCGCCATTAGCAGCCGGTGCCCGGTGGCCTCGACCAAGTCCAGGAGACGGCCGGCTCGTGGATCGTGGCGCCCGTGAACATAGTCGCTGATCCTCGCTTCGGAAACGCTGGTCCTGCGCGCAAGCTCACGGGCTGTCAGGCCTGACCGGCGGAGGGCTTGCCTCAGAATCCCCGCCGCGCTCTGCTCTCTCGCCAATGCCACCTCAATAGCTTATCATATTTGGAAAGCGCTCTTCAAGAGATTGCCATCGTGCGAACCACATCCAGTCCTCGCACACCGCCCTTGGCGAGAAGAGTATGATTGAGGTGATTGCAAAAAGGAGTGACCGGTGAAACTAATTGCTGACGTCTTCGGTCCTGATGGCCTCATACTTATCGGCATCGTCTTGGTAGTTCTGTTCGGCGGCAGCCAGCTCCCCAAGCTGGCTCGTTCCCTGGGCTCGGCGTCTCACGAATTCAAGAAAGGCGCCCAAGAAGGGGCCAAGGAGCTCGAAAACCCGGAGTCTTCCGCAACGCAGAGCTCGGACGCAAGCACCGAACCGCGCTCGCCGAAAGCTGAAGGCGCGGGTCCCCAAACCACTTAACGTCGAATTCTACGCAGCGGTTTGTGCTCTCGGTTAGAGAAGTGCCTCGAGTCGTGCGAGCCGGGCCGAGGTCATCTTGAGCTGCTTGTTTGTTCCTGCGCAGACCCGCCCTGGTCTTCGCATACAGGGTCCGCAGCGCTGCGAGGAGCCGCCAGCGCTGCGAGGAGCCGCCAGCGTGTTCACGGAAGAGGAAGGCTTGGCAGGTCTCTCCTGGTTCCGACACGGTGCCCTTGCCAAGGGGAAGCGGCTGAACAGGAATAACACGGTAGCTCGGTCGCCACATCGCCATGGCCCGGTATCCACGTTCTCCAGTAGATAGGAAATGGGCGTGGTCGTCATATGACAGCAAGACCGGCCCGAGCAGGCTTGGGAGGAGTGAGCCCGCCCGGCAGGGGTGCACCAGCGACGCTACGAGGCGGTACGCACCTACGTGTTCGAGGGCGCGTCACTCACTGAAGTCGCGGAGCAATTCGGCTACACGTCTCTTTGCGCTGGTCTAGGGCAGCGTGGTTGCGCAGGTGGATGGCCCTGTCCTGCTGTTAGACGCTGCTTCGACGATACTCCGGCGGGGTGGTGTGAGAAGTGGTATGCTCGAAGTATGAGCCGTGCTGAGAAGGTGACCGTGAGCCTCCCCACTGAGTTGCTGGCTCGCATCGAGCACCGGCGCCACGACCGGGCAGCCAGTCGTTCCAAGATCGTCTCCGAGTTGCTGTGGCGCGGCTTGAGCCAAGTTGAGGCCGAAGAGCGCGAAGAACGCTACCGGTCCGCCTACCGAGCACAGCCCGAGACCGACGCCGAACGCGCTTGGGCCGATGAGGCGGCAAGAGACCTCTTCGACGAAAACGCGGCCGTTTGGAGCAACGACGACAAGGCGGCCAGTGCAACGAGCTGAGATCTGGTGGGCGGAACGACCGCCAGGCCAGCGCCACCCCGTCCTTCTGCTCTCCTGGGACGCGCATGGCGCCTGGCGGGACCGAGTCACCGTCGCCGATATCACCACCCGGGTTCGAGGGCTCGACGCCGAAGTCCCGCTCACCAAGGACGACGGCATGCCCCGGCCCTGCGTGGTCAATCTGGACAATTTGGCGACGGTGCCGCGCAGCATCCTTCGGTCTCGAATCACCAGGCTGAGTGCTCGGCGGATGACCCAAGTCACCCGCGCCGCGCACCTGGCCCTCGGGTTCCCCCTCCCCTGTACGGCCGTGTAGCCGGACCGTGGTGGAACAACGACCACGCAACGTGGCCGAGCGAAATAGCTCGAGCGCGAGTTGGAACAATGCGATGTCCCCCCTCAGCATCCTCGCGACGTCCTCGCGATGCTCTCGGCACGGGGAAGGCGTCCGTCCGCCGAGCTCAGATTGTGCGGCTGGCTGGCATACGAGGTGTTCCACCCTTTAGATTCTCTTTCGTGCACACCAACTCACGCTGGCGGAAAAGATCCGTAATTCGTCGCCTGCACGACCAGCCCAGCAGCACCGCCGGACTTAGAAGAAGACGTTCCCTCAAGTCCAGCTCTGGTGCGCTGCTCGTTGCGATAGCCGCAGCGTTCTTGCTGGCAGGCTGCCACGTGCCGAGTTTCGGCGCTTACCGGGGCGCTACTACCCAAGGACATGCGACGTTCAAACTGTGGCAAGGATCGGTTATAGCCGCCCTGGCTGTCGGGGCGATCGTCTTGGGCCTCATCCTCTGGTCGGTGCTCCGCTACAGGAAAAAGAGCGATGCGATGCCGAAGCAGACTCAGTACCACCTTCCTCTCGAGATCGCCTACACGGTGATCCCCCTGATCATCGTGGCATTCCTTTTCTACTTCACCGTTGTTACCGAGAACCAGGTCGACGCGCTGCCTCCCCAGCCGGCGCTAAAGGTGAAGGTCACCGCTTTCCAATGGGGTTGGCGCTTCGACTACCTCGGACATCACGCAGTGGTAGAGGGCAACGACGTAACTGGTGACGTGCCAGAGATGGTGCTTCCGGCCGGACGAACCGTTCGCATAATCCTTGTCTCGAACGATGTAGTGCATGGTTTCTACGTCGCGGCCTTCGACTTCAGCAGGTACGCGCTCCCAGGCGTGACCAACAGGTTCGACCTCAACATACGCCATACCGGCGTCTACCCCGGTCGATGCACCCAGTTCTGCGGCCTGTACCATACCGAGATGCTCTTCACGGTGAAGGCTGTGACACCGTCGCAGTTCCAAGCGTGGCTGGCTTCGAAGACCCCGGCTCACCCCCGTACTGCTCGCGCAGGATCGCACGGCGTCGCCAGCTCGCCCGCGACTGTGATCCGGCCTGGGGCGCATATACCTAGCCCAACCCAGCCGCAGCTTCGAGGGCCGGGAGGAACAGGACGCCTGCAAGGCGCCAGCCGCCCACACCTCGTACCAGCAGGACAAGCGATATGACCCAGGCCGTTCTCGACAGGGCTATCGGTCCGGGTGAGCTGGGCGGGGGAGGTGATCACGCACATCACGAGGAAGGCCCATCAGGCATCCTCAAGTGGCTGACCAGCACTGATCACAAGGTCATAGGCAAGAGCTACCTGATAACCTCCTTCATCTTCTTCATCGTCGGCGGGGCGATGGCGCTCGTCATCCGTGCCCAGCTCTCATCCCCCAACAACGCTCTCGTGAGCCAGCACCAGTACAACGAGCTGTTCACCATGCACGGGAGCATCATGCTCCTGCTCTTTGCCGGGCCCTTCGCTTTCGCGGGGTTTGCGAACTACTTCGTTCCGCTCCAAGTCGGAGCTCCGGACATGGCCTTCCCACGTCTGAATGCGCTCTCTTACTGGTTGTTCCTGAGCGGCGGTCTGATCATGGTGTCGGGCTTCCTCACGACCGGGGGCGCCGCGGACTTCGGCTGGGTCGCCTACGCTCCTCTCTCGAACGCCACCAACTCCCCAGGCGCAGGCGCCGACATGTGGATCATCGCCCTCATCCTCACCGGGTTCTCCGCGATCTTCACGGGCGTGAACATCGTGACGACGGTCTTTTACCTGCGAGCTCCGGGAATGACCATGTTCCGGGTCCCGATCTTCACCTGGAACATGCTCGTAGTTGCAATCCTGATCCTCATAGCGTTCCCAGTGCTCACCAGCGCCCTCGTCATGCTCTTCGCCGACCGGCACTTCGGAACCCACATCTTCGAGGTCCAAGGCGGCGGCGTACCGGTTCTGTGGCAACACCTCTTCTGGTTCTTCGGCCATCCGGAGGTGTACATCATCGCGCTTCCCTACTTCGGCATGGTGACCGACATGCTCCCCGTCTTCAGCAAGAAGCCTCTGTTTGGCTATAGAGGGATGATCTTCGCCACCATGGCGATAGCGGCTCTGTCCACTGGCGTATGGGCGCACCACATGTTCACGACCGGCGTGGTTCTCCTCCCATTCTTCAGCCTCATGTCCTACCTGATCGCAGTACCTACTGGGATAAAGTTCTTCAACTGGATTGCAACCATGTGGCGGGGTCAGATCCGTCTTACGGCCTCGATGCTGTTCTGCATCGGCTTCCTTGTGACTTTCCTGATAGGCGGGCTCACCGGGGTCCTCCTCGCGTCCCCGCCGATCGACTTTGCGACCCACGACACGTACTTCGTCGTGGCGCACTTTCACAGCGTGGTCATGGCCCTCGTGATGGCGGGCGTTGGCGCCATCTTCTACTGGTACCCAAAGATCACAGGCAGGATGATGAACGAGCGGCTGGGAAAGGTGAGCTTCTGGTTCATGTTCATCGGAGCCAACGTCACCTTCCTTCCCCAGTACCTGCTCGGCCTCCGCGGCATGCCACGACGCATAGTCACCTACTCTGCAAGCTCGGGGTTCGCCACCTTGAACATGGTCTCGTCGGCCGGAGCACTCCTGATAGCCATCTCCGCTCTCTTCCTCCTTTGGAATTTCTGGGTCTCGTGGCGCAAGCCAGTTCCCGCTGGCGACAACCCCTGGGATGCCCACACCCTGGAGTGGGCCACAACGTCGCCACCGCCGCACCACAACTTCGACAGCCTTCCGCCTATCCGCTCCGAACGTCCCACCTGGGATGCCAGCCATCCCGACGCGCCTGCCGAAAGCCATCCCAAGGCGCTCCAGCCTGCCAGAGGTGTTGAGCGATGAAGATCGAGGCTTGGTTCCTTGTAGGCCTCGCCATCTTCTTCGGGCTGGTCGGAGCCGTCTATTGGTTCCTCTCCTACGAGGATGCCGGAACAGTGATGCTTTTCGGCACCGCTCTTCTAGGCCTCCTACCAGGTGGCTACTACCTCTGGTGGTCAAGACGCATGGCGCCGCGACCCGAGGATCGCTCGGATGCCACCATCGCCGCGGGCGCCTCGGTGATCGGCTCCTTCCCGGGCAGCAGCATCTGGCCCTTCATCGCGGGAATAGGCTTCGCTCTCGTTGCGCTCGCACTCGTCTTTGGACTCTGGACAGCTCTTCCAGGCTTCTCGCTCGTTTTCTCTGCGATGGTGGGCTTCATCCGCGAAAGCCGTCGCGGCGGCACAGTCTGAGAATCCATCCTTTCTCCTGACCCTGGCGGCCTTCGCTGCGCTGGCTCGAGCTGGAGCGCCAGCCCGACCTCCCAACGCTTGTCACTGGCGCGATGTTGCGGGCCGTTCGTTGACACCGCAGCTCAACCGTTGTCCACCCAGCGCTCCAGCGCCATCCACAGAGCGCCAGTAGATCACTTGGCCGGCTACGTAGACCACTCCTAGCGGGATCGACCACATCGCCGGCCGCGACCTCGATCCGCGCCGGCCCGAACAGGCACTGACCGACTCCAGCGCTCCGGACATGTTGACAAGGCTCATGCGGCGCAAGGACCCTACTTTCCCCGGCAGCGCAGAGCGAGGCGGATTCCCAGATATGCCTGGCGCTGGCGTGCAGCCGCCTGCGTACCCTGATGGCGTGCAGCTCGATTCCATGTTCGCATCGATGCGCTGACTGGCTGCACCCATCGCAGCCGGGCGCCGGACGTACTGTGCGAGGAGCTGACGGCCACCGAGACCGCCTTGCCCGCCACCCACCTGACCCTCGTTTACTTGGTCAAGGAGGAATGAAGTTCAACGAGGACTTTGCGGTTGCCAACGGTTGCATTTGGAGATCTGGATTCGCCGGAGTACACACACACGGGACCTCTGAGACGCAGACCCGGCGTTCTCAGGTCCAAGAGGAGCGACCATGCGGTTGACCTACCAGCGGGCACGGGTGTACCGATCGGCGATGGAGGCTGCCGAGCCGAGGCCGGACATGAATCCTCACGCACCGCGTCACGCACCGCGTGGTCTGCTGGATCGCGGCCAGACAACCTGCCCCTGCATGCCTTATCGGTGACATCGACAATCGACGCCAGCCATCGTGTGGCGTACCGACGCCCACCGCTGGACCAGGAGACCACGGCCATCACCGCCCGGATCGAGGCCCGAGCCGACCAAGAGCGCAGTGCCGCGAGCCAGGCGCGCACGATGATGGCCGTGAGACCAGGGGCATGACTAGATTGGCCGTTTCAAGCACATTCACACTATGTTGCGTTTCTGCATTCATCAGACTACCCTCTCTTCCCATGCGCAGGACGGCTCAACTGGCGACTCAAGCCAGGCGCCTCAGCGGGCTCAGTCGCCGACAGGCAGCGGTTGTCGCCGGAGTTGCCGCCTCGACCGTCAGTCGCCTCGAACGTGGCGAGCTCGACCCGACCGTCTCGACGCTGGAGCAAATCCTCCGTGCCTACGGCTTTCGCTACGGTGACGGCCTCCGACCAAACGTCGACATGGATGCCGTTCGAGCAGCGCGGCGCGTGCTCGAGCCAGAGCTTGGCATCCCCGTAACGATCGGCTCAGACCAGTGGTTCCATCGTTGGGATGCTGCGGGGTTGCTGACCGGGAAAACCAAGGCGGAGCGTGTGATCGAGCTTTGTGCAAGGGCTGCCCAACAGGCGAACCTCGCACACCGTCCTGGTGCTCGTCTCTTCGTTGACCGTGGTTGGAAGGCGATCGCCCGAGACTTGAACGCGTCCGGCGAGCCATGGGCGCTCACTGGCGCATTCGCAGCGTTGCCCTACACCAAGATCGCCGTTGCGGTGAGGACGGATCTCTATGTCGAAGACGTTGAACGTGCGGCGCGGGCAGCAGGGCTCGACACGGGTGGTGCTGGGCCGTATGTCGCGCTGATCCCCTTCGACGACGTGACGGCTACCGGCGTGCGCCATCTCGACACCGGAGTGCGCCTTGCCTCGTTCTGGCAGATCGTCATCGACTGCTTCGCCGGGAACGACAGGATGCCGGACCAGGCGACAGACATGATCAGAAAAGCGGCGCCTGAGTAATGCCGCCCCAGACACGCAGGCCGTCAGGAGCTCCATCCGAAGGTCCGTTCGCCCCCATCCAGCACCCAGGCGCCGAAGGGATCGACCTCATCGGCGAGGCGACGGCAATCGCTCCTGAGCTTGCGAGAGCGCGACGCGTGCTGATCGATGCCCTGAGGGCGCTTGCCCCACAGCGCGAGGCGATCACCCTCATCGGAGCGCAGGCAGTCTACGAGCACACCGCGTTTATCACTTCCGGAACCTGTCAAGCTCTCTGAGACACCTTCCTATGAAGCCTTCTGTTCAGGTTCCTCCCTCTGCTCGGGTTCGTTGATCCAGGCGACCGTCGGCAGCTTTGGCGGTTCGGGCCGGCGGTGGCGGAATCGGGCGGGGTTGGCCGCGTAGGCAGCTTCGAGGGTCTCGCAGCGCTGCCGGCGGACCTCGCCGGCGGTGCCGTAGTGGACCGAGGCCGGCGTGTGGTAGCCGATGCCGGAGTGGCGGTGGTCGTGGTTGTAGTAGCTGAAGAAGGCGTCGCAGAACGCCCGTGCGTCTTGGATCGAGCCGAAGCGCTCGGGGAAGGCAGGGCAGTACTTCATCGTCTTGAACTGCGATTCTGAGTACGGGTTGTCGTTGCTCACGTGCGGACGGCTGTGGCTGCGGCCGATTCCCAAGAAGGTGTAGAGCTCGACGACCGGGTTGGAGGTCATCGACGAGCCACGGTCGGCGTGGATCGTGAGCTGGCCGGGCTCGACGCGATGGCGGGCGATCGCATCGGCAATCAGCGCCTTCGCGAGCTCACCGGACTCTGACGGCGCCACCAGCCAGGCCACGACGTAGCGGCTGAAGATGTCCAACACGACGTAGCAGTCGTAGTACTCGCCGCGCTTTGGCCCCTTCAGCTTGGTGATATCCCAGATCCAGACCACATTCGGCCGCCGGGCGACGAGCTCGGGGCGGACCCTGGCGGGGTGGCTGGCCTGCCGGCGGCGCTCGCTCATCTGGCCGCGGGCGCGGAGCAGCCGGTAGAAGGTCGACTCGCTCGCGAGGTAGGTCCCCTCGTCGAGGAGGGTGAAGAACACCTGGGCCGGCGCCTGGTCGACGAAGCGCTCGCTGTCCAACACCGCCAGGATCTCGTCGCGTTCCGCGTCGGAGAGCTTGTTCCTCGGCGCCGGCCGGGGCTTGGGAGGGCTCACGCGGGTCCGCGGGTGCTTGCGGCGGTAGTGCGTCGCCCGGGAGCGCCCACAAGCCGTGCAGGCCGCCCTCGTGCCGAGCAGGCCCTCCACGGCGACGAACAGCGACTCGGTCACGGCTTCGGTCTCGACTGCTGGTCGTTCTCCTCCACGGTGCCCTCGGCCAGCAGCCTCGACAAGAGCTCCGTGGCTTTTCCCTGGAGTTCCAGCGCCTGCTTGTGCCGGGCGAGCTGGTCCTCGAGGCGCGCGGTCTTGCGCCGCAAGAGCTGGAGCTCGCGCTGCTCGGCGGTCCTCTTGCTCCTGCGCACCTTCGGCTCGAGCTCGGCGAGCGCGCCCACGTCGCGCGCCCGGCGCCACTCGACGATGTGGCTCGAGTACAGGCCCTCCCGGCGCAGGAGTGCTCCCTTGGCGCCGGAGTCGTCGAGGCGCTCGTACTCGGCGAGGATCTCGAGCTTGTACTGCGCCGAGAAGCGTCGCCGGCGTGGCTTCGCGTTCGACTCGTCGTCGCGCACCGCGCCATCATGGGCGCGCGTGAGCAGGGCTGTGTTCGGCATGGTCATGGTGTAGTCGTTCCTGTCTCGCCCTTGTGGGATCTGGGGCTACTGCGGGTGTCTCACCTGAGCTTGACAGACAGGG
>JAJYWA010000069.1 GCA_021791755.1 Actinomycetes bacterium | reverse complement strand
ATCGGAGCCGCTCACCACGCGCTTACCGAGTACGGCGATCCTGAGCAGGACGTTGAGCCCGATGGCTGGCTTCAGCAGCTTCTTCTCTTCGACGCCAGCTGGCTCCGCCGGAGGGCGAGACTTGGTCACGATCCCGAACGTTCCCTCCGGTGGGCCGATGCCGCAGCAGGTAGATCATCGGACCTCGTCTTCGAGCCGGGCGTGCTACCCATACCGTGGGGCCTGGCCTCCGAGGAGCAGAGGATCGGCACCGTGGTGGATCGAGCCGAGCAGGAGCTTCTCGCCGGCAACGAAGGCGCCGCCAAACGGGCCGTGCGACGGGCCAAGAACCTCATCAGTCAGCAGGAGGCAAACTGGCTGGCCTTCCCTCAAGCGACGTCCCGACCCGAAGCACCGGTCCAAGTTCGTGTCGGTCTCCTCGGTGTAGCTCGAGCTGAGTGGAAGGCAGCGTTGCTCGAAGGTGACATGGACGCGATCGAGGCGAACCGCCTCCGCACGTGGCAGCGCATGGGCACCTGGACCCCTCCTGCCCTAGTGGACAAGTTCCGTGAGCTCGATTTGTGGAGCAGGAGGATCGGAGCTCCATTGCTCGTTGGTCCAGAAGACCTCGATCAAGTGAGCGGGCTCCATGATCGAGGCGGCACCCGCGTCTCGCTAAGTCCGGCTGCGTGATACGCGTGCTTCACTCCGTCTTGCAGAACGTCAAGGTGCGGGGTCTTCCACTACAACATGCTCCGATCCGCCCTGAGGGAACTGTCATACCCAGCCTCTACGCTGCTCCTTTCTCGCGGAGCGGAGCGCTGAGAGGAGGTACGCGTTGATGAAGATTTCGGACCTGACGACCGGCTCCTGGGCCCACGGCCTAGCTGGTGAAGGTGCCGTCGAAATCCTCCTCGTCGAGCCGCACGGCGACACCGCAGCCACCGTAACCTGGCGCGACGCCAACGGACGGACCGACTCGCGCCTTGTGTACGAGGATGATTTGGCTCGCCTAAAGGTCGAAGCAGCTGGCCGCAATTGGACTTTCGACGCTGACGCCGACGAGTTTCTTCTCGCCAGCGAGGCCCGGCGGCTCTCGATGGCGCATCTCTTCGACCCGCTCTTGGCGGTCAACGCCAGCGCCATCGACCCGCTGCCGCACCAGATCCGAGCTGTCTACGGCGAGATGCTGAACCGCCTGCCCCTGCGCTACCTCTTGGCCGACGACCCAGGGGCGGGCAAGACGATCATGGCGGGGCTGCTCATCAAGGAGCTGATGCTCCGTGGCGACCTACGCCGCTGCCTCATCGTGGCCCCAGGCAACCTGGTGGAGCAGTGGCAGGATGAGCTGGGCGAGCGGTTCGGCCTCGAATTCTTCATCCTCACCAATCAAGACATCGAAGCGTCGAGGATTGGCAACCCCTTCGAGGAGAGGAATCTTCGCATCGCTCGCCTCGATCATCTGGCCCGCAACGAGGACCTTGTGTCGCTGGCCGGTGCCGTCGAGTGGGACCTGGTCGTTGTCGACGAGGCCCACAAGATGAGCGCTTCGTACTATGGCAACGAATTGAAGCGTACCAAGCGCTATATCCTCGGCGAGGCGCTTGGCCGGGCCACCCGGAATATCCTCCTCATGACCGCCACTCCCCACTCGGGGCACGAGGACCAGTTCCAGCCGTTCATGGCGCTCATCGACCCGGACCGCTTTGCGGGCCGGCCGCAGGACAATCACGGCACTGACGTGTCTGATCTCATGCGCAGGATGTTGAAGGAGGACCTCCTCCGCTTCGATGGGACGCCTTTGTTCACTGAACGCCGGGCCTACACCGTCAACTACGACCTCTCGGAGCCAGAGGCCCGTCTGTATGAGAAGGTGACGAACTACGTCACCGACGAGATGAATCGGGCTGACCGCCTCGGTGAGGGGCAGGGCAGGCGGCGCAACACCGTCGGTTTTGCTCTGACGGTATTGCAACGGCGCCTCGCATCTTCCCCCGCTGCCATCCTCCGCTCCCTTGAACGTCGCCAGGAGCGGCTCATGGCTCGGCTGGAGGATGCGCTGGCGGGCAATCAGAGCGCTCTTTCTCGCGGGCCTGAAATGACCGACGACGAGATCGAGGACTTCGACGACCTGCCAGACGAAGAGCGGGAAGAACGCGAAGACGAACTAGTCGACGAGGCAACCGCTGCCGCCACGATCGCCGAACTCGAAGCCGAGATTCAGACGCTGATCGGACTCGTACGGCTCGCTGTAGAGGTCCGCCGGTCGGACACCGACAAGAAGTGGGAGGAGCTTCGGGGCCTTCTCTCAGACGACCCTGAGATGTGGGAGGAGTCCGGGAAGCGCCGTAAGGTCATCATCTTCACTGAGTACAAAGACACCCTCAACTACCTGACCGAGCGCCTTCGCAACCACCTGGGGAGGGACCAGGCCGTCGTCGCCATCGACGGCAGCACCAAGCGCAAGGACCGCAAGGACCGCCAGGAATCCTTCACCGTCGACCCGGACGTGACGTTCCTCGTCGCCACTGACGCAGCTGGGGAGGGCATCAACCTCCAACGGGCGAACCTGCTCGTCAACTACGACCTGCCGTGGAACCCGAACCGCATCGAGCAACGCTTCGGCCGTATCCATCGCATCGGGCAGACTGAGGTCTGCCACATGTGGAATCTGGTGGCGACCGAGACCCGGGAGGGGGACGTGTACAACCGCCTCCTCCTAAAGCTTGATCAGGAACGGCTGTCGCTCGGCGGTCGAGTGTTCGATGTCCTCGGACAGGTATTCGCCGGTGACGAGTTGAAGCGGCTTCTCATCGAGGCGGTCCGCTACGGAAACCAGCCGGAGGTGAAGGCTCGCCTCGAACGGGTGATCGACGAGCACGTGAGCGACGGCCTCCGGGAAGTGCTGGCGGAGCAGGCCCTGCACTCGCAGATGATGAGCCTGGCCGACGTCGAGGAGATCCGTCTCGACATGGAGCGCGCCGCCGCCCGGCGACTCCAGCCTCACTTCATCCGGCTCTTCTTCGAGCAGGCCTTCGAGAAGATCGGCGGCCGAATGACCCGACGGGAAGAGGGACGCTACGAGATCACCCATGTTCCCGCCGCGGCTCGCGACAGGGAGGGACGCGGCGGCTCTGGAGTGTCGGTGCAGCGCAGGTACGAACGGGTCACCTTCGAGCGGGAAAGGATGCTCGTGCCTGGCCGCCCCCCCGCGTCGCTCATCGCCCCCGGGCATCCGCTATTCGACGCAGTGCTTGGCCTCACCCTTGAGCGTGACGGCGGCCTTCTTGAGCAGGGGACCGTCCTGATTGACGACGGCGACCAGGGTGACCAACCACGCCTGCTCACCTACCTCGAACACTCCATCACCGACGGCAGAACGACGGCAGCCGGGCGTGCGATGACCGTGTCGCGCCGCTTCCAGTTCGTATTTATGAACGCAGAGGGACAGACCACTGGCACCGAGGGTGCTCCCTATCTGGACTACCGAGCGGCCACCTCGGATGAGCTGGCAACCGTCGAGGGTCTCCGGGCCGAGAGCTGGGTCCGAAACGACGTGGAGAAGCGGGCAGTCGACTACGCGATCGGCCAACTTGCCCCAGAACACCTCGCCCAGGTGAAGGCGCACATCGCTGCCCGGATAGACAAGACCGAGCAGAAGGTCCGCGAGCGCCTTCTACGTGTTATCGCCGAGTGGGACAGCCGGGCGAACCGGTTCGCCGAGCAGGAGGCGTCAGGCCGTCAACCGAAGATGAACGCCCAGGCGGCTCGGGACCGGGCGGCGGAATTTGACAGCCGCCTCCAGAGGCGCCTTGCCGAGCTAGAGCGGGAACGCCAGCTTGCTCCGCAGCGTCCGCTCGTCGTCGGGGCCGCACTGGTGGTTCCGGTCGGGTTGCTTCATCGGCTCACGGGCAACCCCGATCCCCTGGCAGCGCGGTTCGCTCAGGAGACCGTGCGAGTCGAGCGCATCGCCGTCGATGCCGTGAAAGCGGCCGAATGTGCGCTTGGACGGCAGCCGCACGAGATGCCGCACAACAACCCCGGCTACGACGTGGAATCCAAAGCCGGCTGGGGGGAGCTGCTCTTCCTTGAGGTGAAGGGGCGGGTTGCGGGAGCACGCACCGTCACGATCACTCGCAACGAGATCCTGACCGGGCTCAACAAGGGCGACCACTTCATCCTCGCTCTGGTTCGGGTAGCCGAGGATGATTCCACGGAGGTCCGGTACATCTACGACCCCTTTGTTGGGCGTGATGATGCGCTCGCCGGGGTAGCCAGCGTCAACTACGAGTTCGAGCATTTCTGGGAGAGGGCTGAGGCACCTCGATGACCGACACGCCCTATCGCAAGAAGCTGGTCGAGACGGCCTTGCCACTCGAAGCCATCAACGCCGCATGCAAGGCCGACAAGGACCGCAAGACCGGCACGATCCGGAACCTTCACAAGTGGTTCGCCCCCATGCCGGTTCCTGCGCTGCGTGCGCTCATCTTCGCCTCCCTCGTGGATGACCCTGAAGACGAGAAGGAGCGAGCACGGCTGATGGAGTTGATCGAGGCTCTTGTGGCTTCGGTCGTCTTCAACCCTGATGAGGAGATCCTCGCTGCCGCGAAAAGGGAGATCAGTAACAGTGTCGGCGAACTTCCGACGGTCCTCGACCCCTTCTGCGGGGGAGGTTCAACGCTTGTCGAGGCGCAGCGTCTTGGTCTGGCAAGCCGCGGCAGCGACCTAAACCCGATCCCGGTTCTCATCTCCAAGACTCTGACGGAACTGCCTGCGAAATGCGTTGGCCACAGAGTCCTTCACGGCAATGCCATGTTCAGCGAGGGATCCTCGAAGGCCTTGGGGGGGTTCTTTGTAGATGTCGAATACTACGCACGACAAATCCGAGATGAGGCATTTCAACGGGTCGGTCATATGTACCCGCTCGCACCGAACGGAGACCCTGTAGTTGCTTGGTGGTGGGCAAGAACGGTCGAGAGCCCCGATCCGCGATTTGCCGGCGCACAGGTGCCACTAGTGAACGACTGGTGCTTATCGAAGAAGAGGGGAGAAGAAGCCTACGTAGTTCCAATTGTCAATCGCAACTCCAAGACAATCACTTTCAGCATTGCTCGGAGTGCCTCGACATCTCAATTGAGTCGAGATATTTGCCTCTTCTCCGGTGCACCCATCCCTCTCGACTATGTGCGCCAACAAGCACAGCAAGTTGGACTCGGAACTCAGATGCTTGCAATCATTTCGAGCGGACAACATGGAAGGGCACACTTCGCCCCGACCGAGATTCACTCAAGGGCGGCAATACAGCAGGTTGGGGCAAATATCGATCCAGTTCCAATCCCTGAGAAAGCCCTCAGTTTCTCAGCATATCAGTATGGATTCAAGAATTGGTCGGAGCTCTTTACCCACCGCCAGCAATCAATGCTTGAAGCGTTCGCGAAGGCCACGGCACACATATCGAGTGACGTAGTGGCCGAGGGAGGATCGACCGAGTATGCAAGAGCGATCGAGACGTTCTTGGGCCTCTGTGTTGGGAAGCTCGCCCAAGCCTCCTCCATGTTGGTGAAATGGCGTACCCGCAATGGCACGAGCAAAGCTGAGATCGCCGTAAGCAGACACGACATCTCGCCTCTCCTGGATTTTGCGGAGACCAATCCGTTCGGCGGATCCGTTGGAGATTGG
This sequence comes from Actinomycetes bacterium, assembly GCA_021791755.1. Classification (GTDB taxonomy): domain Bacteria; phylum Actinomycetota; class Acidimicrobiia; order Acidimicrobiales; family JAJZXF01; genus JAJZXF01. The sequence continues at coordinate 7,495 of JAJYWA010000069.1, read as the reverse complement.
ATGGGCATCGTAACCAACGCCTTGCGCGCCTTGAATCTGGTCGACCCGACGGGACCTGGCTCAGTGGTCGTGATGTCCGATGCAAGGACGGCGTCAGAAGGTCTTGACGGTCAGTGTCTCGTCGTCACTGACCCCCCATACTTCTCCGCCATTGGGTACGCCAATGTGTCGGATTATTTTTATCCGTGGCTGCGTCTTTCGTTGAAAGACTTGTACCCTGACCTGTTTTCGACTATCGGTGCGCCGAAAGTTGGTGAGCTGATCGCCGAACCAGCGCGCCACGCCACCCGGCACGATGCCAAACAGTACTTCATCGACGGGTTTACTGACGTAATCGGGTCACTTAGGGCAGCGAGTCGTCCCGATCTTCCATTGCTAATTGTCTACGCATATAAGGAACAGGAGTCAGAGGAGGGCGGGCAGGTATCGACCGGCTGGGAAGCCATGCTCGAAGCGGTCATACGTTCAGGACTAGCCGTAATCGGAACCTGGCCCATACGTGGAACCAGCTCCAGTGGTATCCGCGATGTCAAGGCTAACGCGTTGGCCACTTATGTTGTGCTTGTATGTCGACCGCGGCCGGCCGTTTCCGGTCGCATATCCCGCCGTGACCTCGTCGCAACCCTTCGAACAGAACTGGGCCCAGCCATTCAAGTGTTGCAGTCAGCAGCGGTAGCGCCTGTTGACCTTGCGCAGGCAGTCATTGGCCCGGGCATGGCTGTGTTCACCCGTTACCAATCAGTGCTTGAACCTGACGGCGCGCCCATGACGGTCCGCTCTGCACTTCTCCTCATCAACTCGGTGCTTGCAGAGGTGCTTGATCAGCAAGAGGGTGAATTTGACTCCGATACGCGGTGGGCTACCACCTGGTTTGAGCAATTCCAGTTTGGGGAGGCCCCCTCGGGCGAGGCTGACTCATTGGCCAGAGCCAAGGTGACCAGCATCGACGGGCTGGAGCGGGCTGGCGTCATCGTGACCAGAGGCGGCACTTGTCGTCTTGTTCGGCGGGACGAGCTGGCTCAGGACTATGACCCCGCCCAGGATCGACGCCCCACTGTTTGGGAGGCCGTGCAGCACCTCGTGAAGCAACTGTTGGACGGTGGCGAGGAGCAGGCCGCAAGTCTCCTCGCCCGACTCCCCAATAGCGAAGCAGCCCGGGACCTCGCCTACCGCCTTTACTCCATCTGCGAGCGCAAGGGCTGGGCTGAGGAGGGCGGCGCCTACAACGTGCTGGTCGCTTCCTGGCCGGAGATCGCCCGCCTCGCCCAACAGCAGCAGACCCAGCAACAGCTTGGCAGCGGGCAACTGCCCGGACTCGGATAGGAGCACCAGCAGATGCCCAAGAGCAATCGCCAGCGAGTCGAGGACGCACTTGACCTTCTCGTCTCAGGCTTCGGACCGTTCGTCGCCGCCGAACTTTCCCGCATGTATCCAGATGACTGGGTGACGCAGTCGGCTGACCGGGGCGGCTGGGCACGGGAGAAGGGGGGAGCAGATCCCAACCCTTCCGATCCCGACTTCCTGCTCTGGGTCACCATTACCCACTGGCAGAACCCGTTCCGCAAGGTGCTGGGTCAGCAGGAGCGCAGCTATATCGGCGAGCTGCGGGACGCCCGCCACAAGTGGGCACACAAGGAGTCCTTCACCGCCGACGCCGCCTACCGCGTCCTCGACACGGCCTACCTCCTCCTGAGCGCGGTAGGTGCGCCGGAAGCGGCGGCTGTGGACGACATCCGCCAGGAAGCTCTGCGCCTTCGCTTCGAGGAGATGACCAAGAGGGCGACCTCCGCCCCCCTGCCGGGGGTGTCCGTTGCGTCAACCGACTCCGGCCTTCCGGGATGGCGGGAGGTAATAGAACCTCACGAGGATGTGGCAACTGGGCGCTACCAGCAGGCGGAGTTTGCCGCCGACCTCGCACAGGTGCACCGGGGAAACGGCCTGCCTGAGTACACGGATCCGGTGGAATTCTTCCGACGGACCTTCCTCACCCGTGGCCTACGGACCCTGTTGGTCCAGACGGTCCGCAGGCTCGCCGGTCAGGTGGCAGAGCCGGTCATCGACCTTCTGACGAACTTCGGTGGCGGAAAGACCCACTCGTTGCTGGCGGTCTTCCACCTCGCAGGGATGGGTCCGGAAGCCTTCAGTCTCCCCGGTATGGAAGAGATCGGTGCGGAAGCGGGCGTTGACACTATTCCCTCGAGCGTGACCCGTGCGGTCATCGTGGGAACCGCCCTCTCCCCCCACCGCATCGTGGAAAAGCCGGACGGCACCTCGGTGAGGACGATCTGGGGCGAAATGGCGTGGCAACTCGCTGGGATGGAGGGCTACAGCCTGGTGGCAAACGAGGACCGGGCGGGGACGAACCCGGGCAGCGACGCCCTCCAGGAACTGCTCGAACTCTGCTCGCCGTGCATCATCCTCATTGACGAGTGGGTGGCCTATGCCCGCCAGCTCTGGGGCCGAGACGATCTCCTCGGCGGCAGCTTCGACGCCCAGATGACCTTCGCCCAGTCGCTCGCCGAAGCGGTCAAGGCCGTCCCCACCGCCATGCTTTTCGTGTCTATCCCAGCGTCGGACCGCTTCAGCGCCTCCTCGGACGTGGAGGAAGGGTCCGCCGACGCGGGCATCGAAGTGGGCGGGGTGGGGGGCCTTGAGGCTCTCAAGCGCCTGCGTAACGTCATGCACCGCATGGACTCGCCGTGGCAGCCCGCCACGGCCGAAGAGGGATTTGAGATCGTCCGCCGCCGCCTCTTCAAGCCTCTCAACGCCGAGGGCTTCGCTAAGCGCGACGCCATCGCGCGCCGTTTCGTGGAGATGTACCGCTCGCAGGAGTCCGAGTTTCCGGCGGATAGCCGGGAGGCGTCTTATGAGGATCGCATCAAGCGCGCCTACCCGATCCACCCGGAGTTTTTCGACCGTCTCTACCAGGACTGGGCGGCCCTGGAGCGCTTTCAGCGCACCCGTGGGGTCCTGCGGCTCATGGCGGCCGTTGTGCACACTCTGTGGGCCAACGGGGACCAGAACCCGATGATCCTCCCGGCCAGCCTTCCGCTCGACGATCAGCAGGTCTTCGAGGAGGTGACGCGACACCTGGAGGACAACTGGAAGCCGGTGGTTGACACCGACATCGACGGGCAAGGCTCCGTGCCGAACGTCCTCGACCGGGAGGTCCCCGCCCTGGGCCGCCTCCAGGCGGCCAGGAGGGTCGCCCGCACCGTCTTCATCGGCTCAGCTCCGACCATGCAGCGACGCACCCACGATGGGGCGGCCCCACAGAACCCCAACCGGGGAGTCGAGGATGTACGGGTGAAGCTGGGAAGCGCTCTTCCCGGGGAGAGCATCGCTGTGTTTGGCGATGCTCTCCGACGGCTCTCGGACCGGGCCACCCACCTCTACGTCGACGGCTCCCGGTACTGGTACTCGACCGTCCCGTCGGTCGCTAGCACGGCACAGGCTCTCGCTGAGAGCTACCGGGACGATGAGGTGCACGAGGCGCTCGCCCGGCTTATCCAGGCGCAGACCGACGTCGGCGAATTCGCCCGCGTGCACCGCTGCCCCCACACCCCCGGAGACGTAGCCGACGAGGCCACGGCGGGGCTCGTGATCTTACGGTCCGAATATCCGTACGCGCCACGCTCGGCATCCTCCGAAGCCCTCACGGTATCGACGGAGGTCCTCACCCGCCGCTCCGGCGGGGAGCGGACGTACCGGAACATGCTGGTCTTCATGGCGGCCGACCAGAACCGACTGCCGGACCTCCTCACTGCCATTCGCCAGCAGATGGCCTGGACGCACATCTTCGACCGCCAAGCCGAGATGAACCTCGACCAGTTCGGGATCACCCAGGCCCGGACCAAGCGGGACACCGCCGAAGACACCGTTCGTCAGCGGCTCAACGAGACCTACATCTGGCTCCTAGTTCCCGCCCAAACCCCCGACGAGTCTGAGTTCCGCATCGAAGCCCTACGGATTAACGGCCAAGGCGGACTTGCCACCAGGGCATCCCGCAAAGCCGTGCCCGACCACCTCAGCAACGTCTACGGAGCGACCAACCTGCGCCTGGAGCTGGACCGCATCCCCCTCTGGCGGGGCGGTGACCACGTCGATGTGAAGCAGCTCTGGGAAGATTTCGCCCGCTACCCCTTCCTGCCGAGGTTGAAAGACCAGTCCGTCTTTCTTGCCGCCGTCTCGGCCGGGCCTCAGGGTTTCGCCGTCGAAGAGGAGGGCTTCGGCTACGCCGAGTCCTTCGACGCCGAGAACGGCCGGTACCGGGGGCTCGTCATCAACGAATCGGTCGATCGACCCGTGGCCGACGGGAGCAGCTTGCTCGTGATGCCCGGCGTCGCCCTAGCCCAGCAGCGGGCTGAACGACAGGCGAGCGAAGAAGCGGAGGCCGATGGTGGCGGCGGTTCCGGCACTGACGTCGAACCCAAAGAAAGGCGACCGTCGGGTAGGCCAGGGCCCGCCCCAGGGGCTCACAGCCACTTCTTCGGCAGGCTCGACGTACCGAATCCAGCTCGGTTGGCGGCGGTGGCTGGAACCATCGCCACTGAGCTGATTCCACACTTGGCGGCCGCACGCGGCACCAATGTTCGGATCACCATCGAGATCGAAGCCGAGGGACCGGACTTCGACGAGGCTACTGAACGCATAGTGACTGAGAATGCGCGCACGCTCGGACTCGACCCCGCTGAGTTCGACTGAGCAAGGAGCCAATGCCGGTACCGCAATCTCATTTTGGAACACACAACTCCGGGCTTGGGTGAGACGTTGCCGTACACGAAGAACGCTGACGTTCAAGCAGCCGTCGATGCCCTTATTGCTTCAACCCCCACCGCCTGGGTCATGGACAGCCAGCCTGCGAAATGGAATCCGACCACGTGGCGGACCGAGTGGGCCATTACTCTTCTCCACTTCCGAATCCGGCGATGCTTCAAGCGCTCGAGCGGGAGATGGCCATTCACAAGCTCATCCGGCGACGATTCGTCTTCGGCTATGCAGATGGGAACCCGATTGATCTGCTCATAGGGGCGATGGCGTGGGGCTACGGTACGGACAATCGTCGAGGCTCGAAGAATGCCAGGGCCACCCTGACTGCTGGCGATCCACCAGATCGAGTGATTGGAGCCGTCCGGAACGCCCTCGCCACCCAAAGTACCTCGGCGGGATTCAGCGCGATGTTCGCCGACCGCAAGCCGCGGCTTCCGCGGCTCAACGTCGCATTCGTCACCAAGGTTCTCCACTTCGTAGGCTACGAGACGACCGCCCGGCCGCGACCACTCATTTACGACCAACGTGTCGCGCGGGCCTTGGCTCGAATGCCTGACGCCCCGTACATTCCTCACACCGCTGATAGCAGCGGCATTAGTGGTGATCAATACGAACGCTACTGCGCATGGTCCGAGGAATACGCCCGGCACCATCACACCGAGCCAGTTGTCGTCGAGTACGCCCTGTTCGATGTCGGGGGGAAGATGGGATAGGTGCCGAACCGGCTGCAAGTGGGGCTGCAGGTGTCGCGAAGGTCGCTGCGCGCTTGGCCGTGGATCAGGTCTGCCATCCGTCACATGAAGAGGCGGTAGTCGTACGGCTGCGGCGCCAGATCGGGGATGTGCTTGATCGTCTTGGCGAGGATCTTGGCGTAGCGAACCGTGCAGGGCAGCCCGTCGTAGAGGGAGTCGTTGTTCCAGTCCATCTTGCTCAGGGCGAGAACCTGCGCCGCGGCGTGATGCAGCGGCCCCGAACCTGCGTCGCGGGTCAGGAGCAGTGGCCGCGGAATTCCCTTGCTGCCCTGGAAGAAGCTGTCCTGGCCGCTGATGGTGCCACTCGGTGCGTTGCCACCGACCCAGAGGAGAACCGACCGCCCATCCAGTTGGAACGCCGTGCCACGTGCCATGGCGTAGGAGGGATTCGCCCGGTTTTCTCCTCCGCTGCGGGGCGCGTCCAGCGAGACCGCCCGCCAGGGTGGACGGGTGATGTTGATACATGAAAGGTTCGACGTCGCTCCCCATGCGTCGATGCAGCCGAGGACCTCCTGTTGCTGGAAGGGCGTCTGCTTATGCACTACTAGTTCGCGAGGGCTGCGCCCAGCGTGGCGATCCTGGTACAACGCGAGGCTCCGTGACATCACCAGACGCATGTCGTCTCTGGTCAGGAAAGGATTTCGGGGATCGGCACCCTGGCCGACGTCGTATGCGACGAACTCCATGCCGCCACCGTCAGAGTCGAAAACCTGGCTGCAGCACGTTACGAACACCGTGGAGCCGTCTGCCCCCGTTCGCACCGCGTAGGAGAGACCGATGTACGCCGTATCGGTGTCCAGTGGCAACTCGCGGGTGCTCAGTTTCCACGGCACCCACCCGGCCTTGGCGTACAGCGCCGTACCGAGCCGCCACGCAACGGACGCGCGGCAGCGGTACCTCAGGGCATCATCCGTGACGATCTGCGTGGTGAGGCCGAGCTGGGCGGCGACCGCCTTCACTGCGTCATGGAGGTCGAAGTCCGTGTCACGGTCCTCGAAGAACGGCTGGAAACGCTGCGGGAGGTAGAAGACGATGACGTCGAATCGGTCTCGGACGAGGGACAGCTTGCGAACACCATCGGTGAGAACCTGCGCGAGGTGGTCACCGGGATTGGCGGCGTTGGCCAGGTCCCTGTCCACGGTCGTTGGCAGGGGGATTTGCGCCGCGTCCTCCGCCGGGCCGAGCTTCACGCGGAAGACCTTTTCGAACCCGGGCCAGGCCGGGAGGTAGGGGCGGCGCTCGCGGGCCCGCTGCGGGTGCACCAACTCGTTGAGCTGGTCCCGCAGACGCTGGAGATCCTCGGCAGGGCCCAGCAGGGCAATCCGGATTCTGTCTCCGAATCTCTCCGAGAGCCGCGTGCTAAACGGCCCGAAGTCCTGCAACCCGACCAGGGGGTTGACGGCGACCTGGGATGGATCGGTGGCATCGAAGGCCAGAAGTGGCTCGTCCAACCGCCAGTAGCCGTGCAGTGCCGAGTCAACGACCTTCATCGGTCATCACCTGCGGGGGCAGCCCGCAACGGCCGGCTGTACGCCGTTCGTCCCACGATCTCGAAGAAGGGATCCACGCCGGACCCGGTATCCAGGTTCCAGGTCCGGACCTCGCGGGCGTTACGACCACTGCAAAGGACCCGAACCCATGCGTCGAGGATGGCGTTGACATCCCGGTTGTACCGGGTGGCGCGCCGTTCCCGAATGAAGTCGGCGATCGCCAATCGCTCCTCCGCGGTCTGGGGGAGGATGCCGTCTTCCGTCTGCCTCCCACCGCGGGGAACCCAAACTTCGGGAACGAGAAGCAGCCACCACCGCCCGACTCGGTAATCCAGGTTGAGCGTCACGGCCTCCGCCCACGGCAACGTCGTCCGAGGAACCGTTCCCATCAGTCCGTGGCACGCCGACTTGAGTCGGGAGAGAGAGTCCACCGAGGCGTTGGAGACTCGCACTTGGTGTGCACGACGGGACAAAACGTGACGC
>JAJYWA010000068.1 GCA_021791755.1 Actinomycetes bacterium | reverse complement strand
GTGCTCCGCCACCACCATCCCCTCCTGCTTCAGCACCCCCAGGGCGCTGCGCACCGTGGTCCGTGTCACCCGGTACCGGGCCATGAGCTTGCGCTCCGAGGGGAAGGCCACCCCCGGTGGCAGCCGGCCCTCCTCTATCTCCCGCCGCAGCGCCGCCGCCAGCTGCTGGTACAGCGGCTCGGAACTGTCGCGGTCCAGGGAGTACTTGGCCATAGGTACAGCTTATCTGGTCCGGACCAGGCTGGCAACTGTGCGTTCCGTGGGAGCCGACAGGGACACAAGTGTGCGTAATCCGGGACGGTTCCGTGCGCTGGCGCCGGTGGTTATCCCCGGAACCGCTACGCGCTCTTCTGCCACTCGGGGATCCACTGCTTGCGCTCGCCGCGGCCCAGAGGTACCCTTCCGCCATGAAAATCCCAGTTTCGGCCAACGGCGATCTCGTTATCCCCAGGGAGCTCGTGGCTGAGCTCATCGCGGAGCCCGGCGAGGAGTGCTTCGTGGAGCTGGATGAGGCTGGAACCAGGATCACCGTGACCCGGATGGATCCCCGCGTTGCCCGAGCCTACGGGAGCCTTGAGGTGGAGGGCGACACCGACCAGATCATCCGAGACCTTCGCGACCAGGATTAGGCAGGGGAACAGGGCCCGCCCACGCTGAGCGCCCCCCTGCAGATGCTCCTGCTCACCTGTACCCCGGTCACTGACCCACATCATGGAGAATCCTGGCCGGGTCGTCGGGCGATGGTCCTCGCGCACGTCAGATGTCACCTGGACACGTTCCTGGCGGGCCAAGAGTTACACGCGAAGAGAGCATGCCGTCGGTAGAACGGCGGACCGCACGAGCGCCTATAGTCTCCCAGGCCGATGGGCCGACCAACACCGCGGGCAGGTTACGGTGACCCCCGCCTTCAGGGAGCGCTGTCGGCGCGCAGGGCATACCAACCGCAATGGAGGCAGCGACCGTCGGTGATAGCAACACTGCGGTAGGATCCACCAGTTGGATCATAGTGCCACTCGCGCGATGCGACATCCTCGCCAGCAAAGCCCGTGACAATCTTCAAGACCTCTGTCACTGCCGCAGCAGCGAGCAACCCATTGAACGACACAACCTGAGGCCGTCCGCTCCCTGTCCCATATTGTCCTCTCGCCTCCGCGTCTCGGTCCTCGGCGAGCTGAGCCTCTGAGACGTGGCCGAAACAACGTAAGCAGTGACTGCCAGGTAGGATCCGCGAGAGGTGGCCATCAATCCGGAAGGGATCTCGAGTGATCGTCGTGCCGATGTCGACCAGCGGTATTGCGTAGCGCAAGCAATAGCGGTTCAGCTCGTCCCGCGCCCGGACATTGTCAACACAGGAAACAATGACGCTGACGTCTCGAAGCCGCCGCAGCAACTGAACGGTCGGGAATGCTTCAGCAATCGGCAAGACTGAGGTATCGGGCGCAATTCGATGGACGAGCGCGCTCACTACGGCGACCTTGTCTTGGCCGACGTCAGACGGACCTGCACCATGCGTGCGACTGAGGTTCACATCCTTGACTATGTCGCTGTCAGCCAAGACTAGGCCACCCACTCCCGCATGGGCGAGCATCTCGGCCACCTGCGACCCCGCCCCGCCAAGCCCCACGATGCCTACCAGGGATCGGCGCAACTGCCCTACTCCAGCTTCGGTTAGTGCACCGACTTGACGGGAGTCCCGGTCGCGGATGCCTGGTGACTGCCGTCGAGCCAGCGTCCATGTCCTCTGCGGGATGGCCGTAGTCCGGATCAGGGTAATCGGCAGGACCTCCCGTGCCATCCTGACCGTGCCACTGACGCGATTACCCGTGACAATCGCGTACGCGTGGGCTACCTGAGGAAGCAGGGTTGCGAAGTGCTCCAGAATCTCGTCTCGGGTCTCCTTGTCAGTTCTCGAGAGGCGGGCGGGGCCAGACTTGCCATGTGCGTGGATAAGCACGACGCCACGATTGGTCCGCCTAGCCTCGTGATACATCTGTGAGGTAAGGTCACCCGACCAGTGCAACCCGAAGGCGTCCCGAGTAACTTCGTCGTCCCGTGCCAGACGGCACGAGTCCACCACCATGAGGGGATACGGTTCTCGCGATAGGTGCACAAAGCCGATGAGCAGTTCTTCGCGAGGGCTGCCGATGATGACATCTAGCTGAACGGTGAAGTCAGACGTACCGCGGATCTCGGCCATCACCTATCCCACTGCGCGAGGGCGGCAAGAGCCAGTGCGTCAGGTGAATCTGATCTGGGATCCCAGGGGCAATTGAAGGACCACGTGCCGAGGACGTCAGTGCCGAACACGCGCGTTGACCAATTGTTCGGCACGCGACCAGTGCGAGTACGCAGATCACCGTCGACGAACTGCTGCGGACGCGCCGCGACATCAGGTGGCACCAAAAAGGCGACCCGGGAGGTGCGGCCCGTTCCTGGGACTCGTTGAGGCTCCAAGACCGCCAGGGTGAGTCCCCCAGGCTGGGGGACTCGGGAGACGCTCCCGAGCCGCTCCAACCCAGTCATGAACTCGTCGGCCGTCATGAATCTGACCCCCCCGGATGGGCGGTAAACTTCATGCCCGAGTGGAGCTCCACCGTCTGATCGTCGCCAATCCGAACAGAGCCAGACTCCGTCTCGAGATCGAGGACATACGACACTTTGATCTTGGCACCGGCAGCGATTGCGTCCTCCTTGATCTGCAAGCCCGTACGGAAACTGTGCTCCTCCCGGAAGTGAACCCCATTGACTTCAATCTCGCAATGGGCGACCTTGATCTCCGCAGAATCAGACATGTACCATTCTCCAGTTCGGACGGATGAGCCCCGCCTCTATGATGTATTCACCGATGGGTAACAGCCGTGAGGGTTATGTGCGGGCCGTAGCCCAGCAGGTCTTGCGGGATGCCGGGGTCGCCGTTCCGGAGGTACCGGTCGAGCGGCTGGTGGTCGACCATGGGCTGGCCATTACCGCATGCGACATACCCCGAGGGTGGGGCTACTTTGATCCGGCCGCGTGGGCCATAAGACTGGCTCCCGGGATAGTGGATGAGACACCGGCGAATCGGAACCCCAGGCGCTTCACCCTGGCGCATGAACTCGGGCACTGCCTGCTGGAGCACGGGGACTCGTCATGTTGGAATCTGGGCATTGCAGCCGAACCTAGCGACCTCGGCGAAGAAGATGACTTCCCTGACTTCGAGCGCGAGGCGCACCACTTCGCCCGCGAGCTGCTTCTTCCCCGCCCGTGGCTTGCTCGGGACTGGGCTCTTAACCCCAATCCCGAGCAAATCGCGAAGCAATACGGGGTTAGCCGTGAGACGCTATTTATCGTTCTGATCGACCGTCGCCTTCTGATGCGCCCGGGGAAGCGGCGGCGATAAGCTCACTCTGCCATACCGTGAATTCCACCCAGGAATTGCGCTCCGATTCAGCGGCGAGCTGAGATAGCTCATCTGACCTATCATCGCCGGCAATATCAAGTCTTCCGTAGATGCCTTGTGAGACGCACGGTCCGCTGACGCTCGACCATCGGGTCAATAGCCGCAAGTCGAGTGAAAGCGCTCTGCACAGCCTCACTAGACCGTCCACGGGAAGTCGCCATACCGGCATACGTCCAGCGATGAACTGCCCATATGCAGGGGTCGCGATACCCAGCGTTCGGGCTGCGCCTGCTACGTCTTGGTGTGTGGCACGGCGTGCGCGTTCAATCCACTCACCGATACTTCGGGCGTCGGCGGAATCCTCGCACGCAGCGCGAATCCGACTCCTCACGCCAGCGTTGAATGTCAGAAGACGCTCCTCTTGAGGCGGCGACAGCGACACTGACGCCTCGGCAAGTTCAATCGCAGCCAAGGATGGGGGCTCGCCGGAAAGCCGGTACGCTTGCGTCAGACGATTCCCCAGCTCCTCTAGTGCGTCTTGCTCAATCTCTTCAACTACCGTCTCTTCGACCATCTCGTCACTATCCTCGTTGTCCCGCCTCATGTCGTGAAGACTTCGGTCCATTGGATTACTCATTGCCTGACTGTGGCTGGCGAGGTGGATCGGGGGGCACGTCTGCCTCGGACATCTCCTTCAAGATGCGCAGCCCGCGCTGCGCGTAGACCTTGCCCGAATTCCTGGACAGTCGGAGTGCGCGCTCAACTTCATCGTAATCGAGCTCGTCAAGGTAGCGAAGGCGCACCGCTTCAATGTAGCGCTTCGGCCTGGCTACCGCCATGTTGAGCTGCATCTGGACCCAGAATGGCGCGAGCCTCTTGGACTCCTCCGCGCGGAGGACCATCCCGGCCTCCTCTTGGCGAAGAGGCACGGCCTCGGCCTTGTGTTCGGCCCAAAGGCGACGCATGAAGTTGAGCTCTATGCCGACGAGCCACCGCTTGAGCGACTCACCGCGACGGAACGATGCGATCCTTTGGTATCCGACTCCCAAGGTCTCCTGTGCTAGATCCTCCGCATCTGACTCCGAGAATCCCCTGCTTATCGGATACTTGATGAGTGTGAGCCTGAAGCGGTTGAAGAACTCTTCTTGGGCGACCACGTCACCGCGCTGTACAGCGTCAGCCAGATCATCATCCAACTCGAACGCTTCCATCTATCCCTCGTCTGCCGGCCGCAGCCCGGAGCCCTGGGCGGCGAGATCCCGCAGGAGCAGAAGCTCCTGCCTAAGGCGAAAGGCGCGCAAAGCGTCGATTTCGTGCAGGAGTTCGTCCACGAGCTTACCCAGAGAGTCGGCGTCGATTTCATCTTCAAACTGATCCGAGTGTTCGCCGAGGCCCGCCTCCTCCAGATCTTCAGCGAGCGATTGAAGGGAGAAGACACAGGTGCACCGCTGGCCATGGCGGGCCCGCTCGCAGTAGGCGAGCGCCCGCGTGGCATCACCCGGGTCGCAGGGCGGGGGATCCGCGACTAGGGTCCAGGGGTCAGGGCTGAACCGGGGCGGCTTCGGCATCTCTGTGACGTATTCGGTGTTCGGTAACTGGGGTCAGTTCCTTTGGGAACGTATGTGCGTGACGCGCACTCTAGCACTCGAACTGCCCCGACCGCTACGGCTGCTTCAAAGTGCCCGAAGGGCATGAGAAGCTCGACTCCCCCATCGGCGGAGGGCGGGTTCTGGGTCATCCCCGGGAGATGCTTTGGCGAACTCTCTACACGTCTACCAGTTCGGCCGGGGTGGGCGTAGCTTCGGTCCGTGGCGCGTGCTGCTTCCGTCCAAGGACGCACGACAGGCCGCCTGCGTACCACAGCGAGCTGTTCTCGTGCCTCGGTGGAGAGGGAGTCGAAAGGAACCTGAAGCCGGCGACAGTCCGGGTCTGGAGGGGGAAGGTCCGGGTCCACCCGGACCAGGGTGCCCGGCGCGAATACAAAGCGTGTGAGCCTTTGAATCTGGTCCTCGTACGGGGCCACGTACGCTTGCCGCGCTAGGTCACGGTGCCGTGCGAACGTCTCGCACAGAAGCTTGGCAGCCCTGGCCCGTCGCTCCAGCCCTTCGTACTCGGGAGCCAGGTGGGCGACCTGCAGTTCGGTCTCATCGAGCGCCTTGCAGGTCGCTGGACCCCTTGACCCGGCGGGTGGACCCCACCTCGGCCTGCGCCAGCGGCAGACCGAGGTGCTGGGCCTGGAGCCGTCGCAGAGGGCCTCCGCGTTCGTGAGACGGGCTTCGACTCCCTCGGGGTCAGCCTCGGCGTCGGGTGCAAGGGCTACCTGCCGCTCCACCCCTTCGTGAGCCGCGTCCAGCGCGGTCCGGAGGGCATCATCCGGGACCTGGCTGCGGGCGTTTGCCCGTGTGGCCGCGATGGCGGCAAGGTGCTTTCGCTAGGACGAGACCGGGGCAGTGTTGGCAGTGGCTTGGACCCGAGCGGGGTTTCGACCACAGTCTTGACCACGCCCCGGACGACTAATGGTGATCTGAGGCAGTCCATGGGGCTCATTCCTGAGTTCCAGGCGGACGCTGGTGGACGTCGGCGGCACCTCTTGGCCGCACATGAGAAACCGGGGCCTTGAGATCCTATTGTCCAGTCTCGGCCAATGTTTGGGCCAATCTCGGTCCGAGAGCACGGGTCTTGCAAGCCATACCTACGTTCCGCCGGTAGAGCGTCGCCCACGGGCCGAATTGGCTGGCTCTCACGGAAGGAGACCAGTAGGCGCTCAGGTCGGACGTGCTGGGCCTCCAAGACCGTATGTGACCCCACAGGGTCCGCCCTGGCAGCCGCCGGCAGGCCTGGCAGTGGCCGGGGCTCTCGCCAGCCTGGTGGTTCTGCTCCGCGCGCAGACCGGGCGGTCCGCAGCAGCCTTCGGCGCCTCAGCCGTCGCCCTCTACTTCACCCAGTAGGGACCGGCTAATGGAGCCAAGGTTGCACCCCTCGACCGAAGTCGGACTGGGTAGGGGGAAGTCGATTGTTGCCTCCGCAGCCCATCTTCGGTCTGCCTTGCCGGTATCGTTGCCGCGATGGCCGAGGGTGTGGTCCTGCTCTTTGACTGCGCGGCCGATGCTGCGATCAGATCCCTCTGGTCCGCGCTTGACGAGGCCGGTGTCGGGTCGCTAGGCACCTACTCCCACCGTCGCCACCACCCCCACGTCTCGCTTGTCGTCGCGGACGCGATCCCGTCCACAGCGGTTGCTGGTGTTCTCGCCGGGTCGCTCAGGATCCCGAGGACCTTGACCCTCGACGGAGTCGGCGCCTTCGTTGGCCGGGTCCTGTTCTTGGGGGTTGTGCCAGCTCCAGAGCTCTTGGAGGCAAGCGCGGAGATAGGCACGGCGCTCCGTCGTGCTGGCGTAGACATCTGGAGCCATTACCGACCAGGCCAGTGGATCCCGCACTGCACCCTCACACAAAGCGTCCCCCAGGGCCAGTTTGGAGTCGCGATAGACACGGTCCTGAATTTCCCCCTGCCACTTCGGACCGCCGTCTCCGGGATAGCGCTGGTGGACGACACCTGCGGTGAGATCCTCTGGCGAGCCGAACTCGGCGAATAGGACGGGCTCGGAGCAGTCGATGGTCGAGGCGGGCTCAGAGCGTCAGCGCCTAGGAGAGCGCCGCAGTAGACCTTCCCTGGCGCTACGGATGTTAGGGTTCTCGCATGCTGGCCCCTAAGCCGTTCGTGGTCACACGAGGAGCAACTCGGCTAGTCGGCGAGCGATGGGGGGAGGCGGAGACATGCGTGGTCCTACTCCATGCCGGAGTGGCCGATCGACGCAGCTGGCGCGGTGTAGCAGCACATCTCGCCGATCGCTTTCAGGTGATCGCCTACGACCTCCGTGGCTTCGGCGAAAGCGAGCCGGGCAATGGCGAGTTCTCCCATTTGGAGGATCTCGCTGCAGTGCTCGACCATCTGGGGCCGGTCCCTGTGTGCTTGGTTGGAAGCTCCCTGGGAGGCGGAGTAGCACTCGACCTGGCGCTGCGCAGCGCGGAACGCGTCGCCTCACTGGTGCTCTTCGCACCGGCGATCAGCGGGTCACCCGAGCCGGAGCTGGACCCTGCTACAAAGCGATTCGATGAACTCCTCGGCCAGGCTGCGAGGTCAGGCGACTTGGCGGAAACGATTCGACTAAGTCTCTGGTTGTGGCTGGACGGCCCGCGCGAAGCCGAGGGACGTGTGCCCGAGCCAGCAAGGCGGCTTGCTCGCGACATGATCGGCGACATCGAACGCCGCGGCCTGTCGGAAGGCACGGGAGCCAGCGGTCTCGACATCTGGAGTCGGCTTGAGGAGATCCCAGTGCCTGCACTGGTCGCGTGCGGAGACCGCGATGTGCCGTTCTTGATCAACCGGTCGCAGGAACTCGCCAGCCGTTTGCCCCAGGCCAGCTACATGGTCCTCCCTGGGACTGCCCACCTCCCCTACCTCGAACAACCACATGCGGTTGCTGACGTGGTGAGGCGATTCTTGTGAGAGGAGATCGGGCACACCCTCATAGGCATGGGTAGCCGGACCGGCGTCTATACGGCGACCCTGGACTCAGGCGCCCGAGGGGACCGGACCGGCAGGTGTCTCGTCCATCAGCTTGGCCGCCTCGGTCTGCATGGATTCGGTGACGTGGGAGTAGAGGTCGAGGGTGATGGCTACCGTCGCGTGCCCCAAGATCTCCGATGCGACCTTCGGATGCACCCCCCGGCTCAACATGATTGTCGCCGCCGTATGTCAGCGACGCGCCTTCCGGCCGCGGGGGTGCCGGTCCGAACAGTGAGTGACCCGCTCGAGCACGCCAACGCCGCGACACCGCCCCGGGTTAATGCACGCTTCGTCGAGGAGTCGGACCCTGGGGCACCCACAAAGCTTACCGCCCTGCTGGGAGATGTAACGCAAGCGTGTCAATGGTCACCAGGCGAAAGCCGAGCAGCATCGACCGGCAGGTGGAGGGTGCGGTACCCTTCGGCTTGGCGGGGTCCGGAGTTTCCACAGTGGGACCGAACATGAGCACAGAGCATCCGCAGTGAGCGTTCGAGGCGAGGATACAATGGATGGAATCGATGCCTGCTGGCCCTTGGAGGCCCTCGCGTGAGTACTTCATCGCATGAGTCAGCGCCGGGTGACCTCGGCAATCCAGTCATCAACTCGCCCTACGAGGCGCCGAATGCCCACTTCGAGATCGGGCCCAAGGGGCCGACCGGAGAACTGCGCCCCGGTCGGCGACCGAGTGAGTCCTTTGTGCCTATACCTCTCAGCCGAAAGGGGCGTGCGGATCAGCAGGCGTTTGATTTTGACGTGACCGGAGAGCGTCGCGAGGAGAACTCGCTCATTAACGGGATACGACGCGCCGTTGAACTGTGGCGGGCCAACAATTGGAACGGAGTCACCCCCTACACCCGCAAGCTGCTCGCACACTGGACTGCCGGCCCGCCCACCCGGGACGAGCCGGTCCTGTTCTGCCAGCGGGAAGCGGCCGAGACCGCGATCTTCCTCGCCGAGGTCGCCGGGCGGCATGGGACGGCCGACTACCGACGCCGGCTGGAGCCGGAGAACCAGCTTCACAACGACGGCCTACCCCGGGTCGGGCTCAAGATGGCGACAGGCACCGGCAAGACGGTGGTCATGGCCATGATCATCGCCTGGCAGACGATCAACAAGGTGATGGCCCCCAACGATGCCCGGTTCGCCAAGCGGTTCCTGGTCGTCACCCCCGGCATCACGATCCGCGACCGCCTCGGGGTGCTACATCCCGAGCGGGAGGAGAACTACTACCACGAGCGGGACCTCCTCCCGGCCGACCTGTGGGATGCGCTGCTACAAGCCCAGATCGAGATCGTCAACTACCACACCTTCCTGCCCCGAGACTCGAAAGAGATCCAGGGGGTGGCCTCCAACACCCGGAGGCTTCTCCGCGGCGGCAGACCGGAGGAGGCCGACGCCTTCCGGGAGGCGCCGAACATGGTGGCGGCTCGGATCCTGCGTGCGTTCGGCAGCGGCAGGGGTGAGGTCCTCGTCCTCAACGACGAAGCGCATCACTGCTATCAGGACAAGCTCCTCGATGCGGCCGAGGCCGACAGTGAGGACCTCGAGCGCAACCGAGATGCTCGAGTCTGGTTCCGCGGACTGCTCGACCTGCGTCGTAAGGCCGGGATCAAGACCGTCTACGACCTGTCCGCCACGCCGTACTACCTGAAAGGCTCCGGACACAACGAGGGCTTCATCTTCCCGTGGGTGGTCAGCGACTTCCCGCTGATGGACGCCATCGAGTCTGGGATTGTGAAGATCCCACGCATCCCAGTCGACGACGACGCCGCTGGCAAGGAGCTGGTGTACCTCCAGCTGTGGGACCATATCCAACCCCCGCTCCCCAAGCGGCGCGCTCTGCGGCCGAGGGACGTTGACCTGGGTCCCCAAGGTTGGGTGATGCCGGAGACGCTGGAGGGGGCTGTTCGCAGTCTGTATCGCAGCTACGAGCAGAACTACACCGAATACGAAGGGATGCTCGCCGCATTGGGGGAGCCGCCACCGGTGATGATCATCGTGTGCCCGAACACCGTGGTCAGCAAGCTGGTGTTCGACTGGATCGCCGGCCACGAGGCCGAACTTGCTGACGGGACGACGAGGCTGATCCCCGGCAACCTGTCGTTGCTGAGCAACGTCGAAGACAGCACCTGGAGCACCCACCAGCGCACGATCCTCATCGACTCCGAACAACTCGAGTCCGGAGAACCACTGGGCGCTGAGTTCAAGAAGGACGCTGCCCGAGAGGTCGAAGCCTTCAAACAGGCTTACCGGCTACGGAACCCTGGCGCCGACGTCGAGAAGCTCACCGATGCCGACCTTCTCCGGGAGGCAATGAACACCATCGGCAAGAAGGGCAAGCTCGGTGAGAACATTCGCTGCGTCGTGTCTGTCGCCATGCTCACCGAAGGTTGGGATGCCAATACCGTCACCCATATCCTCGGGATCCGCCCCTTCCGGAGCCAGCTCCTCTGTGAACAGGTTGTCGGGCGGGGCCTGCGTCGCCGCAGCTACGCCATCAACCCCCACACCGGCTGCTTCGAACCGGAGTACGCCGAGGTCTACGGCGTGCCGTTCGCCTTCATCCCGGGTGACCGCCAGATCGCAAGACCGCGGGAGCCTCGACCCGCCATCGAGGTCAGGGCGCTGCCAGACCGGTGGCCCCTGGCAATTCGATTCCCCAAGCTTGACGGTTACCGGGTAGAGCTGCCCGACGCAGCGCTGCATGCCGACTTCGACGAGAACTCGAAGCTCCACCTCGACCAAGCAACGGTCGCCCTGTGGGTGAGGAACCAAGGGGTCATCGGCGAGGCGGCGGAGATCGACCTCGAGGACATTCGCAATGCCCGCGACCAGCGGATCGCGTTCGCGATCGCCAAGACTCTTGTTCAGCGCGAGGAGTTCTTCGCTGCTCTCGACGGGGTTGAACGGCCCTGGCTCTTCCCGCAGCTCGTCGACATCGCCCGCCGCTGGCTTCACGAATGTGTCACGGTCGAGACGGGAGTGACCAAAGGCCACCTGCTGCTCACCCAAGCCGGCGCCAGAGCAGCCGAGAAGGTATTCGCGTCCATCGTCCGCTATCCAGAAAGCCGCCCGACACTGCTCATGCCCATCATTCGCCGGTTCGACTCCAGCGCGTCAACGGACGAAGTTCGCTTCCTTACTCGCAAGGTGGTCATGGACCCACCACCAACCAAGTCCCACCTTAACCATGTGGTTCTGGACGGCACCAGGGGCAACTCCTGGGAAGAGGGCCTCGCCCAAGCTTTGGAAGCCGATCCTGGCGTGAAGGCGTACGTGAAGAACGAGCGCCTCGGCTTCACCATCCCGTACGTGCACGAAGGACGGACGCACGAGTACGTGCCCGACTTCCTAGTCCGGCTAGTGACCGACCCCGCCGACGTTGAGCGCACGCTGATCATCGAAGTGTCGGGCAGCCGAAAGTCCCCAGGCCCGACGGCAGCCAAAGCAGAAACGGCGCGCAACCAGTGGTGCGCAGCCGTCAACAACTGGGGCGCATACGGCCGTTGGGGTTACGTCGAGGTGCGCAACCCTGCCGACGCCGCTTCTCTGCTCGACGAAGCCATCGCGAACCTATACGCAGACCGCCCCATCATCGGATTACCCGCCTAGCTCAAGGACGTTTGGATGTCAGCACGCAAGGCTAAGACCTCCGCCCCAACGCCAGTAGGCGCAATCACACACGGCGATAAGCGCGCCAACATCCCGACTGCCGATGCGCAGGATTTCATTTCGCCAGAGCTAGAACAGTCTGTGCCAGTCCGGTATCCGCGCGATCCAACACTGGATCCGCAGCTGGTCTGGAAGGGCAAGGACGACATTGACGGCGAGGACCTGGTTGCCGATGCGCCAACGATCTACATCCAGGAGAAGATCGACCCGCGGGTCATCATCGAGAATCTTCGCAGGACTGCGAGTCAGGCGGAGGACGAGCCCGAGCTCACCCTGTTCGACAGCTTTGATGGGCTCGAGGAACTCGACCTCGTTGACTTCTATAAGCACCAAGCGAACTGGTCCAATCGAATGATCCTTGGCGACTCTCTCAACGTAATGGCAAGCCTCTCAGAGAGGGAGGGGCTACGCGGACAGGTCCAGATGATCTATCTCGACCCTCCCTACGGGATCCGGTTCAACAGCAACTGGCAGGCATCGACTCGGAAGCGAACCGTCACCGATGGAAAGCTGGAGGACGCATCACGGGAGGTCGAGCAGATCAAGGCATTTCGCGATACCTGGGAACTCGGGATTCACTCCTACCTCGGGTACATGCGTGATCGCCTGCTTGTTGCTCAGGACCTTCTGACCGAGAGCGGTTCGGTTTTCGTCCAAATCGGTGACGAGAATGTTCATCTGGTGCGATCGCTTTTGGACGAGGTCTTCGGTAGTGAGAACTTTGCTGCCCTCATACCGTTCAAGAAGACAAGCGCCGTCTCCAGTGGACGCCTCGACGGCGTCAACGACTATCTACTGTGGTACGCGAAGTCTCTTGAGCAGATGAAGTACCGGCAGCTCTATACCCAGTCTGTACCAACCGAGGCCGCATATCCCTATATCGATGAGAATGATGGTTACCGGCGCGTGAAGGCTGGCGAGACAACATCTACGAGCGGACGGTTTCGCACGGACAATCTCACCTCCCAGAGCGGCGGCTCTACCACGAGCTACGGGTTTGAGTTGAATGGAACGACCTACTCTCCCAGTCGGGGTGCTTACTGGAAGACCAACGTGGAAGGTATGACCCGTCTCGCACAGGCACAACGGCTGCTCGGAGTTGGTCGCACGCTAGCCTTTAAGCGCTATTTCTCGGACTTCCCGGTTCGCGCTCTTACGAACTGGTGGGACGACACCGTACAAAGCACGTTCGCCATCGAGAACATCTACGTTGTGCAGACGTATACTAAGGTCGTGGCTCGCTGCCTTCTCATGACGACTGATCCGGGCGATCTGGTACTAGACCCTACGTGCGGATCGGGTACTTCTGCCTACGTGGCTGAGCAATGGGGCCGACGTTGGATCACGATCGATACCTCGCGCGTGGCCCTAGCACTCGCTCGCCAACGGCTCATGTCGGCGAGGTTTCCTTGGTATCTGCTCGCAGACTCGACCGAGGGCCGGATGAAAGAAGCCGAACTCTCGGGCTCACTGCTACCGCCTGCGAAAGTAGGCAACGATATACATCACGGGTTCGTGTATGACCGCGTGCGTCACATCTCGCTGCGAACGATCTCCACGAATCCGGATATCAAGGCCGGGT
>JAJYWA010000067.1 GCA_021791755.1 Actinomycetes bacterium | reverse complement strand
ACCGCTCGCAAGAGGCCGTCGAGGGCGACTTCCGCCAGATGAAGGACCCGAAGGTCGTCTCGTTCTCGCCGATGTTCCACTTCACCGAGCAGAAGATCCGGGTACATGTCTTGTACTGCGTCCTCGCTCTCATGGTCGCCCGTCTCATGGTCCGCGAGGCAGACCATGCCGGGATGCACATGAGCGTGCGCGAGCTCCTGGACCACCTCTCGGGCATCGAAGAGACCCTCCTCCTCTACCAGGGCGAGCGCGGCCGGCCCCGTGCTCGGCGCATGCTCACCGACATGGACCCCACCCAGCGTCGCCTCTACGACCTGTTCAACCTCAACGCCTACGCCCCCAAGCGCTGAGTTAGACCGAGCGTTAGGTCATACAGACCGGCGCCCACATAAACTACCATCTACCTGGATAGACGAAGCCCCAACGCGGGATAGCCCGGAAGGTTCCGCTAGAGCGCGTCGCGGGCAGCTGGGGCCGGGGCGGCCAGTGTGCTCGGTGGCGGTCTCCCCGTCGTACGGACAGCGTCTCGTCGAACCCGAGTGCCTCAACGCCAGTAGTCCTAGTCGTGTCGGCGCCATCGCCATAGGGACTGACTGCGTCCATTACCGTGTGTTAGACACCGCGGAGATCACGGGCACCTTATTACAGCCGGCCGGCCGTCCTTTTCTACTGGAGGATCACCCGGTGTGGAGCCCAGCACGTCATCTTCGAACGCATGGATCAAATGGCACCGCCGACGACGGTCCAGCCCCGAGCGGGCACGCCGCGCTCAGACAGCGCCACCGCTGTTTGCGCCATACGAGCTGCGCGGAACGTCCTGAAGCGAGAAGGTCGGCGAGGCTGACTGCAGAGCGGTCCTTCCGATGCCCACGGGAATTGCACTCTCGGCGCCCGAAGGACTCGTCACAACAGGACCCCTAGTGGACAACAAGCGTGGCGCCCCTCCACCTGATCTCTGGGCCCCGTGTCTTGGGGAGGCAAGCCAAGGATCGGCCTTCTCGGCGACTACTCGCGCTTTACATAGATTGCCAGATCCGGCTTGAGCATTGAGATAACCCAACGCGGCCAGACCATCGCGCCATGAACACGGAACCTGACCATCTCGCCCTCTGCCGCCACGAACGAGTGATCCTGGCTCGAAAACCGACCCGCCCTAAGGCGGATCTTGTGACGCCCCGGTTCGACGGCGACCTCGACCGTGTCGTTCCAGTCGATAAGTCCGACGCTGTTGCCATCCACCAAGACGTCGAATGAGCCCTTCCGAAGCTCGATCCCGACCCCATGTCGCGTCAGCTGAAGGGTTGCTGCCAAGTGTAAGTCCTTTCCACCTGAGCTGTTGGGCCAGCAGCTGTGATCATCAACTTCGGATTCCGGTGATGAGGCGTTCCCGATCAAACATGGCGGCCACGACACGCCATGCCAACCCGTCGATTAGAAGCAATGCCGCGGCGAGTCCGAGGGCGAGAGCAAGAGAGGGAGCGATCACGTTGAAATTCATGAGGGCGACGATGGCGACCGGTGGAAGGCTGGCCAAGACCGAGAGCTGCTGGGCGGCCCGGACGTCGCTCATGCGGGTGGAGATGGCAATGCCGACCCAGATCGACCAGCCGGCGACGAGCGGCGTGAAGAGCAGCTGGATGAGGAGGTGGTCGCGCTCGAAGACCGCAGAGGTGACTGCGGGATGAGCGAAGGCCGCGACCGCGCCGAGGAAGATCCCGAAGATCACGTACGCAACTGCCAGGACGGGAAGGAATGCGGCCAAGGCCTTGCCGATGAGGAGCTCTTCGCGGTGAATTGGCGTGGTCAATACCGGTTCGAGTGTGCCTTGCTCACGCTCGCCGACCACCGAGTAGGCCGACAGGACGGAGGGGATGATGGTCGGGAGCATCAACATGTAGAGCAGGGAGATCCCGATGCGGCTGTCGAGCTTGGCGCTCGTGATCGATGCCTTGATCGTGAAGAGCTGAAGGATCGGGGCAGCAATGAAGATGAGTGGCAGCAACCCCATGGTCAAGACCATGAAGCGGTTGCGGCGATAATCGCGCAACTCCTTCTGAAAGATGGCTCCGACCCTCACCCAACTGAAGCTCATCGCCGCTTCACCTCGACGTCCTCGTCGATGAGCTCAAGGTAGACGTCTTCGAGCGAGCGGCGGGATTCCGCGATGGACAGGATGTCGACCCCGGCGCCGACGAGCGTTCTTGCCACGACGGGAGCGGTGGCGTCGGGATCGACAACAGTGAGTCGATAGAGGCCAGGCAGCACCTGCTCCCATCCCTCCACGTCGACAAGCCCGCCGAACATCTTCCCCGGGTCGTCGAGGTCGGTACGGGTCCGCACATCCAAGTTCCGGGTGAGCAGTTGCTGGCGCAACTCCAGGGGCCGCCCCACGAGACGGAGCGTCGTGCTCAGAATAGCGACACGGTGACAGAGTCGCTCGGCCTCTTCCAGGCGATGCGTGGTCAAGAAAATCGTGACACCGCGATCTTCCAGCGCGGTGATGAGCTCGTGGACCTCTCGGGTGGCAACCGGATCAAGCCCGGAGGTGGGCTCGTCGAGAAAGAGCACCGCCGGATCGCTGAGCAGTGCTCGAGCGAGGGCGGCCCGCTGTCTGAGGCCCTTGGAGAGCGACCGGCACAGATCGTTGGTTCGATCTATCAAGTTAACTGCTCGGAGAACCCGTTCGATCCGGTACTGGGGATCGGACAGTCGGTAGAGGCGGGCGAAGAGCTCAAGGTTTTCGGCCACGGTGAGGCGGAGGTAGAGGCCCGGGAACTCGGGCATGATCGAGATCCGGGACCGGATGGCTGGCCCGTTCTCTGGGCGCAACTCGATTCCGGCCACCGTCGCTGCCCCAGAGGTCGGGGCGATGAGGGTGCCGAGCGTCCGTACCATCGTGGTCTTGCCCGCCCCGTTTGGGCCAAGGAACCCGAACACCTCGCCATAGCCGACATCGAACGACACGTCGTCGAAGGCGACGCGATCGCCAAAGCGCTTGGTCAGATGCTCGACGATGATGGCGCCGTCTGATCGCGACATGTCAGTGCACGATCCGCCGGGCTCACCTACTCGCTCCACCGTCCTCGGCCCATCTGGGCCTGACGGAGCTCTCCCCACGAGGTTGATGGACGAGCTTACCTCCACGTCTGTCAAGCTAGCAGGCGTGCTGACCATACATGCGGTTTACTGGCCAAGCGGTCAGGTGCCGCAGGTGCGGACCGTGGTGAGCGAGCCGGGACCCGGGCAGCGGACATTCGTCAAGAATGCCCGTCACCAACAGATCGTCGCTGCCGCGATCGACGTCTCCGCTGAAGTCGGTTACGGCCAGGCATCCTCCCATCCATCGCGGGGCGCAGCGGCATCGGCACCACCAGCTGCCACTCCGGCGGCGAGGAGGACGACCTCATCACGAAGGTGGTGGACGACATCGTCGAAGCTGGCTTGGAATACCTCCTGCCGCGCTCGGCCGCCAAATCAACAGCACCGGCTATGGTTCGCACCTACAACGGATCGAACGCGCGATCATGCAGGAGCGACGCAACTACAAGGTCACCGCGGTCGAGATCCTCGATAGCGGCACCCTTATACGCAACCGTGGACGCCGCGTCGATGGCTGGGACGTCGCGCCTTCGGAGCGTGCGCTTCGCACAGGGAACACCCGTTCAATCGTCTGCTCCGTTGCCCCGAACCGTGACTGGATCTTGGAGGATCTCGCCGCAGAACGCCACAGACCACCATCGACTCGCTCGTGTACAGCTGTCGCGCGACGTGCCTGGTCGCAATGCAGCGCCATCGCCTTGCCTCCGCAGTGAACCATGTCCTCCGCGTGGCGCCGGCGAGGCGTTGAGCATATAACAAGCCCGCCGCCTGCGGGGGCCCGGCTGAGTAGGTTCGTGCATGAACAGCATGCGGCCGCAATCTGTGTCCGCGCGGGCGGGGTCAAGGCCGCTGGACCGAGTCTTGACGCGCTTGTCGTCGCTGTTTCCCAGCATGCAACGTTGCCTGCTGATTTGCGATGTGCGCCTTCGTTCTGTCGAGTGGCGCTGCTCCAGCAGGGATGACCGCGTACGAAAGTGATGAAATGTGCCCCCAGAGTGCACGGGTCGCCTTGGCCCAGCGTTCCTTTCTGAGCCGAGGCGAGTAGGTGGTCTTCAACGAGATTACGAATGTCGAAAGAGCGACCTTGGTCGGATAAGCGACGAGCAGGCGGCGTGATCCAGATCGGTCTCGAAGACGTCCAGGGTTGCGCCGCAGGGAGCACTCACACCTCCTCGACAAAGGATCGGAGACGCAGCATGGTGCGTTGTCATGGCCTTACGCCGGCGCTTCGGGACCAGCACTGCCGCAAGGCAAGAGCCCTGAGCAGCGCCCGGAACCGGGCGCTGCTGGAGCCAGCTTCAGCTCCAGCATGCAAGGCGACCGAAACCAAGTCATCCACCAACTCGCGGGGTCAGGGTAGTTGACCGTGGCGGCATGATGGAAGCGTTCATCGGCAACCCCAACCAGAGGGCGAGGTCGAAAAGCCCCGTCCGCACGGGCGGGGAGGTTCGCGGTAGCAGGAGCCGAAGTCATCCTAACCTTCGTGTTCCTGTTCGTGTTCGTGTTGCTCGCTGGTGGCCAGACGAGCAAGCGACGCCGCGATCGCAGGGCTCGTCTTCTTGTCTTACTTGTCTTACGCTCGTCCACGTCATCGAGATCTCGATCGACGGCGCTTCAGTCGACCCGGCCCGAATCCTCGGACCCGCCCTCTTCGCCGCGAACACCGCCCGCAGCCACCTATGGGCGGTGTCTCCCCAGCGCCCTCCTCATTGGCTCCGATCAGGGCGAGCGATAGGCGTGCCGGTGGTGTTCGATGGCGATAACAGCCACGACCCCTCGGTCCTCGTCGATCCTGTAGCACACTCTGTACTCACCACGCCCTGCTCGCCACTGGCCGAGGAACGGAGAATAAAGCCGGTTCCCCACCCAGTAGGGGGTTCTCCGCGAGCGCGCCGAAGATGAGCTCGGCGCAGGCCGTCGCCGCCACCTAGGGAAGCCTGACAAGCTGGCGGGACGCGGGCCGGGCCACCTGGACCCGGTATCTCACCCTGCAGCGCGGGCTTTGCGCTCAGCCAGCAAGGCCCGGACCTCGGCCTCATCCAGCACATCACCCCTCGACACCACGGCCGTTCCCTCGGCCACGTTGGCTTGGGCCTCGGGATGGGTCAGTAGCTCAATGGTAGCCTCCATCGACTTGTAATCGTCGGCAGCGATGGGAACAACGTGCTCGCGGCCATTCTTGGTCACCTGGACTCGTTCGTGCGTAGTGGCCACTTCCTCGGCAATCTCCGAGATGAGGGCCGTGCCTCGGATAGCGGCAGCGTCGTCATGGACCATGGTTATAGGCTGCACCGCTTCCAGTTGTTGGCACCCAAGTCCAAGCCGCCACGAGCCGACCTCTCGGCGAGCCGCACAAGATCGCCCACGTGGTAGAGAGACGCTCACGAGACGCCCCAACAGACCACCTCGATGACGCGACACAACAGCTGGCAGAGGCAGTAGCTGCGACACGCCAAGGGAGCCTGCCCATGCGCAACATCGCTGGTGATCTCGTGCTCATCATGACCGACCCCTACCCAGCGCCGTGTATTGGACCGTGCAGTTCACAGCCCCACCCGCAAGCGGCAGGCCTTGGCGCTGGTCAACCTGGCGTTCTGCCTTCGCCCACAGGAGGGAGGTCCCCGGTCGCAAGCAATTCACCGAACTGCTCTGCAGCGACGGTCGGCACCCCCAGTTCAGCCGCCTTGGCCAGCTTCGCGGAGCTGGGCGCCTCTCCGACCACGAGAGCCCACGTCTTCGCGGAGATGCCCGAAGGCGATCTGCCCCCGGCCGCAAGCACCGCGGCAATGGCCTCGTCCCTGGTCCAGCCCGCAATAGCGCCTGTTATCACGACCGTCCGGCCCGCAAGGGTACGCTGAGCCTCGTGCAGCGTCCCTGGTGCAGCACCTCCTGCAGCATCCCGCGCACGCCCCGAACTGAAGTTGACCCCCGCGGAACGCAGCTTCTCGACCACCGAACGGTTCGCCTCCGAAGAAAAGAACGCCGTGACAGACTCGGCTATGACAGCTCCCACACCCTCTAGCGCTTCGAGCTGCTCTGAAGGAGCGGCCATGATGTTGTCGAGATGGGGATAGGCGCCGGCAAGCGCTCGTGCCACCGATGGACCAACGTGGCGTATGCCCAACCCGACTAGAAGCCTTTCCAACGGGCGCGTCTTTGACTCCTGGATCGCATTCACGAGGTTCTGCGCGGAACGATCCGCAAAGCCTTCGAGGGCCGCGACCTGAGCATGAGTGAGCGCATATATGTCTCCGACATCTACAAGCTCGCCACTGGCGACCATCCACGACACACGCTGCTCACCAAGGCCTTCTATGTCCATGGCCGACCTGGAGCAGAAGTGCGCTATCCTCTGGACTCGCTGTCCTGGGCACTCCATGTTTGTGCAGTAGGTGTCGCTCTCGCCGGTCAAACGGACAAGCTTCCCCCCGCACTCAGGACACTCGCTAGGGAAGCTGGCCTCCTCCAGGCCGTCAGGTCGCAGAGAGATGACTGGTCCCACCACCTCAGGGATCACATCTCCTGCCTTGCGCACCACGACCGTGTCTCCCGGTCGGAGGTCCTTCTGTCGCACCTGGTCCTCGTTGTGCAAGGACGCCAAGCGAACAGTGGATCCTGCCAATAAAACCGGTTCGAGCTCAGCGAACGGAGTGGCGCGCCCGGTGCGGCCGATCGACACCTTGATCGCGAGGAGCTTCGTGGTGCGCTCCTCGGGTGGGAACTTGTACGCTATCGCCCAGCGAGGAGACCGTGAGGTCGAGCCGAGCACATGCTGGAGCGATGTGCTGTTCACCTTTACCACCACGCCATCGATCTCGTAGTCAAGATCGTGACGGCGCTCCCGCCATCTCCTGCAATACTCTTGAACCTGCTCCAAGCCCTTGACGACTCTCACCTCCGGGTTCACAGGAAGGCCAGCCCGCAGGAGCAGGTCCAGCCCATCCGAGTGACGCTCGATCGCGGGCCCACCGTCCAGCTCGCCGATCTGGTACGCCCAGAAGGCAAGGTCGCGGCCCGCGGTCACCTTCGGATCCTTCTGGCGAAGAGAGCCAGCTGCAGAGTTCCTCGGGTTCGCAAAGAGCCTCTCTCCCGCCTCTGCCTGACGCTCATTGAGCTCACTGAACGAGCTGACCGGCATGTACAGCTCTCCCCTCACCTCCATACGATGCGGCGCCGGCGCCGCATTAGGAGCAAGCCTGGCGGGAATGGCGCGAACCGTACGGACGTTGTCGGTGACATCCTCCCCCGTGATGCCATCACCCCTAGTCGATGCCAGCGCCATCATTCCGTCTTCGTAGATGATCGAGATGGCTAGCCCATCGATCTTCAGCTCGCAGACGAGCTCGATGTCGTCGATGCCAGCCTGCTGACTCCCGCCTTCCCGAGCGCCCTCGCCTTCCCGAGCGCCCTCGCCTTCCCGGGCTAGCAGGGCGCGTCTGATGCGAGCCGCCCACGCATCAAGCTCGCCATCGCTGAAGACGTTGTCCAGGCTCATCATCGGGACCCGGTGGCGCACTGGAGCGAACTGACTCGATGGAGGCGCCCCCACGCTCTTGGTTGGCGACTCGCTATCAGCGATAGCAGGATACTGCTGCTCCAAACGCTCTAGACGCCGGACCAGCTCGTCGAAGTCAGCATCGGAGACCTCTGGGTCGTCCAGGCGGTAGTAGCGGAACCGGTGATGCTCGATGAGGCGGCGCAACTCCCGTGCCTCACTGAGCACGCCATCGAGCTCCGCCGGGCCCATCTGGTCCTCGTTTCCGGGCGCACCCGGAGCGCCTGCGTCGCCATCGTGGTCGCTCACTGCTCCACTATTGCTCACTGCTCCCGCCGGTCACCAGAAACGGGCCCGACGCGAGGCGAGATGTACACGGGGCTCCCTCCTGGCATCCTGGCACGAAGCTCCATCCTGGCACGGGGCTCCCTCCTGGCATCCTGACACGGAGGGCTCCGCCAACCGCTGACGTTCTCCCTCCCGGGCACATCTTGGCTGCTCGGATGGGTATTGGCCGAATTGCCTTGCAGGTACCGGCGAGGCGCCGATTGTGACAGGTTAACCTCGCTCGACCTATGATCCTCGCGTGGTTCCACGAAGGCGAGACCAGGACGTGCAGCGATCAGACCCCGGAGCGCCACCCTGGAAACGGAACACGCGTCCACGCGTCCGTGCAACCTAGACATATGAAGCCGCCAGCGAGCGTCCACGCTCTCTGCGCTGCACTCCTCTCGCTCGACCAATCCGGCCAATCTGCATCCGAGCTCGCCACCAAAGTCGAGTGGCTTCTAGTCCATCAACCTCCAGCCGCTCGGCGAGCGTTTCACGCTGGCGCGCTCGCCATCGACTCGACCGCTCTGGCCACCACCGGACATCACCTGGCGAACCTGGACGCAGGCGCTGCGGAGTTGCTCTTCAAGCGGCTCGAGTCCCATGAGAGCACCGCAATGCCTATCGAGGCGATGAAAGCGCTGGTCCTCCTCGTAGCGGGCGCCGAGAGAGCCACTGATGCCACGCTGCGCAAGGCCAACGCCGCCGAGCCGGCCCGGCCAGACCCAGAGGAGATGCGCGTTGTTCCCTCGACGCAGTGGCCCTCCTCTCACCGGTGTGACGTCGTCATAGTCGGCTCAGGCGCAGGTGGAGCCATGGTTGCAAGAGCTCTCGCCCGCAGCGGCATGTCGACCGTGGTCGTAGAGGAAGGGCGCCGGCACGGCGTGGGCGAGTTCAGGTCCCACACCCCCCTGGAACGCTTCGCCAACCTCTACCGCGACGGCGGCGCCACCATCATGCTCGGCCGACCGCCGGTTATCCTTCCGATTGGCAGGGGCGTCGGAGGAACCACGCTCGTCAACTCAGGAACGTGCTACCGCCCTCCAGACCGGGTGACGAAGCGCTGGAGAGACGACGAGGGGCTCACTCTTGCGGACCCAGAAGAGCTAGCCGCTTACTTAGACGAGGTGGAGGCCATGCTCGAGGTGGCGCCCACGCCACGAAGCGTCATCGGCAGGAACGGCGAGCTGGCACTGGCCGGAGCGGAAGCACTCGGCTGGCGGGCCCATCCCATGGTTCGCAATGCGCCCGGTTGCGGAGGAACCTGCCAGTGCTCGATCGGCTGCCCCCGGAACGCCAAGCTGGGCGTGCACCTCAACGCGCTCCCCGCCGCCTGCTCTGCTGGAGCAGTCATCGTGAGCGACGCCAGGGTGGAGCGGGTGCTGCTCGACGGCGAGCACGCGGCCGGTGTCACGAGAGGCGCACGGCACTCGTTCAGCGGCTCGTTCAGCGGCTCGTTCAGCAGGTCTCTAGGCAAGGCTCTCAAGTCCACGGCCGCCATGTCGACAACCCGGAGATCCACAGAGGAAAGAAGAGCCTCGGGCATCCGAGCCAGAAGGAGCGACGGCTCGTGCTTCGAGATCTTCGCCGAACGCGTCATCGTTGCCGCGGGCGCCACCGAGACCCCTCCCCTCCTCCGGCGCAGCGGCATTGCGCGACATCCAATGATGGGACGGAACCTCACCGTCCATCCAGCGCTCAGCGTTGCCGGTTACTTCGACGAAGCCGTGAACCCGACCGATGGAGTACTCCAGAGCGCTGCTATAGAAGAGCTTCACGACAGCGACCGGATCCTGATAGAGGCCACCGCGGCTCCGCCAGGAATGACCTCTATGCAGCTTCCGGGTTTTGGCCAGTCCTTGCGCGACAGGCTGGATGAAGCAGACCACTTGGCGTTCCTCGGCGCGATGGTCGCTGACGCTCCGTCCGGCAGGATCTTGGGATCCCGCAGGCCGCTGCTTCTTTACGACCTCGACCCAACGGACGCTCGTCACCTCATCGAAGCCACCAGAGCCACGTCTCGTGTGCTTCTCGCAGCCGGAGCGCGGGAGGTGATGACGGGCCTCAGGCACGCTGATGCTGTGAGGAACGAGCGTGAGCTCGACGACGTCATTTCGCGCGCTGATCCACGGGATCTTCACCTCGCCGCCTTCCACCCCACTGGCGCCATGGCAGCGGGGTCCGATCCCGAGCGCCATCCGGTTAACCCCCGCGGCGGCGTCAGGGGCACGCGAGGGCTGTGGATCGCCGACGGCTCGGTACTGCCCACCTGCCCCGAGGTCAACCCGCAGGTATCGATCATGGCGATCGCGCTCGCCATAGCAGACTGCGTCCTCTCCGACTCCTGAGAGCTGCACCTCGCGCGGCCATGTCGCGGCACGTGTCCACCCACTGTCCACCCACTGTGCTACAATGTAGCACATGAGCTCGATCGGAGTACGCGAGCTGCGCCAGAACGCCAGCCGCTACCTGGAGCGTGTCCGTCATGGCGAGATCCTCGACGTGACTGACCGGGGCCATCTCGTCGCGCGCCTAGTGCCCGTCACCTCTGACACGTGGACTGACATGGTTGAGAGCGGCAAGGTCACTGTCGCCGACGACAGAACGGCCATTGAACAAGAGCCGCCGGGCGATTATGACGTCGATGCGTCGGCCACGCTGACGGCGATGCGAGAGCACGAGAGGTGAGGCTGTACCTCGACTCATCGGCCTTGGTCAAGCTCGTGAAACGTGAAGCCGAGTCGGAGGCGCTACGTCGCTTTCTCCGCCAGCGCCGGGTGGACGGCCGGGTCACGAGCACGCTTGCACACGTCGAGGTTGTCCGCGCTGTCGCTGGAGGCGGCCCGGCTGCCATCGCACACGCCCGAAGCCATCTCGCCAGAGTAGATCAGATCAATCTCGATCGCGATCTGCTCGACGCCGCTTTCGCCCTCGCACCCCCGACCCTCCTGCGGTCATTGGACGCTGTTCATCTGGCAGCGGCGCGTTCCGTCGGCGCGGAGCTCAGGTCTGTGGTCACCTACGACCTTCGCATGCAAGATGCGGCAGCAGCCCTCGGGATGGCGGTGGATGCTCCGGCTTGACTCCCGGCCGCCAAGTAGGTGGGGCGAGGGCTGGGGCCAGGACGACGGCTAGGGCTGAGGCCAGAGCGAGCGGCGGTCGGGGTTGTGACGATCCCGATAGCGACGATCCCGGAAAAGGCGCGCGGGTCCGGCCCACCCGTGATCACGGCCTCGCGGCGCCGTCAGCCAGCCTCGAGGACCGATCGATCCCCCGATCGCAGGCCTTCGATGATCCGCTTGTAAGCACCCGCAGCATCCCTGCCCATCGAGTCCATCTCGCTCCAGCGCAGGCCCCTGTCCCGGTCGATGCCGAAGAGGCCGAACCGGGGCTCATAGCTCCCCCACTCGTAATTATCGGCCAATGTCCAGTGATAGTACGCTCCCATCGGCAGACCGGCATCGATCGCGCTGACGACCGAGGAAACGTTCTCGCGTAGATAGCGCGGCCGGTCCCAACCATCGGCGCGCAGGTAGCTCCGCCCGCGCCGCACCCTGTTGCACAGGCCGTTCTCCACGACCCAGACCTTCGCGTCGCGCACCTGAGCAAGCCGCGCGTACGAGATCAGCTCACGTGGGACGACGACGTCGTCCCAGAGCTGCCGCCCCAGCGCCCAGCTACGGCCACCAGCCGTCATATGGCCGGGAAGCCGTAGGTGCCTCGAGACCATCGGGTCGTAGTAGTCGAGCTGCGCGACATCCAGAGCCCGGCTGTGAGCGCTCGAGTACACGGCGTCCACCGAGCTGGCAAGCGCGGTGAGCGGAGCGCTCACCATCCTCCCCATCCCACGGCCAGCGCTTGCGTACGCCGCCCAGCGCCTGGTGATGGCCTCGGGGGCCGTCGCTTTCCCGAGGTCACGGTAGTAAGCGTCGCGGCGCTCTTCGAGCCACTCGGCCAGGTCTTCGCGATCAATGCCCTCGCTGCGCGAGCAGAGGACGTCGGTGAGCAGGCGGTCCATCTCGTAGACGCTCATCGAAGCGTTGTTCGTGCCCACCACCGCGTTCTCCTGGATCCTGTGAACAACGTCGTAGGCGAGCACGTGGGCCGCAAGTAGGTGGTCCAGCGCCAGTACGGCGCTCCGCACATCGAGGTAACGCCCAGGCGGGAACATGCCGGCGATATAGCTGAGATTGGCGAGCACGTTCATCTCGTTGATGGTCACCCAGTGGCTGCAGCGCTCGGCAAGCCCGGTGACTGCGATCTCGACCCACTTCGCAAAGCGCTCCGGTGAGTCGGGCAGGAGCCAGAACTCCTCGCCGAGCCACGAGGGATGGGTAAAGTGGTGCAACGTGACCAGAGGCTCGAGACCACGTTCGCGGCAGGCGTCGAGGATTGACGCGTACGCATCCAGGGCTGTCGAGTCGACCTCGCCATCACGTGGCTCCACCCGCGCCCACTCGATCGACAGACGAAAGGCGTCGCAGCCGATCCCGGCCACGCGATCCAGATGCTCCTCGTAACGCCTCCAGAAGTCGAGCGCGAGCCCCGAGGGCTCGACGCGCCCGAGGGACTCCCAACCCAGCCAGTTGTTGCCGGGCTCCCCGGGGCCATTGAACCCTCCCTCCACCTGGAAGCCGGCGGTCGCGACACCGAACCGGAACCCGTCAGGAAGGACGTCCGAGGTTGCCTTGGAAGCCCTGGCGGCGCCGGATCGCTTTGCAGCAGTCATCAAGACAGCTTGCCACCAAGAACCCCTGCTCGTCGACCCGTATCGAGCCCATCGAGCCGAGGACCACGGCGTGGTGCGTCATCACCCCTGTGACGAACCGCAGATCGGCTCAGGACAGCATGCGGAGCTCTGATCCGTCGCGGCGCCTCGAGCTTCTCCGTCCCCGATGGCAGGGACAGCCTGGGAGGCTAGAGGTCTGGTATGCAACCCTCACGACGCCGGGCGGTACAGGGGTATGGCTTCATAACGAGACCGTCTCCCCGCCACACCGGAGAGGCTCCCCTCGTAAAGGAGCGCGGCCAGGCACGCCGGGCGCCAGCGAAGAGCCCAGGGCAATCAACGAAGAGGCTGCCGCGACCTTCACCAGAGGCTGGATCGCCGTCTTCGAGAATGCCAAGACACCGATCGTCGAGCACTTCGGGCCGGCGCCGGCGCCGGCGAGCCCTGAGCTCGCACGCCTGCGGATCCCGACACCTGATGGCTCCTCGGTGGGAGAGTCCTCGTTCAGAGGCGCCGCCGGGACGATCACCTGGGATCTCGCCTACACGGACTCCTCGGCGCCGCTGCTGTGCTTCCCCGACTGGGCGTGGAGGCACGAGCTGCTGCCGGCGGCCCAGGTCGTACCGAGCCCGACCGCGACCTTCTCCGG
>JAJYWA010000066.1 GCA_021791755.1 Actinomycetes bacterium | reverse complement strand
CCCCTTCTACGGCTCGATGGGGGGAAAGCGCCTGAACGCGCCAATAGTCGGCATGGCCTCTACGCCGAATGGTGGAGGATATTGGTTCGTAGCCTCAGACGGCGGCATCTTCAGCTTCGGCAACGCTAATTTCTACGGCTCCATGGGGGGAAAGCGCCTGAACGCGCCAATAGTCGGCATGGCAGCCGACTCTGCGACCGGGGGCTACTGGTTCGTAGCCTCAGACGGGGGCATCTTCAGCTTCGACGCCCCCTTCATGGGCTCGATGGGGGGAAAGCGCCTGAACGCGCCAATAGTCGGCATGGCTCAGGACCCTGCGACCGGGGGCTACTGGTTCGTAGCCTCAGACGGGGGTATCTTCAGCTTCGACGCCCCCTTCATGGGCTCGATGGGTGGAAGGCCGCTCAACGCGCCAATAGTCGGCATTGCAGCCAGTTAGGGCCTATTGAGTGTCTTTTCACGGTTCGCCATGATGAAGAACGGCGTCATGGTGAAGGACGGTGTCACGGCGATCGGCGAGTGGGCGCCCGTGTCAGGATGGGGATTTCGGTATCTTGCTTGTACCACGTGCGTTGCGGGTGTTGCGCGACGTGTTGCAGGTGTTGCAACACTCGTTCGGACCTACATCCGCGAGCAAGCCCCGCGAGCACCCGTTCGACACGTGTAAGACGACATTCTGCCTGGGCCCGGGGTAATGGCAGTTCAGTCTGCAGCCGCTGTCCCCGAGCGAAGGGCGCCTACCTCCTGGCTCTCTCGGCGACCGTCACGGAGCACGAGTCCACGGTGCTGCTGGGCGGATGCCGTTTCGCCGGGCTGCTGCTCGCCGCGGCCGCGATGATGCTCTCTGGCAGCGACTTTACGTGCGATCTCGACAACCAGCGCAGTGGCGCAGCCGGTAATCCACCTGCATCATCTACCTGCAAGTGCTCGGTGGCGAATCGATTTCCAGGACCACTGCCGCTAACTTGCTGGCAACGCTGCTAATATGTCATCATGAGTGTTGCAGTCACCGTCCGTGACATACCGGACCATGTGAGGGATGAGTTGGCAGCCCGCGCTGCTCGCTCCGGGATGTCCCTGCAGCAGTACCTACGAGGCATGCTCGTAGCGAGCGCTACCCGGCCGGCGGCCGACGACGTCATCGCCCGCGCTCGCTCCCGAGTGGAGGCCACCGGAACACGAGTCGACGCCAACTCGATCCTCAGCGCTCGCGACGCGGACCGCCAGTGAGCGAGCGCGTTGTCTGCGACGCCTCCGCAGTTGTCGCCGTGATGCTCGACGCAGGACCCGATGGGCGCTGGGCGACCGACGCTCTTGCTGGCGCCGACCTCGCTGCGCCGAGCCTGCTGTTGTTCGAGGCGGCGAACATCGTCCGCAGACACGAGCTTGCCGGGCTCATAACCGCAGACCAGGCAGCTCAAGCCCATGCAGACATGCTGGACCTGGCAATCGAACATTGGCCGTATGAGCTATTGATGCCGAGAGCCTGGCAGCTTCGCCCGAACCTGACGACCTATGACGCCAGCTACGTAGCCTTAGCCGAACTCCTCGACGTCACGCTCGTTACGCTTGATCGGGGCATCAGCCGGACCCCCGGCCTGCGTTGCGTGGTCGCCACACCGTAAAAGGACTTGGCCGCGACACGATAGGGCGGAACGATGCCAAGGGGCCCATGCGGCGACACGGCACGCCTGCGCCGCGGGCCTGGCCGGCGCCGCCTACGGCCCCAAGGGCTCACGCCCCAGCGCCGCTCCTGGATGGACGGCTGGGCTTCGTAGCGAGCACCGCACGTGCCGCCCGCTTGCCCTGCGCCATCGCCCCGACAACGGTCGACGGCCCGGACAGGGCATCTCCGGCGGCCCAGACACGCTGGCGGAACGGCTCTCCAGAGCGCCGGAGCGTCACCTCCCTGGCAAGGGACATCTTCCCTACTCGGGGCTGCGAGACGGCCAATATGCCGCTTGCGATCCACCGCCTATCGGGCAGCTTTGCCGGCTCGAGTGGTGGCCGTACCGGCGTCCCCGGGATCACGTCCTTCGCAAAGGACGCGTCCACACGATATCCCATCGCCATCACCACCATGTCGACGTCCACCATCTTGGAGGTGTCCTTCAGCACCTTGGGCAGGGACTTCGCGTCCTTCTGCTTCGTCGAGACCAAAGAGGCCCGAGTGACGTGACCATCGACGCCCTCGATGCGCTCCAGTGAGGTGAGAAAGCGGACCTCGACACCTTCGCCCAGCGACTCTTCAAGCTCGTCCGGACGCACTGCGGCAAACCGCCGGTCCATCCAGTCCACTGCGATCGCCCTTGCTCCAAACCGCCTGGCCGTCCGCGCGACGTCCATGGCCGTGTTGCCGGCGCCTATGACGAGGATCGTCGTGTCGGCGCCGATGTCCAGCGGCGTCTCGCCCGCGCTGAGCGCTGCCTTCATGCGGGAAAGGAACTCGGTCGCATCCTCGACCCCGGCGAGATCGCTCCCCGGAACCCGCATCATCAACGGCTCGAGGGCGCCGTTCGCCACGATCACCGCGTCGTGAGTCGCGAGGAGCCTCTCCAGGTCGCCCGGCAGGATCGCCTCTCCCATCTTCATGGAGACGCCAGCCTTCACCAGGGCATCGAAAGGCCTGCGTATAACCTTGTCGGGAAGGGTGAAGCCCGGAATGCCCCAGCGCAGGACGCCGAGCGGCTCGTCGTCGCGCTCGTACACGGTCACCTCGGCGCCAGCAGTCCGCAGCTCCCAGGCCGCAGCGAGCCCTGCAGGCCCAGCGCCGATTATGCCGACCGAGAGGCCCGCACCCTCTTCGGAGACCGCTCCCGCTCCCGAGGCCGCTCCCGAGACTGCTCCGACGGCTGGGACAGGCTCCTGGTCCGTCACGAAGCGCTCCAGCGCTCCGATCGCGACGGCCCTGCCGCCGGCCAGGTTCCAGCTGCACGCACCCTCGCACTGCGTCGACCAGTCACACGCTCGCGAGCAGATGTCGGGCAGTACGGACGTGCGGCGGAGGATCGTGTGCGCCTCCGACAGGTCTCTGTCACGGATGGCGGCTATGAAGCCTCGGATGTCGTTGTGCGCCGGGCAACCCTTGACGCAGGTGGGGTCAGGACAGGATAGGCAGCGCTCCGCCTCGTGCACCGCGTCGTCCCAGGAGCTTATCCCGGGCCTCAGCTCCTGAACGCTCCCGAGGAGCTCCTCGATATGCACGGGCTGGGGATCCTTGCGCTCGGCTACGAGCATCGGTCCGTCCACCTTGATCGCCGAGAATGGGCACGTCCGCACACACTGGCGGCAACCAACACACAGGGAGCTGTCGGCTTGAGCGATCCAGTTCTGCGAGTCCATGCTCAGGGCTGCGGTCGGGCACCGCACCACGCACTCTTGACACCCTGCACAACGCTCTGCAAGGACTCTGACCAAAGGGGCCTCCAGCTGCGCTCCCGCACCACCAGCCTTTGTGCCAGCCTTCTTCAACCTATCGATCTGCATCACCATTGTTCTTCGAGACCTCCTTGCCTTGCCGGCTGGGCATTACAGCCCTGCGGCATCGATACTTCGACATCCGACCTACGCCCACCACCAACCTCGCCCCTCACGGGTCCACCTGCGCCACCGACATCACCGACCTCGCTCCTCACGGCGCTGCGTGCATCCCGATGTACAGGAAGAAGGCCGCTGCTCCGCACCCGAGCACCAGGAGGGTCGTCAGAACCCGTGCGGCGACCACATGCGCCGTAAGCCTCGGGAAGTCCCTGTTGCTGATACGCCACATCGCATACAGGGAGCCCGCAGCGCCGGCGGCTATAACGCCGAGCTGCACACGCACCACGCCCGTCGCTGAGAGCATCTGGTGGCCGTAGAGCGACGAGTGGAAACCGAATGGCCCCACCACCGACTGGATGACGTCAGCGGCGTTGAAGAAGAACTTGGGGAGCTGGCGTGCGAGGTAGTCCGACGCCATTACCGGGACGAGCCCGTACATGACCGGCATGAACCAGTCTCGCCAGGCGACCTTCGTCCCGACCGCAGCCTCCGAGACCCTCTCCATGGTCAATGTCCCCGTCCCCGCCAAACCCTTATCCGCTGCTGCTCCGCCCCCAGACGAGACCAGCGCGCCGGCTCCGGGCCCTGCGCCCGCAACGCCTGTGCCGCCCGCAAGGCCTGTGCCGCCACCAAAGGATGTCCCACGTCCCTGCGGGCTCAGCATCTTGACAAGGAGCCAGACGAAGCCAGCCAGCACAGCAGCCACAGCGAAGATGAAGCCCAGGTAGACGAGCGGGTTCGGGTAGTGGGGGAAGTGCATCCCCGAGTTGAACCAGCCCTCGATCTTCGAGTACAGGTCGAAGACGTTCACCTGCTGGTAGAGGACCAGGCCGAACAGGATCGCGACCGCCCAAGCCACGTCCAGCCGGCGGCGCTTCGGAGCTATCGCCGAGGTGAGCGGCGCCTGCACGAAGAGACCGACGTTGTTCTCAGGACATGCCTTGTAGCACTCGCTGCAGAGCCCGCAGAGCAGGTTCGAGTCGGCGCTCCCCGGCCACGTGTACCAGGGACATCCGTAGCCGTTCTCGCCGCCCCTCATGCAGTCCTTCGTAGCGCAAGCCAAGCACTTGTCCCGGTCCCGGGTCCTGAAACCGGCGACCATCCCGCTCGCGCCCACCGAGCCGATCAGCGAGGACAGCGGGCAGATGTAGCGACAGAAGGTGCGCCTCTCGAACAGGAGGAAGCTCACCAGGGCAACCGTCACTATGCCGACCACCATCCAGCTGGTGTACGAGGGCGTTCCCGGACCCGCGATGTTGAAGTACTCCTCGATCCAGGTGAGGAAGAGGAACACCCCGGTGGAGATCAGGAGACCGTAGCCCGCCCAGGACTCGGGAAGCTTCCAGCCAAGCCCGATGCTCTTGCTGGCCCTTCTCCAGAGGGCGCGCCGTTGCACCCACTCTCCGAAGCCGCCGAACGGGCACATCGAGCACCAAGCCCGGCCGACGACGAGCATGGTCACGAAGACCATGCAGAACCAGATGAACCAGGTGATCGCGGTACCGAAGTTCTTTCCAGGCACCAGAGTGCCCACGAGACCTGAGACGATGACGATCCAGAAGATCAGCTGGTTGGGCAGGATCAGGAAGAACTGGAACCTCCTGTTCTTGAGCACCCGGTTGACCAGGGGAATCCGGGCGAGGTCACGGCCAGGCTTCGGGTCGGTCGCCTCGAAGCGCTCGACCACGCCCGACTTCTGCGGCGGCCTCACATGCACTGCCGCAATCGCTGGGTCATCCAGCAACAGCCGCGATGCCTGCTTCTCGTCTCCCACCTCGGTGAGCTTCAGTGCCATTGATCCTCCAGTGCTGTCAGTCTTCTGGCGCCAACGCTTACAGCTTCCGCCTTTGACGGGGCTCACTTGTAGGGACATAAGTCCCTACACTGCCGGGCACTTCGTCACGAGTGGGTCCCAGCCTCCCAGCCGCCGATCGCCTGCCGCTGCCCACCCAGGGCTTCTCCACGATGTGCGCCACCCAGCCGCTGCCCCACCTGGCGCCGGCATCTGCGTGTATCGTCGACAAGCGTGCTGTCATCTCATGCGCGACACCTGCGCCTCGGCTCTCGTCGCAGGCGACGACGCACCAGGTTGCTGCTTGGCGCAGCAGGAGCGCTGGTCATCGCAACCCTCGCCGTTGTGCTGATCGTGGTCCTCGTCGCGCCCGCGACGCCGTCCCACGGCGCGTCGCGCCTTGGGCGGCGTACGACATCCAGCCGGAGCGGCGGCAACCGAGGCGGTGGTCGTGCTGCGACAAAGACCTCACGCACCTCGAGGGGGGCGAAACACGCTCCCGCCACCTTCGTCGGCCCCTATGGGGTGGAGGCGAGATGGGTGCTCCAAGAGAACGCCAAGCCCGGTACGACACGGTGGCGCATCACCGGCCCTCAAAGCGCGAACGGCATCATGGGTTACGCAAGCCGCGTTCAGGCCCAGCTTGGCCAACAAGTCGCCCTGTACGTCTCAACCCAGGCGCCCAGCTTTCACGTGGACGCATTCCGGATGGGCTACTACCAAGGGAAAGGGGGCCGGCTGGTGTGGCGCTCGAACGAGCTCACCGGCACGGTCCAGCCAGCGTGCCCCGTGACACCCGGGGTCAATATGGTCCAGTGCAACTGGACCCAGTCTCTGGCTTTCACCATCACCAGCCAGTGGGTGCAAGGACAGTACCTGCTCAAGCTGGTCGGCAGCGGTGGCCAGCAGAGCTATGTGCCGCTCACCATATGGGACCCGTCCAGCCACGCTGCCTATGTGGTGATGTCCGCCGTCCTGACCGATCAGGTCTTCAACCCATTTGGCGGGTACGACCTCTACCAGGGTGCTACGCCGTGCGCACCAAACCACTACCCTTGCTCGACCAGAGCGCGGGTCGTCTCCTTCGATCGACCCTACGCGAACAGCTTCGGAAGCGGGGCAGGGACATATCTCGGCGAGATGTACCCGCTGACACGCCTTGCCGAGAAGCACGGGCTCGATGTCACCTACTGGACTGACATCACCCTCGCGACCCATGGGAACCTGCTCTCGAACCACAGGGCGCTGATCTCACCGGGACACGACGAGGAGTGGTCGCTGCGCATGCGGAACGCAGCGCAGTCGGCGCTCAGCCAGGGTGTGAACCTCATCTTCTTCGGCGCCAGCCCGATACTGCGAAAGGTCCGCCTACAGCCAGGCCCGACCGGCCCAGACATGCAGGTCGTGAACTATCGCAATCCCGTAAAAGACCCTATGTACAGCGTGAACAATGCCGAGGTGAGCCAGAACTGGTGGGGCCAACCACCAGCCGGCCTGCCGGCTAGCACTCTGGTCGGGTCTAGCTATATCGGCTACAACAACTATGCAAGCTTCCCGCTCGTCGTCTCCGACGCATCGTCATGGCTGTTCGCAGGCACCCACGCGGTGAACGGCACGAAGATCCCCGGCGTGCTCACCACCGACTTTCAGGCGTACGACCCATCCCGGGGGAACAACCCCCCGAATGTCGAGATCCTCGCCCACTCCCCCGTCCAGGTCGAGTTCCACACCCATCGCGACTTCGCAGACACGACGTACTACACGACCCAGTCGAGCAAGGCCGGCGTCTTCGAGAGTGGCGCGAACTCGTGGATCTCGTCCCTCATGGCCTGCGCACCCACAACGCCTGCAGCCGCCTGTGGAGCGCCGCTCATGCGGACCATCACCGACAACCTGCTGAGGGTGTTCGGCGAGGGGCCCGCTGGCGTCCTCTACCCCTCGGTCTCCAACACAGCCCAGTTCTACGGCTGACGTCCGACACGAGCGCATCAGGCGCTGTGCGGCATGCTCGATGAGGACGGCGACGGGGCCACGATTGCGCACGAAACGTCGATTTGGCCCACGAGCTGCTACCGACCCTGGATTGAGCACTGCCAGCTGGACACCGCTGGTTCGGCCAGAAGTCGCCCGGATCAAGTCGAGCAACTCCAGCAAGCAAGTGGCTACAATGCGTGCTAGCCACATCTACGGAATTATCTTGGGCCCGAAAGACCTTGATCGGCCACGGGTTCGGCGGTTGGCGGGTTCACCACCGCCCCAAAATTTCGACAGTCATCATGAGCACAAGCTCGCACCCGGGACGTTGTTCTTGCCTCAGCCCGAAGCGTCAGCGCCTCCGGCGCGAACGAGGCTCGAACAGGGCGTTCACTGCAGCAGTGTCGAAGGCCTCAGGATCGAAAACGAAGCCGTGGCCCATCCAATCCAAGAACCCGCTTTCCTCGGCGCTCTCCGGGTCGGCAATCGCCGCGAGCAGGCCCCCCCATAGCCCCACGGGCCGCCGCAGTCCTCCGGGGGACAATCCCGCGGCGTCCGCTCACGCAGACAACTCGGCAATCGCGGAATCGTCGTCTGACAACGATTCCTCTTGCCACCACGGCTCCAGCCACACAGCTTCAGCATACATACGCGAGACGCTCACCCCGGCACAGTCCTGAGCAGGGGCGCACCACGCCCACAATCGCTCAGGAAGGCCCGGGCGCTTGCCAGCTCTCGAGGATCTTGCAAACCTCG
The DNA here is from genome assembly GCA_021791755.1 of Actinomycetes bacterium. GTDB lineage: Bacteria > Actinomycetota > Acidimicrobiia > Acidimicrobiales > JAJZXF01 > JAJZXF01. The sequence continues at coordinate 5,383 of JAJYWA010000066.1, read as the reverse complement.
CTTCGCACCTGTTCACGCGCCGCTGCTCGAGGAACCCCCGACATGAGCAGCTCGTCGTAGCCGGTGTCCTCGTGACGCACGGAGGCACCAACCGCGAGCATCACTGTTCGCGGGTCGAGAGCACGACCCGCCGCGCTGCGCCCCACACGGCCGCTTCCACGGGCGCCAGCGTGGCGAGCGATTGCCTCCGCGCGTGCGGCGGGACACCCGGGGAACAGTCGGGTGACAGCGGCCGCCATCTCCGCTTGGAACGCGAGATCCCGGCTGGCCCGGCGGGTCTCCTCGCGCTCGCGCCGCCGGTCACGGACTTCCTCGTCGGCCAGACATTCCCGCTCGGCTTGGTCGAGGGCGGCCTCTTCAAGGAGCATCCCCTGGCGTTCATAGCGTTTCCTCGCGCGACTGAAGCGGATCACCACAGCCGAGAGCCTGCTCGCCTTCTTCGCGCGCCGGGTGAGCGCGGCATCCCCCGAGGGCAGGTACACAAGATGGTCCATGTCTGCACAGGCAAGGCACAGCGGTCCCGGCCCTTCCATGATCAGCAGATCTCCGGCGCCCAAGCACTCCGTACAGGTCCATTCGTGGATCGGCCAGACCACCACCAAGTCGGCGGGCCGGCTCTGGCGCTCCGTCAACCGGCGGCGCTTAGCTTCCGACAGAATCGGTGACACCCAATGCGTCCGGTAGGCACGCTCGATGTCAAGGTCGCCACTATTCGAGAACTGCAGAGTCCGGCGGTCGCGGGTGCGCGCCACATAGGCGGTCTCGCTCGGTACCAGTCCCTGCTCCGTCGCCCAGCTACGGAAGAGCTTCATGGCCGCCAACAGTTTGGCGTGATCGACCTGGGCCACCTCTTCGAGGCATCCCACGCGTCCTTGACGCCACTCCTCCACGTGCGACCCGGCAAGCCAGCCAATTCCCACCAGCACGTCGATCGCACTGACGAACTGCCGATCTGCCAGGGCGCCCTCGGCCGCTCGAACCACACGCTGCTCAAGCTTTGACCGGTCCTCTTGGCTTTCCGTCGCCGACACCCTCACCTCTCGATTCTACGATAACGCACTCGGCCGGTGGACTCGGAGCTAGTGTCCCACCAAGTGGTGTAATTCCACAGTCGGCGTGAGGCTCGACAACGGGAATGCTAGCAGCCTGCGACGGCCAACTGAGCCTCCAGGAAGGGCGGAGGTCCTGGTGAGAAAGACGAGCTGTTCTTCGGCTACTACGGCTCGCTCGCGACCATGGTGCGAGACGATCGCGGACAGGAGGTCTCAAGAGCTTGTGCGAAGGATGAACCTCGTCTCCTGCGACCACGACCCGGTGCCTCCCATGGTCCGGGTTCTCGGCCAGATGCCTCGAGAAGGCGTCCCGCTCGGCGACGTCATCTGTGACTCGGGCTATGCTCACCTGAGTCCCAGAGCGCTTCGCCCTGCCGCTTCGAGCTAGAGGCGCCAGCCTGGTGATGGATCTCCACCCGAGTGACCGGGGAACTGAAGGGACGCGCCAGGGGACGATCTTTCACCACGGGAACTGCTACTGGCCATGTGCGCCAAGCGGCCTCTTCGCCCAGGTGCCGCTTGTCCGGGGAGCGAGCGCAGAAGAGACCTTGGCCCACGACGAGGCAGCAGCCGAGCTTGCCCGCTACAAGCTCTCCCGCATCAGCGCTGACGACGCCGACGGCTACCACCGGGTCATGTGCCCGGCTCTCTTGGGAAAGGTCCACTGCCCGCTGCGTAAGTCCTCGATGATGCTCGATCTCGCGCACGCAGAGGTCCTGGCAGCGCCGCCGTCAAGGCCAAGCCCGCCGGGCGGCTTGCAGCCGGCCTTGACGACGGCTTGTTGGGATCCGACGACGTATTGGTCCCCAACATGCGCTGCCGACTCCTCGTCAGATAGGCATGCCGGTAACAAAGGCGCCGGCTCATGGGTCTTGTTCCAATGACGCTGTTCTTGGCCACAGCCATCGTCGTGCGCAACCTGGCCGTTGCCGACGCCTTCTGCGAACGCCAGGCCGACAACGTACGCCGCCGCGCTATGGGGCTTGCGCCACGGACCCGACGGCGCCGACGCACCACTCTCTCCCAGCTTGCCATCACGTCGGCGAACGCACCACCGTGGTCGGTGAGGGTCGCCAACAGCGCAACAGCGCTCGCGCGATCGCCGGTTCGACGCGCCCGAGCTACGGCGCTGCTGAGAGCCGCCTGCCTTGCTGGCGCTAACAGCTGGCCTCGCCGGTCAGCGACCTAACATGTCATAGCGGCGTGATAGAACCAAACGCAGAAGACCTCTGTGGTGGGGACGGAGGGAGTCGGGCCAGTCCTCGGACGGGTTGCGCGGCTGGGCCGGCGGCTACCAATGACGTAGGTTGACGGGCGAAGCTATCCTGGTGGGCTAGGTAGCGGTAACTCAACGGTCGAAGAGGGAGAAGAGGGAGAAGAGGGAACAATGGCATGTGGACGGGTCACCCGAGGTGTGGCACTGGGCGTCGTGGCTTGTTTGTTCATGTCTGCCTGTGGTGGACCATCGGCGACTCCCTCCCCGTCCGCGTCAGCCGCCGGTGACGTGCGGGCGGAGGTCGCGGCCCTAGGTCAGCTGGTGGGTGGTACACAGCCGAGGTCTTCTGTCGATCCGCAGATTCAGGCCGATTTCAACACAATCGAAGCGCGCATGCTCAACGGCGTGTCGTCGGTTCAACGGCGTGTCGTCGGTGAACATCTCGTCGGTGGCCAGCAATGTGGCGTCAGAGGCGCCGGCCGACGTCGGTGCGATGTTCTCCGATAGCCAGGGCGTGATCTCTCAGATCGACTCGGTGCACCAGCAGTTGGCTCAGCTCGAGCCCGCGCTGCAAGACTGGCTGAACACGTCGCCACCAGGAAATGCGGTTCTTGCCGCGGCCAATTTGGGCCCGGTGCCGAACATATCGGCCTTTGTCAATGACGTCCGGCAGATCGCGACGGTCATGTCGGATGCGGAACGGACTCTCATGCAGGTCCAGGGCGCTCTGGCGAGCGGGACCGAGGCCGCTGTATCCGCCGCGCTGGTCAAGCTCGGGCCACAGGTGCAGCAGTACCTCCAGCTCATGTCGCCGCTTGTCAACTTCGTGAAGGAAGATCTTCGCCTCACGTTGAGCCAGGCCGCGGCGGTGGCGGTGTGGCCGTACGACAATGCCTCGACCATTGCCCAGGGCCTGGATCTGCTTGCGGATCTCGCCACGCTCGGCCAACTGGTCGGTGTGCTTGTCCGCCAACCTGAAGTCGCAACCGATGCGGGGGCGTTCGGCGAGATCTTCGCAGCCGGCAAAGCCACGCTCGATGCTTACCGGCCCGACCTGTACCCCTATGGCACTTGGAAGCCGACGCTGGTCTACGACGAGGTCGGCGTGCTGTTGTCCTTGGCCTGCGAGCTGTCTAATGCGTTCTACTTCAAGGGCGAAGAAAAGGCGCAGGAAGTCAAGAATGCGACGCGCGAGTTCGAGCAGGCGGCCAGCGAGTTCGAGAAGTTCAAAGCCGGTCTCAGCGCGGCCAAGAGCGGGCTCCAGGATCTCGAACAGGCCGCCAACCCCGCGGTTGCCGAGGGGAGCGTCCTGGTCCAAAAGTACATCGCGCTGAGCAAGCTGCTCGACGCGTCTAAGACTCTCGAGGACGCCCATGGCGCGGACTCTGCCGCCAAGCTTGCGGTGTCGCGTCTGGGCGGTGAGGGGTCCGGGCTCTTACTGACGGTACAGCAGCTGGTAGAATTCTGGAAGAACCCCTCGTCGTTTCATCCGTCGACGAGCTCAACCACGACGACCACGACCACCACGCCCAGGTCCACGACAACCACGACGACCACTAACGGCCTTCACCCACCACCCCCCCCAGGCAACAGCACCCCCCAAGCAGCCGTCAGCGGGTTCATCGGGTCGATGCTGGCCAAGAATCCCACAGTGGCGTGCGAGTACATCGACGATTTCTCGTGCGGATGGAACTCAGGAGCTTATATCATAGCGCCGCGTCCATGGTTCATCGGGTCCACCACGGTCTCCGGGTCACAAGCGCTCGTTACGATCGTCAGCAGTAATCTTTGCGTATACAGCGACCAAGGCGACGATTGCCTTTCGAACAGTTCGCCAGTTGCCGGTCAGCCGACCGGTTCCGGAGGTTTCGCCTCGGCATACAACGCGGCGACCGGATCGGACTTAGCGGATTCAGGGAATGTCCAGACGGCTGATCCCGCGATTCCACTCGACGATTTCTGCGGGAAGTGGCTGGTTAACGACAGTAGCGGGCAGTCCGCGTGTTAACGACAGTAGCGGGCAGTCCGCGTGTTAACGACGAACCTTAGGCCAATCGTCCCCGTTTCTTTCCCGACAATGCAAGCCAGCCATTCCTCCACGGTTGGCTTGTGGACCTCACGGAATGGCAGACGGAGCACAGCCGCCTGGGCACCCGTGCTCGGCGACTTGCATTTCAGTATTGAGCCGCCTGTGGTCGGCTAGATGGGAGAGGACTGATGCCATTTCTTCCGGGTAGTTGGGGTCCGAATCAGGAGTTCCACAACATGTGGGAAGAGACCCACAACATGGGCTGGGCTAACGCGCTTTCCCGCCGGGGTTCCGCAAAGTCGCTGGAGCGGATGTTGGCAAGCCGGCGCCGGCGGCAGGTCGGCCTCGCGATATGCATGGTGGCGTTCGTAGCGTTCGGTGTGCATCTCTCAGAGGGGCGACGCCCTGACCACTCCGCCATTTCGGAGGTGTGGGTCTTCGTCGCGGTCCTCGCAGCAGCGTTGGTGATCAACCACCTGCTGATCCGGCGGCTTCGCCTCCGTTTGGGGCGCCAGGGCGCCGGGGAGCCCTACGGCAACGGGTTGGGTAAAGCGAACGGTCTGGGTGAAGCCGCCCTGGAGGCGGTCAAGGCACGCCGTTGCCCTCGATGCGGCGAAGCGCTCCATTTCGCGGCGGTCTGCCCACGGTGTGGCCTGAGCGAAGGCCGGTGCACCGGGGGGCATCCGATGCCACTCAACTGGACCCGGTGCGCTGAGTGCAACGCATGGTTCGCCGAGGCGCAAGACCATCCGCCTCGAGCGCTTGGTTGACGTTCTTCGGCCGAGTCAGAGATGGGGAAGCGCTGGGAGTCGATGTGGACAATCGTCCTGACCTCGATGAGCCGGTGCGGAGATCCCCTTGAACTGAGCCACGGCTGACGAGAGTCCTGATGCTCCCTCGTGGAGCGAGAGGATGTCACCGTGAAGAGAAAGCACCACACCCCCGAACAGATCGTTCGCAAGCTCGCCGAGGGCGAGAAGTTGCTCAACGAGGGCCGCGACATGGCCGAGGTCTGCGATCACCGAGTCGACCTGGCACCGCTGGAAGAACCAATACGGCGGGATGAAGGCGAGCGACGCCAAGAGG
>JAJYWA010000065.1 GCA_021791755.1 Actinomycetes bacterium | reverse complement strand
TCCTTGTACGAGCGCGCCACCGTTCTTGCGATCCCACAGACCTGGATGAACGAGTGCGGCACCGCAGTCCGCTTGCTCGCGAACCGCCACCTCGGCGGCGATCCCGCACGCGAGGACGCCAGCCGAGCTTCGAGCGCGCGCGAGCTCCAGCTCGAGCGCTTGATCGTCGTCCACGATGAGCTCGACCTTCCCGTCGGAAGGGTGAAGGTGAAGGTCGGCGGCGGGATAGCTGGTCACAATGGCCTCAGGTCGATCAGGTCGCACCTTCACAGTGTGGAGTTCGCGCGTGTCAGGGTTGGGATCGGAAAGCCGCCGAATCCCGAACGCGGCGCCGAGTACGTCCTGGCGCGACCTCCCATGAGGGAGAGGGACGGGTTGGAGGCGGCTAAGGAAGCTGCGGCGGACGCCGTCGAGCTCGCCGTGAGAGAGGGTCTGGCGGCAGCGATGACGTTGTTCAACGCCGCCGGGCGCTGAAGCCTCTCTGCCATACGACATTCAGTGCTTGCTGAGCCGCGGTCTGGTATAACGGGTCTGAAGGAGGTCGGCATGAACGATGACGAGGCGCAAGCTGTTCCTGGGGGTCCACCTTTCGACCGGCGCCGCTTCTTGGCGGGAGCGATATCGCTCGGCGTTGCGGGCACGGTCCTCAGCGCATGCTCGTCGTCCAGCTCTCCAGGACCGCTAGGCAAACGTCTCGCCCGCTTGCCGAGTTTCCCACTTGGCGCCGCGGCGAGTGCGTCTTCAAAGCCTGTGCCTATAACGCTCTGGCACTCGATGACAAGCGCCAACCTCACCGCCCTCTCTCAGATCACGAGCTCTTTCAACTCGTCCCAGCATGATGTCCATGTGAGCCTTGTGAACCAGACCAGCTATCCAGATACGCTTACGCTCTACACGGCGGCACTGAGTGGTGGGGTCTTGCCGGACCTCGTGCAGATCGAGTCGTCTGACCTGCAGCTGATGATCGACAGCCAGAGCATCGTTCCTGCGCAGTCAGCTGTCGACGCGGACAAGTACTCGCTTTCGGACTTCCTGCCAGCGGCGTTGAACTACTTCCGAGTGAACGGGGTGCTGTGGGCAATACCATTCAACATCTCCAGTCAGGTGCTCTACTATGACAAGGCTGCGTTCGCCCGTGCTGGCCTCGATCCCGAGAGACCTCCCACGACTCTCCAGGAGCTTCGAGCGGCATGCCAACGCGTTGTCAGCACTCGGACGGAGAAGTACGGGATGAGCCTGAAGCTCACGCCCTCCACTTTTGAGGAGTGGATAGCGATGGGTGGCGGGTTGCTCGTGAACCACGAAAACGGGCGAAGTGGCCGGGCGACGAGCGCAGCGTTCGGCGGAGCGCTCGGGCGGTCATTGTTCTCGTGGTGGGCGGGCATGCTGGACAGCAAGCTGGCCCAGGCTACGCCGGCTACCAGCTATGACGACCTTTTCGCTGTGGGCAACCGCATCTCCCCCATGACCATCGAAACGTCGGCGGCTCTCGGCACCGTCGTCTTCCTGCTGAGCTCGGGGCAGTACTCCGATGTCAAGTTGGGCGTGGGTCCGATGCCAGGTCCGTCTGGCCAGGGGGGCGGGGTCTTCGTAGGCGGCGCAGGCATGTACATGGTCAACCACTCGTCTCCCGAGCGCCAGGATGCAGCGTGGCAGTACGCGAAGTACCTGGTCTCTCCAGAGCAGCAGGCCGTATGGGCCGCCGCGACCGGCTATGTACCCGTGCGAAAGTCATCTGTCGCCTTTCCGGTGATCACGGAGCGCTGGGCGAGGTTGCCCGGTTTCAGGGTGGCTTATGATCAGATACTTGCGAGTCCTGTGACGCCAGCGACTGCTGGAGCCGTCGCTGGGCCGTCCACCCAGGTAGACAACGCTGTCCAAGCTGGTCTGACGGCGCTGTCGTCGGGGGGTGCGCCAGGTGCAAGCCTCGCTGAGGCCGTACGAAGCGCTGATGATGCGATAGCGTCATACAACGCGCGCCTGTGAGCTTGGTTTGCTCGCTTCGCGTGCGACCACCTCTGGCGACGCTGCCAACGGCGCCGACGGTGCGAGTCGTGACGCACCGGTGCGAGATCGCGGCGATCCCGACGCCGGGCCTCTTGATCATGACCACGAGCCCGCAGGCGCGAAGCATCTCACGGCCGCAGTCGCGCTTGTAGGAGTAAGCAAGCGTTACGGTGATGTAGAGGCGGTACGTGACTTCACCCTCGAGGTGGAGCCTGGGGAGCTCTTGGTCCTTCTGGGGCCTTCAGGTTGTGGCAAGTCGACGGTCCTGCGTCTGGTAGCTGGTCTTGAGCACCCATCCGAGGGGACTGTGCTCATCGGTGGGACGGTGGTCAACGACGTGGATCCGAAGGACCGCGATGTCGCGATGGTCTTCCAGAGCTACGCGCTTTACCCCCATCTGAGCGTCCGCCAGAACATCGAGTTCCCACTTCGCTCTCGACGAGCTCCCGCGAGGCGCCGGCGCGAGCTTGTCGATGAGGTAGCAAGAGGACTGCAGCTCGAGCGACTTCTCGATCGCAAGCCGGCCCAACTCTCAGGGGGCCAGCGTCAACGCGTCGCGCTAGCGCGGGCGATAGTGCGTAGACCGGCGGCGTTCCTCCTTGATGAGCCGCTGTCCAATCTCGATGCCCAGCTTCGCCTCGAGATGCGCGCCGAGCTGGTGGAGTTGCACGCGCGTCTTGGTACCACATCGATTTACGTGACACATGACCAGGTCGAGGCCACTACGATGGGCCAGCGCATCGCCGTCATGCACGAAGGGCGCCTCCAGCAAGTGGGCGCGCCGCGTGCTGTCTACGAACGGCCGGCGAACGCCTTTGTGGCTGGTTTTGTTGGCCATCCCCCAATGAACATAGTCCCTGCTCGCATCGGAACAGCGGAGCTTGCGCGAACCGGAGCACGCGCACCGGGCTCGGCTGGCGCCGGCGCCGGGTGGGATGCCGAGCGATATCCCAGCGGTCCCTCAGCAAGGGCCGGGGAGAGCGCCGGAGCGGCGATCTTCGCTGGAGGCGAGATCGCTCTCAGCCCTGAGCTAGTGGCACGGGTGCGACGGCGCAACCTTGACCACGTGCTGGTTGGCATCAGACCCGAGGATCTTCACCCGGATCCGAAGGGGGCCGTGAGCGCGACGGTCAGCCTCGTGGAAGACGTCGCTGGTTACCAGCAGCTGTCGTGCCGTCTTGGCACCGGCCAGCTTGTGGGAGCCAGCGCCATCGCCGGGGGGCCGGTGTTTCGAACGGGGGAAGCGATCACGCTCTCGGCCCTCGGCGAGCCTCATCTCTTCGATCCATCCAATGGAGAGAGGGTCGACTCTTGATCGCAGGTGCGCACCGCCGTGTCCGATCCCCAGCGGTGCGTGAGGCGGCACTGGGGTACCTGTGGGTCCTGCCGGCACTTGTCGTGTTCGCAGTATTTGTCTTCTATCCGTTGGGAAAGGCGGTATGGCTCGGACTCTACAGGACGCCGCCGTTCCCCAACCTCCCGTCGAAGTACGTCGGGCTGTCCCAGTACGGATCCGTAGCGACATCGCCGCCGTTCCTCCACAGTTTGGAGAGAACCTTGCTGTTCGTGGTCTTGACGGTCCCTGCCGGAATAGTGTTGGGCCTTGCCCTTGCGGCGCTGGCAAATCAGCGGTTGGCAGGGATCCGAGTGTTCAGAACGATCTTTTCGTCCACCGTGGCAACGTCGACGGCCGTGGCATCCGTGATCTTCTTTACACTCCTGGATCCGCAGGTGGGCTTGTTCAGCTACTGGCTCGGCAAGCGCGGCGGGACGGGTATCTTGCAGGATCCAACATTGGCATTGCCAGCGGTATCTGTCGTGACCTTGTGGCAGAATATAGGTTTTACATTTATTCTAATGAGTGCTGCCTTACAGTCAATTCCCGACGACTTGCTGGAGGCAGCTCGTGTTGACGGAGCGTCCTCGTGGATCCGGTTTCGTCGTATAACGTTGCCACTATTATCACCGACTATTTTTTTTGCTGCCGTCGTCGGGGTCATTGGGTCATTCCAGGCTTTTGGCCAGATCGATCTACTTACACAGGGTGGACCTAACAACCACACCCTTGTCCTAATCTACTATATATATCAAGCTGCATTCATTGACAACAATTATGGATTAGCCGCCGTAATGTCGGTGATCTTGTTCCTTATCCTGTTTGTGCTTACACTGGCTCAGTTCTGGTTCTTCGAGCGAAGGGTTTTCTATGGACGTTCCGCCTGAGCCGTCGCGCGCAGAACATCGGGGCCCGGCCACAAAGGCCGAGGGGCAACCGGCCGAGGGGAAACCGGCCGAGGGGTAACCGGCCCGGGAGATGAAGCACAGGCGCCCGAGTGCTCGCACGGTTCCAAGTTGGGCGCGATGGCCGCGCACGCAAGGCGCCCGGAAGGTTGCTGTGACAGTGCTGCGCTATGTGCCGCTGGGCGTGATGGCAGTGATCATCGGGTTTCCGATTTACATAACAGTCGTGAATTCCCTCCTGTCAGCCCCTCAAATAGCGGCACGCCCACCGACTTTGTTCCCCACCCATCCTCTGTGGGGGTCATTTTCGACGGCCTTCAATCAGGCTCATCTAGGCGTATACCTTCGCAATAGTGCGTTTGTCACCCTGATGATAGTGTTGGCAGAGGTAATTACGTCAGTACTAGCTGGTTATGCATTCGCATTTATGCGGTTTCCCTTTCGAAGAACAGCATTTATGATCTGTATTGCTACCCTCATGGTGCCCATGGAGGCGACAATCGTTCCCAATCGACAGACCATTGTAGATCTGGGATGGTTTAACTCATTTCCTGCCCTCATTGTTCCATTTCTGGCAAGCGGGATCGGTATCTTCCTTTTCCGGCAGGCTTTCCTGGGCGTCCCGCGTGACTTGTGTGACGCGGCCCGCCTGGATGGTTACGGTCACTTCCGCTTTCTGACGAGGATCGTCATGCCCATCAATAGACCACTGATAGGGGCATTCGCTCTGTACGCCTTCCTCAGCGCATGGAACCAGTACCTCTGGCCGCTTATCGTGACGGAGACCAGTGGGGTCCGGACGGTTCAGATTGGGCTGCGCCAGCTGCAGGCCGCGAACGTGGACCAGACAAATGTCATCTTTGCCGGGACCGTTCTTGCCGCGCTGCCTATATTCATCCTTCTCGTTGCTTTTCAGCGCCAGCTGGTCCGTGGGCTGACGGCTGGGGCCCTCAAGGGATGATGGCAGCGCTGGTGAGTTGTCGTTTCGGGCGCCGTGCCGTGGTTCTCGGGGTGGTTCTCGGGTGTGCGCACGGACGCTGGTGCGGATGTCGAAAGGCGCAGATGTCGATGTATGCCCAGCTTGCTGGGCGTCTAATCTAGTCGCTCATGGTCACGGGATCGCGCAGCGCGCGTGACAACGAGGCGGGCGAAGGAAAGGCTGTGCAGGTGTCATGAAGACGCGGCACGAGGCAACTGGGGCGCAAGGAGGCCGTGCCGACGGGTTGGCGCCGGGCCGTGGCAGTGCGGCGTCTTGGTTTCCAGACCCACTGGGCCCACCAGACCCACTGGGCCCACCAGGTGGACAGCTTCCAGGTGGGCAGCTTGGACAAGTGCAGCTACCGGAGTCGATCGGGTATCGGTTGAAGAACAAGCTCCTGGGTCCGCCGCTCAACACGGAGGCTCTGGCTACCGAGCGGCTGGGTAAGCCGACCGCACTCGCGGTGCTCTCGTCGGACTGCATCTCGTCCTCTGCTTACGCGACGGAGGAGATGCTGACTGTACTGGTGCCGGCGATTGGTGTCGCTGCTTTCTCACTTGTGCTCCCGATCACCCTGGCTGTGGTTCTGGTGCTCATGTTCGTGACACTGTCTTACCGGGAAGTGATCAACGTTTACACCAAAGCGGGGGGCTCCTACGTGGTCGCCAGGGAGAACTTTGGTCCGAACGTCGCTCAAATTGCAGCGGTCTCGCTGCTGATCGACTACACGCTAACCGTTGCCGTGTCTGTTGCAGCGGGGACGGCGGCTCTGTCCTCCGCGTTCCCGGTCGTTGCAGGTTACTCGCTGGCCGTCTCCGTGGGCTTGGTGCTGCTGATTGCTTTTGTGAACCTGCGAGGGGTTCGCGAGGCTGGCAAGGCGCTGGCTGCTCCCACGTACCTGTTTGTCGGGAGCATGGGGTTGCTCATCGCGGTGGGAGTGGTTAAGGCATCACTCGGAATGCTTCACCCCCGTTCGGTGCACGCCGCAGGAGCGTTGCACATAGGTCACGTCGGCGGAGGGCTCTTTCTCGGCGCATCACTGTTCATTGTTCTCCGGGCCTTTGCGTCAGGTGGCTCGGCTCTCACGGGCGTCGAAGCGATATCGAACGGTGTGAGCATCTTCAGGGTTCCCGAGTCTCGCAATGCGCGTCGGACCCTTGTGTTGATGAGCCTCATCCTTGGCACGTCGATAGTTGGCATCTCAGCGCTCGCGACCATCCTGCACCCCGTTCCGTTCCTCAGTGGGACTCCTACTGTGATATCCCAGATTGCGAGGTACGTTTACGGCAACAGCCCGCTGGGAACGCTCCTCTACTATCTTACGCAAGCTGCAACCATGCTGATCCTTGTGTTCGCTGCCAACACCAGTTTTACGGGCTTTCCCTACCTTGCGAGCTTTGCCGCCGAGGACTCCTACTTGCCACGGCAGTTGACCAAGCGTGGCCACCGGCTTGCCTTTTCGAACGGCGTGCTCGTGCTCACGGCGGTGTCTGTCGCCTTGCTCCTTGTCAGCGGCGCAAAGGTGGACGCTCTGATCCCGCTGTACGCGATTGGCGTGTTCACGTCGTTCACAATGGCCGGCGCGGGGATGGTCAAGCACCACCTCGTTGAAAGGGAACCTGGTTGGCAGCGCAGGACGGCGATCAATGGGAGCGCAGCGGTTCTTTCGTTCATCGTGGACGTGATCTTCGCAGTGACGAAGTTCACCGAGGGCGCTTGGGTGGTGGTGTTTGCATTGCCGCTCGGCGTCTTCTTGCTTGTGCGTCTCCACGGGCGGTACGCATGGGAGGATGCGCGTCTCGAAGATGGGGCGCAGAGAGCATGTACCGAGCCGGTGCTTCACCGCCATGTGGTGCTCCTTCTGGTCGATCGCTTGGATCTCGCGACGGCAAAAGCCGTTCGCTACGCGCGCACCCTGATGCCCGATGAGCTGAGGGCTGTTCACTTCGTGCTCGACGGCCGAATCGCTCGTGAGCTCGAAGACGGCTGGGGCAGGCTCGAGCTCTCGCGTCTGCCGCTCGACGTTATGGACTGTCCCGATCGGCGTCTCGCGAGGGCCGCGCTCGAGGTCGTGGCGCACGAGACGAGCGATGGCGTCACGGAGGTGACGGTGGTGCTGCCGCGGCGCCGGTACGGTTGGCCCTGGCGCTTCCTGCATGATCGCACTGCCGAGCACATCGCTGCGGTCGTCAGCACGCTGGATCACGCGACCGCTACGATCGTTCCCTACCGGCTCGACGGCGCCAGTGATCGGTTGCGAACGTCTCTCCGTGCTGATGCTGCATCCGGCGGGCAAGCACCGGCCGAGACTCGTGGTGGGTCCGCTGCCGGCTTTGCCGAGACGAGCGGCGCAAGCGGCGCAAGCGGCGCCGCAGCCGCAGTGTCCGGCGCTGGCACTGAGGCGCCTCTTCCGCCTCCAGCGCCTCTTCCGCCAGGCGGTCCTTTGGCCATGGCAGCGCCTAGAGCATCCAGTGGTAAAGCGCCGGCTGAGACGACGCCAATTGACCATGTGGTGTGGGGCAGGTGGTGCCGGGTGGTGGGCCGAGTGGAGTCGGTGACCGTAAAGCCCCATCTTGGCGAGGCAAGCTTGGAGTGCATTGTCGCTGACCCGACTGGCCGCATCAAGGTTGTGCTACATGGCACGCGCAAGGTTACGGGCTTGGAGCCAGGAGCTCTTCTGGTCGTGGAGGGCACGGTTGGGTCGGCCGGAAAGAGGCTAGCGATGCTGGACCCGGAGATCGAGGTGCTGGAACCTGGTCCCTGATGTCCCGGCGACGTCCCGAAAACGATGTCCCGGCGAGTGTCGTGAGGAGACTCCTGCGACGTGGAACGGCCCCCGGCCGTCCTCTCCTCCGCCAGCGCTTCAGTGCCAGCGTTGAAGCCCGTCGCTGTGAGCGGCGCCGGAGTGGCTGCGTGAGCATGTCCGGTGGTGCTACGGTACTGCTCCAAGCGACGCATGCTCTCGCAGGCGCCGGCTTGGGATGGGGCGCCGTCCATCAGAAAGCTCTATGAGACGCTGCACGCCAGAGTAGCTGGGCTTGCTCTATCGGGCAGCGAAAACTATCTTGCGCAGTTCAGAGCGCAGTTGGCACATGAAGGGAGAAGTCGCAATGATCCACGTCCTGGCCGCTGAGAGCGGGTACCAGGCGTTCACATTGGGTAGCACTGGCAAGCTTTGGCTCGTGCTCACCCTAGTGGCAGCTGTAATTGGTATAGGCGTAGGCATTTTCTTGATGCGGAAGGTCCTTGCGGCGCCGCAGGGTACGAGCACCATGCGCTCGATAGCGCTTGCTGTACAGGAAGGTGCGGAGGCTTTTCTCCGGCGCCAGTTCAAGACGATCCTCATGATCGTCGTTCCGCTGGCGATACTGGTTTTCTTCACTGCTACGCAGGTAGTCGGCCCGAAAGGTACCGTTGCCTTGAGCTTTGCCAGCTCGGGGCTGTTCCGCGTGATCGCGTTCCTTGCTGGTGCGCTGTGCTCTGGCTTGACTGGGTTCATCGGAATGAGCCTCGCGGTGCGAGGCAACGTGCGCACCGCCGCCGCCGCAAAGGAGGGGTCGCTTAAGGACGCGCTGGCGGTCGCGTTCCGCACTGGAGGCATCACCGGGATGTTCTGCGTGGGCCTCGGTCTGCTTGGGGCGACGACCATAGCCTTCGTTTTCCAGAACACTGCAACGGATGTCTTGATCGGCTTTGGCTTCGGGGCGTCGCTACTCGCGCTGTTCATGCGGGTTGGAGGAGGTATCTTCACGAAGGCCGCTGACGTTGGCGCAGATCTTGTTGGCAAGGTCGAGGTGGGCATACCCGAGGATGATCCGCGCAACGCCGCGACGATCGCCGACAACGTTGGAGACAACGTTGGAGATTGCGCCGGCATGGCAGCGGACCTGTTCGAGTCTTACGAGATCACGATCATCGCCTCCCTGATCCTTGGTTATGCAGCGTTCCACTCCATCCACCCGTCTGGAAATGCTGCCCCATTCGTGATCTTTCCCCTGATCGTCCAGGGCATTGGGATTCTGGCATCTGCGATCGGCATCTTCACAGTTCGCGCGCGGCAAGGTGACCGCACAGCGATGTCACCTATCAATCGTGGCTTCGCTACGGCGGGCATCCTGACCGTCATCGGCGCCTTTTTTGTATCGCAGTTCTACCTTCATGACCTACGCCCATTCTGGGCTGTGCTGGCGGGGGTGGTCTTGGCCCAGCTTGCGAGCAGGATCACGGAGCATTTCACCTCGACGGAGCGCTCCCCGGTACGCGAGATCGCGGAGTCGGCTCGAACGGGCCCAGCGACGACGGTTCTGTCCGGCATGAGCGCCGGGCTCGAGTCCACGGTATGGGCGATACTCGCGATCGCGCTTGCAATCGCGGTGGCGATAGGTCTTGGTCGGGGTCACGTAGAGCTCTCCTTGTACCTGGTTGCGCTGACCGGTATAGGGATGCTCTCCACGACCGGCATGGTGGTCTCCGAAGACAGCTTTGGACCGGTGGCCGACAATGCGGCCGGCATCGCGGAGATGTCAGGCGAGTTCACGGGTGGAGCAGAGCGGATCATGGTAAGCCTCGATGCGGTCGGCAACACCACAAAGGCCATCACCAAGGGGGTGGCAATAGGCTCCGCGGTGATAGCCTCCGTGGCGCTCTTCGCGTCTTTTGTCGAGACGATTGGCTCGCGCCTTGGTCTTCATCCGGTGAACGGCTCGCTGTTCAACTCCATCAAGATCAACGTCGCAGATCCAACGACCTTTATCGGCCTGCTCATCGGCGGTTCGGTCGCGTTTCTCTTCTCTTCGCTGGCGATCCGGGCGGTGGGTCGCTCTGCCGGCACGGTTGTCCAGGAGGTCCGGAGGCAGTTCAGAGAGCATCCGGGGATCATGGAAGGGAGCGAGAAGCCCGAGTACGGTCGGGTCATAGGCATCTGCACGGCTGCGGCCCAGCGGGAGCTTGTGACGCCAGCCCTCCTTGCGGTCTTGACCCCGGTTATCGTGGGTTTCGGGATAAATTACCTCGCGCTCGGCGCCTTTCTCGCTGCCGCGATCCTGACTGGCCAGCTGATGGCGAACTTCCTGTCCAATGCAGGCGGCGCCTGGGACAATGCGAAGAAGTACATCGAGGACGGTAACGAGGGCGGCAAAGGCTCTGAAGCGCACAAGGCGGCTGTGATCGGCGACACCGTCGGCGATCCTTTCAAGGACACGGCCGGTCCTGCGCTCAACCCGCTTATCAAGGTCATGAACCTCGTGTCACTTCTCGTCCTTCCAGCCGTCATCAGCCTCCGGCACAATGGTCCGGCTCGCTTTTCTATTGCAGGTGTTGCACTCGTGATACTCTTGGCTGCAATCTTGTTCTCCAAGCGCAGGGCGCCTGGCCTCGACGTTACCGCTGACGCTGAGGCTGGATCGCCGACGGTTTCGGGCACCGTGCCCTGAGCGGCTCTGCTGTGAGCCTGCGAGACTCTAGAAGCCGGAAGAGTGTAAGAAGCCAGAAGAGCGTAAGAAATAACGCTATGAGCCAAAGCATCGAGCCCCTACGGGTCTCTTCGCTCAACGGGCAAGGGTCGGTTGTCTAGTGGCCAAGCCTCTGGTGATAGTCGAGTCTCCTGCCAAGGCGAAGACAATTGCCGGGTTCCTCGGATCCTCCTACGTCGTCGAATCGTCTATTGGCCATGTGAGGGATCTGCCGAGAGGGGCTAAGGACATACCGGCATCTTTGCGGGCGGAGCCATGGGCAACTCTCGGGGTTGACGTGGACCATGGGTTCAAACCTCTCTACATAGTGCCTGCTGAGAAGAAGAGCCAGGTGAAGAAGCTGAAATCGCTGGTCAAGGCAGCGAGTGAGGTTTACCTCGCGACAGATGAGGATCGTGAGGGCGAGTCGATCGCCTGGCATCTCGTCGAGGTCCTCGCTCCACACGTTCCGGTAAAGCGAATGGTGTTCCACGAGATCACGAAACCAGCTATAGAGCGAGCCCTGCAGGAGTGGCGTGACCTCGATCGCCGGCTCGTGGATGCTCAAGAGGCCCGGCGCATACTCGACCGCCTATATGGCTACGAAGTGTCGCCGGTGCTCTGGAAGAAGGTCATGCCCAAGCTCTCCGCAGGCAGGGTCCAGAGCGTTGCCACTCGGATGCTCGTGGAGAGAGAGCGCGCAAGGATCAAGTTCTCCGCTGCCGAATGGTGGGACCTCGAGGGCACGTTCCTCGGCGACGGAGAGACCTTCAAGGCGCTGCTCG
Source organism: Actinomycetes bacterium (assembly GCA_021791755.1). GTDB lineage: Bacteria > Actinomycetota > Acidimicrobiia > Acidimicrobiales > JAJZXF01 > JAJZXF01. The sequence continues at coordinate 2,224 of JAJYWA010000065.1, read as the reverse complement.
TGTCTGTTGCGGGCAGGCGTGTAGCCAACGGCAAGGACTTCTCGGACCGTGGTGAGCTGGCGGACGCCAGCAGCGATGCGCTGTGGCTCGTGGAGGGGCCTGCGCGGTCCCTGGTGGCGCTGATGGATAGCGTCGCGTTCGCCGTCAAGTCGCTTGTCGAGAAACCGTTCAAGCGTTCCCCGGCTCCGCCATTCATGACCTCCACGCTCCAGCAGGAGGCGGGCAGGAAGCTGCGGTTCACGGCCAGGCGTACGATGCAGGTGGCTCAGCGCCTGTACGAGCAGGGCTACATCACCTACATGCGTACGGACTCGATGGTGCTGTCTGATACGGCGCTGCGTGCGGCGCGCAATGAGATATCGAGGCTCTACGGACCGAAGTACCTGCCTGGCTCTCCACGCGCTTACAAAGGAAAGGTTCGCAACGCCCAGGAGGCACACGAAGCCATCCGTCCGGCGGGTGACACATTCCGATCGCCCCAGGAGGTCGCACGTCTCGTGGGTTCGGATGAAGCCAAGCTGTACGAGCTCATATGGAGGCGGACGCTTGCGTCACAGATGGTTGATGCAACTGGGACCAGCGCGCAGCTTCGCCTCGTGGGCACGAAGCCCGGTGGCGTCGCGGATCTGATCGACGTATTGCCGGCCCTTCGGGGAGCGGTCACCAACGGTCCTGGGGCGGCTCAGGGCTCCGAAGGCCAGGCAACAGTCGATCACGAGGATCTCGAGCTGGAATTTGCAGCGTCAGGTCGCGTGATCAAATTTCCAGGCTTTCTCGAGGTGTACACCGAGGGAAGCGACGAAGCCGAGGGGCCTGGATCGGGTGCTTCGGGCGCCGATGCTCCTTCGGGCGCCGATGGCGTCCGTACCACGGCCAATGTTCGCCTGCCTCGCCTTGCCGTAGGTGAGTGGGTTGAGACCGGAGGAATCGAGGCAAGATCGCACGAGACCCAGCCGCCTGCTCGCTATACGGAAGCCACCCTCGTGAAGGCGCTCGAGGAGCTGGGCGTAGGCCGCCCGTCGACGTATGCGAGCATCATCTCTACGATTGGCGATCGCGGTTACGCGTGGAAGAAGGGGACGGCTCTCGTGCCGTCTTTCATGGCTTTCGCAGTCGTCGGCTTGCTGGAGCGCTACTTTGCCGAGCTGGTCGACTTCGGCTTCACCGCGACGATGGAAGATGACCTGGACGAGATCGCCGGCGGGCGACGGCAGGCGCTCCCATGGTTGACTGACTTCTACTTCGGCGCCCAGCAGTCCGGAGTAGCAACTGCTCCTGCCGGCGGCTCGCGGCGCTCGGATCAAGGGCTCAAAGAGGTGGTCTTGGCGCGCCTCGGAGAGATCGATGCGCACGAGATCAACTCTATTCTAGTTGGCGCCTCCTCCGACGGCCGGGAGATAGTGGTGCGCGTTGGCCGGTATGGGCCGTACCTCCAGCGTGGAGACGACAGGGCTTCGTTGCCGCCTGACCTTTGCCCGGACGAGGTGACTGTCGAGCGTGCCGAGCAGATGCTGGCATCGAATGGCCAATCCGAACGTGTGTTGGGTGTCGATTCGGCCACTGGCAAGCCGGTGTTGCTCAGGGCAGGGAGGTTCGGTCCCTACGTCCAGCTGGGAGAGGCAGCTTCGAAGGAGATCAAGGATTCTGACTCGAAGCCGGATGCTGCGACGAAGAAGGCTTCAGCCGCTAAGAAGCCAAAGACAGCATCGCTGTTCAAAGGGATGTCGCCAGAGACCGTGACTCTCGAGGATGCGCTGGTGCTGCTGAGCCTGCCTCGTGTCGTTGGCGTCGATCCATCGGATGGCATGGAGATCACTGCTTGTAACGGGCGTTTCGGTCCGTACTTGAAGAAGGGGTCGGAGACGAGGAACCTCTCGTCCGAGCAACAGCTCATCACTGTGGCGCTGGACGAGGCTCTGGCGCTGTTTGCACAGCCGAAGGTTGGAGGCCGGTGGGGGTCGGCCGCGGCGCCACTGAAAGAGCTGGGACCAGATCCCCAGACCGGCGAGGCAATGCTTCTGAAGTCCGGCAGGTACGGGCCGTACCTGACCTCCGGCGGGTACAATGTCTCTCTTCGCGGCGGAGACACGGTCGACTCGCTGACGCTGGAGCGTGCAAGCGAACTGCTTGCTGAGAAGCGTTCATCGGGTCCGCCTGCCTCCAAGGCGAAGCTCGTCTCGAAGAAGGCGGCGCCGAAGAAAGCGGCGCCGAAGAAGGCGCCAGC
>JAJYWA010000005.1 GCA_021791755.1 Actinomycetes bacterium | reverse complement strand
CGATGGTGAAGCGCGTAGGGCACTTGTGGAGACCTCCGTCGGTGCGGTCGACGCAAGCAAGGGCCGTAAGGTGGTGACCGAAGTGCGTTCGGTCCTTTCGCGCGAGACGATCTCGGGATCGCTCCAAGCTCACTTCACCGGCCAGCTCCCCATCGCCGTGGACACGAATTCAAGCACCTCGAAGCAGCAGAAGCTGACCGAGATGCTCTCCATCCTTTTCATAATCGTGCTTCTCCTGATCGTCTTTCGGGGGTTGCTGGCTCCCTTCATCACGCTGCTCCCCGCAGCGCTGGCCCTTGTTGTCGCCGGGCCGGTCATAGCGGAGGCGGCCAAAGCTGGTGTCGAGGTCTCGAGCTTTACGCAGTTCATGCTGATAGTTCTCATGCTCGGCGCGGGCACGGATTACGGGCTGTTCCTCATCTTCAGGCTTCGCGAGGAGATGGGCGGGGGCCTTGCTCCCCGGCCCGCTGTCACAAAGGCGCTTACGAGAGTCGGCGAATCTATCGTGTTCTCCGGATCAACCGTGATCCTGGCGTTCGTGTCCCTGTTGCTCGCTTCGTTCGGTCTCTACCGTGGGCTCGGTCCCGGCTTGGCGATCGGGATAGCCATTGTCCTCCTGGTGGATCTGACCCTCCTGCCAGCGCTTCTGGCAATATTTGGTCGTGCGGTCTTCTGGTCGCGAGTGCCATCGGAGGGCACGCATCGGGAAGGGTTATGGGGACGCATCGCAGGTCGGGCGGTCGGGCGGCCGGTCGCGACCCTTGCGGTGGGAGCTTTCTTGTTCGGATGCCTCGCGCTCTTCAACCTGGCCTATGCCCCGTCGGGCTTCAACAGCGCCACAACAGCGCCCACTGGCAGTGACTCCGCAATGGGAGCAGCCGTCATCGCCAAGCACTTCGCTGCTGCAGACATCAACCCGACCAATGTGCTGTTCAGGCTGAAGACCTCTGTCTGGCGGGAACCGGCCGTGCTGGTCAATGCGACCAGGAGCCTGTCGTCCGAGCGGGTCTTCCAGGCTGTAGTCGGACCGCTGGATCCCAACGGGAGGCCTATCCCTGCTGATTTGCTGGTGGCGCTGCACCAGCATCTCGGATCACTGGGGCGGCTGCCTGTGCTTGAACCTCCAGGCGTGGTGATCCCTCGAGCTGCCTACCAGGCATATAGGGCCGCGGCATCTTTCATTTCGCCGAACGGGAAGACCCTCCAGTTCTATACGGCGCTCTCTGCTGGTGCGCCAACCTCCAACGCGGCAATGCGGTCAATTCCCCTGGTTCGAAGAGCCGTGTCGCACGTCGGCGCTGGGATTGGAGCCGTCGCGAGCGGTGTTGCTGGAGAGGCAGCGGCGCTCTACGACGTCAGCTCGATCTCGGGATCGGACCTTCTTCACATCATCCCCGTCGTCTTGTTTGTGATCTTCTTGTTGCTGATCCTGCTGCTTCGCAGTCTCATCGCCCCGCTCTACCTGATCGTGAGCGTCGGCCTGTCGTACCTGGCCGCGCTTGGCCTGGCGGTGCTGGCTTTTGTCGTCATCGGGGGGCACAGTGGCATCAACTTCATCCTCCCGTTCTTCATGTTCATCTTCCTCATGGCTCTGGGGGAGGACTACAACATCCTGGTAATGAGCCGTATACGGGAGGAGGCCCACACCGCGTCGCTGCCGGTTGCGGTCCGGCGCGCAGTGGGGTCCACGGGGTCGACGGTGACATCGGCTGGGTTGATACTCGCAGGTACGTTCGTCGTGCTCACCATAGCGACGACCGGCTCGATACGTGAGATCGGCATAGGCCTTGCGACAGGCATCCTGCTGGACACCTTCCTGGTTCGCTCGCTGCTCGTCCCATCCATCGTGGTCCTGCTCGGCAAGTGGAACTGGTGGCCTTCCCATCTTCATCGTCTACACGACGATCTTGAACAGGCCGGCCATCCGTCCGAGCAGGTGGACGCTGTCGGGCTGGATGTCTCCGCGCCGACTCCGTAGCGCTGGGTGAATGGTGGATCTCTGGTTTTTTCACCTATTGACTTTCACCTATTGACCCAGATCAGCGTCACCCGGAGGACTCGGGTGCGAAGAGCTCGATGGCTGGTCTGGCTGGTGTGGGGTGTCGATCTCAGCGCGGATACGCGGCAGAGCGTAAGGGTGCTGGGACTTGAGGAAAGATATGAGCTCTTCCCGGACCTTGCACTGGAGGTTCCAGCTGGCAGTGCTGTCGGGGGCGCTCATCAAGGCCCGTAGCTGGAGTGTTGATGGGGTGGCTCCGGTCACCTGGAGGTTCCACGTGACGCCGTCCCATTCGGGTGAGCTTCTCAGGATGTTGTGTAGCTCACCGCGCACCTCGGCAACAGGGGCGCTGTAGTCGACTTCCAGGTGCACCCAACCAAGTATCGCGGCGCTGTCGCGAGTCCAGTTCTCGAATGGGTTGGAGACCAGGTAGGAGATTGGAAGCACCAGATGCCGCATGTCCCAGATCCTGACTATCACGTTGGTGAGGCTGATCTCCTCGACACGTCCCCAGTGGCCGTCGATCACGACGACGTCGTCGACGCGAATTGGCTGTGTGATCGCGATCTGGACCCCGGCTATCAGGTTTGTAGTGACAGGCTTTGCCGCGAACCCGGCAAAGATGCCCACGAGGCCTGCCGAGGCAAGGAGGCCCGCGCCAGCAGCCCGGACTCGAGAAAAGCTGAGCAGCATGATAGCGAAGGCGACCACGATGACCGCGGCGACTGTGACGCGGCGTAGAACTTGAACTTGGGTATGAATCCTTCGCGACCGGAGGTTATCTGCGCTGTCGAGCCTGTAGCGATCGAGTAGGACATCCTCGACGACGTATGTCAACCTTATGAGCAGCCAGGCGATCGCAGCCGTCATCGCGATCACCGTGACGTGTGAGACATCCCGGTCCACCCGGGCGCTCAGGCTCACGTTTGCTAGCGCGATCGCGAACGCGGCTACTGCGACGATCAACCTCGATGGACCGCGTCCGCGCGAAATGAGGGAGCGCTCCAGTGTGGCGCCGGCCTGCGGAATGGCGCGCCGCAACGCTACAGCTACGAGCTCTAAGGCCAGGACGCCAGCCAGGGTCGCTCCCGCGAGGATGACCAGGTGCACGGCTAGGTGCATGAACCCAGCCTATATGACCACAGGACATCGGTCGCCGACCGCTGGCAGCGGTTGTTGTGTCGTGCTCGAACGCTTGGGTCGCCCGCCGCCGTCGACGGGCGACCCAGCGCGCACTATTCGGTGTGGGTGTGTGCCCTATGCCCAGGCTATTGCCTGGTGGCCATGTGGCTTCTCAGGTCCCGGAGGCCTCGCGCAGCTCGGTGAGCGATATCTCGGCGGTTGACTCAGTCCCGCACTGCTTGCAATTCTCTACGTGGCGCCACGAGCGCAGCAGGCGCGTTCCGGACCTGTTGAGCAAGACCACAAACGATTCGGAGTCGCTGTCGAGCTCTATGCCGAAGTAGTCGCGCCATCCGGTGGATGCTTGGTGGACATCCAGGTCTAGGCCTTTGAGAATTCGACGAAAACGCATCTTGGCGCGATCGAAGAGCCAGGTGCTGTGGCAGGACTCGAGCACGAGCAGATCACCCCGGGTGCTCTTGGCTATACGGGCGGCAGGTCTGCCCGCAAAGCTCGCGGCATCCTCCGATGGGCTCAGTGGCCGGGCCCGTGTAGTGCCCGGAACGCCGTACTTGGCGTCAACAGGGCTCGGTTGCCGTGATGAGGACTGGGTATCCGCTGTTGAACTACCAGGGGATCGCTCTGATGTCATCGGAACCCCCCGCATGGCTGAGCTCGGCGCACCGGCGCTCGACCGCGCACTCGAGATGTCAGCGCCTGGCTGCCTTATTCCTACGCCTCTCACCCTCCCGGCGTCTTGGCTGTCTGTGGCATGACTTGCATCCATCGACTTGGTCAACTCCTATCCGGTTACCTGGTCTCCTCTGCGTTCCATCAAGTTGCCCGTCCACTCGCTACGAGCTCGTCCCGCCTTCTGTAAAGCGTTTGGAACCGATCGGCAACCTTGCCGAACGTTTGCATGACACCCGGTTCTCCGACGCCTGAACCAGATCTGGTACTCGAGCTCCTTGTGCGATCTTTCTCTTTCTGTCTGTCTTCCGCCTCGTTGTGCTCCGGTGATGCAGGTTCTATCGACCCGTTCCGATGTCAGACCGTACATTGAGCAGTTACACCGGCTGCATCCCCAACTTCGTGCCCGCACTCCTTAGCTTCTTGTTGTTGCTTCTGGCTCTTGCTTTCTTACTGACACCTCGGTGATATGTCCCCGCCCCGAGATCCTGAACCGCACGTCGGGTCGATGCCTGTCTCTTGCATCCTCGACATCATCTACCCGAGCCCTAGGTACGATCATGCTCCCGGAAAGCGACGAAACGGGTACGACAATGTTACGATCTGATGACGTTACTGGTGATAGTGTCATATATGTAGTTCACAACCTGGCCTTTTGCATGTTCGGTGTATGCGCGGGCGCAATGGTTAGACCGTGCCGCTGGGCGCGATCACAGGCGCTGCGCAATGTGGTAACAAGGGACGTACGGTATTATTAAGCGAGCAGACGATCAGGTGTTTTGAGGTCAGGGAAAAGGACTACTTGAGCTCGGATCCCTGGGGTCTCTTGTGGCGAGGGAGGCAACCGGGGGAAGGCGAGACGAGAAAGTGGCGAAAGAGAAACGGCTTGGAGCACCGGTACCAGGGAAGCGGTGAGGCAGCGTAGGGCGCGTTGTGTAACTTGCTTCGAGCCGCTATGCTAATGACCTTGGGCATGTCCCGAATTCATTGCCAAGTAGCTACTTCGTGTAAGTACACGAATGTGAGTACCGGCGTTATCTGTCATGTAGATGTTGCGTTTGCAATCGGGAATGAGTAATATAACGTGCGGGTGTAATGGTTTCCTTCGGAGTGGGGTTGCCGAGGCCGGAGATTTGTGTTGATGAGAGGGGCTTGCGTGGAGCGTAAGCGGGATTCGAGTCATGTGACGGGGGAGTGCGAGCGACGGAGATATGAGCTGGCATATGAGTGGGGAGTGCGCTCATGACCGGTTATCTAAGGCGTCGCCGCCGCGCAGGATGGCGTGGGATGGTTGGGACGACGCTCGTGGAGCTGGTGGTCGCCATGGCGATCTTTGCCCTGATCATCGGCGCTGTAGCAGGGGTTGTGGTGATGCTGCAGACCCAGGGAGTGCGATCCAGCTCTGCAGCGTCGGCGCAGAACGACGCGCAGACCATCGAAACGGCGCTGGCAAAGGTGTTTCGAGCCGTGACTGTGGACACCATTGGTACTCCTGGTGGACCTACAGGTACGTCCACGACGCAGGTTAATTTCTACCTGGCTTGCCCCGATGCTGCTGTCTTCGAAGCAAACCTTCCTTCTCCGGGGGCACCGTCCGTGCCGTCCAGCGCCCTTGTCTATGTTTTCTTGACCCAGCAGGCCGGTCGTCCGACCTACACTCTCAGCATCGGAGCCGTGGCCAATGCAACGCCGCCAAACTACTCAACGGTGTGTCCAACTGCTGCGGGGATAGCATCAGGAACGATGAGCCTCAACGGCGGGGGGGCCATTGGCAACATCGGCGGCTTACCGGCGGCGTCGCAGGTGATCACCGACACGGGTAGCGTGGTGGCTTCGTCGCCTTTGTTCACTTACTATGACGTAACCGGAGCGCAGCTGCAGGCGGCGCCGGGTGGCGCAGGCGGCGCCGTCGCTTCGCAAAGTGTGGCGAGCGTCGAGATACATCTACAGACACGCGTTGTGCCGCCCAATGCCGGCGTCACGAATTCAAACCCCTCCACCACGCTCAACAACCGGATCTACCTGGCCAATGTGGCTGCAGCATCGGTGCCTCCGGCTCAGGAGTGCTACTCATCGGTGGTCCTTGCCGACAGGCCGCTCGCCTATTGGGCGTTGAACCAGCCAGCGACGGTGAACGGCCAGCCCGACACGATCGTTCCCGACATGAGCGGCAACGCGAACCGTGGGACGCTGCAGGCCGGCGCGATAGGAGGAGCTCAGCCAGGGCCCCTCAAGTGCGATCCCACCCAGACGGCTACCTCGTTTGCGCCCAACACGGTAGCGGACTCCGAACCAGACACCGAGCAGGGTGTCTATGACGAGCCGACGCACGCCTACAACGACGGGGACGAGCCGAACGGTGTGGTGCCTGGTGGCGCGCCCGATGGCGACGAGAACCAGTATGGCGACGGGGACGAGGGCTGCACAGTGTTCTGTGCCGGGGATCAGACCCAGGGTGCGGTGGACAACACCACTGTCCGGTACGGCGACAACGAGCCCGACGGCGACGAGTACACCTATCACTACGGTGATGGTGAGCCCGAGTGCGCCTGGTGGTCGCCGTGCGATGGCTGGCGGTACTGGGACGGCCCGCCCTGGGGCCAAGAGGGTTGTGATGGAGATGGGCCATGCCAAGGCTATGGCTGTGGATGGGGGTGCTCCTACAGTGCAGAACCATACGACTGGTGGTGGGCCGACTGGGGTGGCGACTACTCCTGGGCGGATCTCGCGTGGACTCCCGACTACTCCTGGGCGGACTACACCTACGGCGCCGACTACTCCTGGGCAGACTGGAACCCTGACTTCATCTGGGCGGATTACCTGGGAGACTACTCCTGGGCGGACAAGAGCGGCGGCTACATGTCCACGAACATGCTCCAGAGCAATTTGACGAGCTACTCGATAGCGGCATGGATCAAGACGGGCACCGCGCCGCAGGGTTGGGCCACCATTCTGTCGGCACGGGGCAGCCTCGGCGGGTGCAACGGCGGGTTGAGCCTGAACATGGCCGCGCAGGGCCAGCCGTTCGCGATCCTCGATGCGAACTGCTACCCGCCGATCGGAGTTGTGGACAACGGCGTGAACCTGGCCGACGGCCAGTGGCACTTCGTCGTGGCCACCTGGCAGGGCGTGAAGTACACTCCGATAACCGCGAACCAGTTCACGCTGTACATCGATGGCGTTCAGGTTCCCACTACCCCGGTTGGGAACCCAGGCTGGACGGGACCGGACGCTCCCTTCACGAGCTCGGGGACGGTATCGGTCGGCTGGAACGCCAGCGCTTACTGGTATCGCTTCATCGGCGACATAAGCCAGGTGTCGGTGTACAACTACCCGCTCTCGCCGCAGCAGACATCCATCCAGTTCCAGGCGGCGTGCACGGGGGGGACGCCGGGGCAGACCTGCCCGGGACAGCCGTGGTAGGTGGTGGTGTTGGCTCGTGATGAATGGGAGCGCTCGATCCAACACCGACGGCCTGGAGGTGTGGTACTGTTGAACACGTCGCATAGCAGGGAAGGCAAGCGCCTGAACTGATGACCATTGAATTGCCTATTTGCAGTAGCGCCGATGGCGCTGGTCGAAGCAGTTGGACAGGTGACTGGGAAGGTTGGCCGGGCTGGCGGCATGATGTCGGCAGTCTGGTGACATACCCAGGCGGGGGCCTGGCGTACAAAGAGCTAACGAGGCGGCGAGGAGAGCTCGAGCAGCCTCTGCGAGCTATACAAAGGCAAAGGGTGAGAGGGCGATGAGCAAAGTGCACAGGGCAATCAGGTGGCTGCGTAGGGAGAGGATCTTGGGGGTGCCTTTCACCGGCCAGAAGGGCCAGGCGATGATCATCGTGCTCGGCGTGCTGATGTTGCTGGCGCTGGTGCCGCTCATCGTCTTCACCGAGGCAAGCCAGCACCTTCCCGTGTCGGTGAACAAGCAAGATGCGCAGGCCGCCCTTGCCGCGGCTCAGGCGGGTGTTGCGGACTTCATGACCAACTACACGCATCCGCCGTCAGGCCTGTCACAGCCATATCTGGCGTACAGCACGCCTACGTGCACGCCAAACCCGCCAGCGCCGCTGTACTACCCGCCGGGAGCATGCCCCAACCTCAACGGGGGAGCCGGGCAGCCCCAAGGGGCGTGGACTCCTGTGCCGAACTCGGGCGCACCGCTGAATGAAGAGACGACCTATACAATTCATCTCTCCCAGGCGAGCGGCTCGGTCACGCTCGTGTCGAGCGGCGAAGCGGGCACGGCGCCAACGAAGATCGTGCGTACGGTCACGGTCACGATGACCCAGAACAGCCTGCTCAGCTACGCATACTTCACGAACACCAACGCCGCGGATCCGCAACGTTACAACTGCTCGCCAAACCTGCTGTCGACAGCGAATTACAATTTCAACCTGCCAGGCGGCCCGATCGGCCAGTATCTTGACGGCTTGCTCGGAAGCCTGCTGACCCAGGTGTTGAGCGCAATTGCCAGCGCTTTGCCGTATGTCCTCAATGGCCTATGGGGATATCTGTACTCGCAGTTCTACGTAGACCTTGGTGGATGCGTGCCGCAGCTGTTCAACGGAAGCATCAACCTCGGGTTGCCCGCGATCGCGGGCGGAGCGAACCAGGCATCCTTCGACCTCGCACAGTTTCGCTGCGACTACACCGCCTACCAGTCGAACATCCTCGATGGCTCAGCGCCGCTCGGCGGTCGAGACGCCCAGATAGAGGGCACTACGATGGACAGCATCCTCGACTGGATCAGCGGCCTTGTGACGGGCGGCGGCGAGGGAACCGCCGGCGATACCGGCGACATCGATGGCGATGGCGGTTACTCCGGTTCGGGCTACGGGCCGGATAATGATGACTGCCAGGTCAACACGTTCTCCAACGTGGCCAACGTGCACGGCTACACGATGAACCCGGCAAGCATACATGGTCCGATCGGCTCGAACGACGCGCTGTACATATGCGGCAACACTACGTTCAACAACGTGGTGCGACTCGGTGTTCCTCTGGGCGGGACCGCTCAGGCGCCGAACGGCTACATCCCCTGGACGAGCACCGGCGGTCAAGTCACCGTGCTCGGCCAGACCTTCCAGATACCACACCTCTGTCCGAATGGGTCGACAAATGCTGTGCCAACCTTCACCAAGGGGCAGCCGATCCTGCAGTCACCGCTGCCGTTCCCATCCACTATGGCGCCGGTGGTCAACGCGGCGCCTACCTCTGGGAACTGCGAGTACACCGGTCCGACGATCTTCCAGCTGAACGGCACGACGATGACGGTGACGCCGCTCGATCCGAACAACAACTCACAGCCTGGCTGTGTCGGCACGAACGTGCCGCTTCCACCGAACGGCCTGATCTACGTCCAGAACGACCCCAACGTAGTGCCGTCGCCGGCAGCGCAGTATCCGCCGCAGCCGTCTTCGGTCACGACGAACGGGTACGGCACCGGCCCGCCGGGGACCGACCTCCCCTATGGCAACCAATGGCAGAACAACTCGCTCGGCTCGGACCAGTGCACGGTCAACGGGTACACATGGTCCAACCCGGTCCAGAACTCGGTTCAGTCGGAGTTCGGGGCCAGCACGACGGGCGACACCTGTGCCGCAGGTGATGCCATCGTCCTGCCAGGCACCCTCTGGGACGGCTACAAGCTCACCATCGCGGCGGCGAACAACGTGGTGGTGACAGGCAACATCCTGTACACGGGCTCGAACGCAAACGGCTCGACCTGCACGCACGCTCCAGGAACACCGGTGCCAGGAAGCTGCCAAGCGGACCTCGGCCTGCTCGGCCGGAACTACGTGCTCATCGACCACCCGGTGAACCCCGTCACCTACCAGCTGCCGCCCTTCGTGAACCAGTGGCTCAGCTGCGTGGCAAACCCGGGAGCCTGTCTCATAAACGCGCTCTTCAGCACGATCCAAAATTGGATCAACTCGATCGACGGGGGCTGGCCCTGGTGGGCCCAGGACATCGTGGGCTGGGTGATCGGCGCAATCCAAGGTATTCTGAACGGCCTGATCACCGGAATCCTTTCCTGGTGGACATCGACCGTCGGCCTCGTCGTAACGGTTATCCAGTACGTGATCAGCTTCATGCCCTACGTAACGGGGAACACGAACGCGACGAACACGCGAACAGTCGACGACGAGTTCGCAGATGGAGGCCTCGACGAGGCCGGGTTCTTGAACAACTCGGACTACCAGTGGGAGAACCCCGGCAACTGGACCCAGGAGAACGACAACGACAATCCGATCAGCGGCGAGGGGGGCAACGCGGATGCTGGCGCTGGCGGGATCCTGTCCGAGGAGACGTGGACGTTCACCGCGACCGCGATCGACCAGGAGTACCTGGGTGGGGAGAACCTCGTCTGCTGGTCATGGTGGTTCTCTTCTGGTTGCGTGCCTAACCCCGCCGACGCGTACGTCCAGGATCCGGTATTCAGCATCACCTGCTTCGGTGGAAACGTCGTGAGCTTCTGCATGCCATTCGTCGTGGGCTCGGGCGAGGGAAATAACACTTGGCTGAACACGTCGATGACAAATCCGTTCGAGTGGATCCAGGATGCTGCTTACGGAGTGTGGGATCTGACGCTCGACTTCGCGGACAAGATCCAAGATGGCGGCGACGGGATACTGGACTGGGCGGCGCCTGAGACGCCGCTAGCGCCCTTCTGCGCCCCGAACGGTCCGGGCAACGTGACACAGCCGTCCGGCTGCAATGGCCAGGGTCTCTTCAACGGCTATCAGGGCTCGTCGGGTCAGATAACGAACCTCGATGCGGTGATACTCGCAGTGCACCATGGCTTCATGCTCCAGAACTACGGAGCCGGCACGGGGCGCCTCCTAAATGACTGCAGCTCTGGCGCCGCGAACCTGCTTTCGCAGTGGTTCTCTACCGACAGCGTCCAGACCGGCTGGTCTGGAAGGCTTGGCAATCTGACGGTGAACGGTGCTGTAATTCAGAACTATGCCGAGCCGATGGGCGAACGCCAGCCTGCATGGACATGGCCTATCGACTGCCCGTCCGGGTTCAATACTCTGAGCTACAACTACGATCCACTGTTGTTGTTCGAGTCGCCGCCGATGTTCAATCAACTGCTGGGCGGCGGGACCACCTCGCCTATCAATGTGAGCGCCTCGACCGAGACGGCGCCGGCGGTGAAGCCGAACTAACCCGGAGCCGAAGTGGTGGTCAGATCGGCGGCCGTGGAGGGACGTGGGGCGAGGCGTCTGCTGGGCACCTCACCCCGCGTCCTAGGGCTGTGGACTGGATGAAGATCATAGTTGTCGGACGCAATCGACCGCTTGCAGGTGGGTGAAGATGGGGTTTGTGTAAGTGTCAAGTATAGGAGACCCGGCTCTGTCCATCTGTCCAGTATGGACCGCGACATTCGATAAGGACCGCGGCGTGAGGCGTGCGGGTCGAACGTGAAGCAGGTGGCGGCGTGGCAGCGAGATATGCGGGAGATCTCTTGGTGCGTTCGTTCTCGCGGCCACTGCCTCGTCCATCCGGGATTCACAGGAGATCCGTCGTCCGTGCCGTGAGTGCGGCGCGCGACATCGGCAATGTCAGGTAGGGTCACTTGTCATCGCAATGAGGCTCGGCTCTTGGCATGCCCACGGTAGCAGCCTCGCGTTTGGTCTAGGCGGCGTTGGGACACGCTCAAAGGTTTCACAACGTTAGACGTGGATGATGATCGCTCGGGCCTTTCGTTCGCTGAGACGCTGAGGTTGGATGTCGCGAGCGGTGCCCGGGGCGGAAATCGGGCTCTAAGGCTTGGGGCTCCGGGTGGGGGGGTTCCCCAGCGAAGTTGTCTCAGCAGCGGTGGCCGTTATCGTCGAGGGCTGTCTCAGCTGGCGCCGAGGATGGAAAAGTCGACCTTGGGCGTGCGGCGGGCGACGTTTGGTGGACCACCAGCGCGTAGTGCTGGGAGCTCGCCGGTTATCCGGGTACCGGTCGCCCGGGCCGCATAGACGCCCACAGTCTCACCCGAGAGGATGTTGCCACTGATGACAGTGTCGATGACGGGATCGTAGAGGCCAATGAGGACTATGCCGGTCGGGCTCGCGTCGCCATATGGCAGGACCGACTGGCCGTTTGTGATGACATTGTCCGTGATCGCATTGGCGATGACCTGAGCGCCAGCCCCGTTGGAGTGGACGATGACGCCCGGGGCGGATGTTCCAGATGGCGTCCCGATGATCTCGTTGCGAGTTACGAGGTTGGCCAGCGCTTTTGTGTCAGGGCTTACAGCTCCGATGCCGATGCCGCCGGGAGCGCTGTTGAGGACCTGGTTGTCGCGAACAATATTGTGGTACACGCCTTGACCTGGCACGAAGCTCGTCACAACGATTCCGCATCCACCTACCGAGGTTACCCGGTTACCCTCGAGAAGGTTGTGGCTCGATGGCTTGGCAGGTCCGGGGTTGAGTGCAGCGGGATCGATGATGCCGTCGTCGGCGATTGCAATCCCACCGTCGGATGAGCCGGTCAGAGTGCTATCGATCACTTCCGATCCTGTGGAGCCGATAAGGACGATCGCCTTGTCTTGTGGCAGCAGCGCGTGGCGGATCCCACTTAGTTTCGTCACCGCGAGCGAAGCTGTGACGTTACGAATGGTCACGTGATCGGCGTTCTGGACGAAGATAGCGTGATCCGCGGCTCCCGTGACGGATGCGCTGACGACGGAGGCGCCGCTCGCGTCCGGGCCGATGTAGACGCCAATGTTACAGCCGGCTGCCCGCACGGCGCCGGTGATGACCTGGTTCGAGTGCGCCACGATCGCTGCTGTATAGCCTGTATCGCCAGCGGGCAGGCACCCGGAGTAGCTGGTCGTTGTTGCGAGGTTCACCGCGCCCGCGGGCGCCGGAGCAGTGACGGAACTGCTCCGTGCGCTCGGAGTGCTGAACGTCAGGACAAGCTGGTTGGCGCCCTCGGCGAGCGCTGAAAAGTACCTCCCGTGACGCGGCGGGAACCATCCGGTTGGCACGCGCAGGAGGCTCATCTTGGCGAGCTCCCCGCTACCGGTAAGCCAGACGCGGCCGGCCATCATGGTGGAGCCGGTGAAGCCGGCGAGCCAGCGCAGCGCTGCGGCATCTGGTCCCGGCGCTGCGCTGGCCGCGGTATCGAGGTTGTAGACGACGTCGTAGCGAGAGCCCCTTGCGCCTTGGGGGCTCGCAGCGCCAACGGATCTGCCGGGGAGCGAGGAGCGCGTACCGCGCAGCATGTCCAGCCAGAGGAGTGGATCGGAGATGATGGCGAAGTAGGTGTCTGCCGGATTGTGGGAGCCGGCTGATGCCGTTTCGCCGAGAGGTATCGAGACTGCGTTTGGGCCAGAAAGGCCAGGAATGAGCGTCACGGACGACAGGTCGACAGATGATGGGAGGAGGCTGAGCTGTGCGATCGTGAGACCCTGGGACTGTATTGCAAGTGAGCCGTTGCGAGATCTGGGAGCGATGTCCCCGTTGGCCTGGGAGGTGATGCCTTGCGAGATGAGTCCTGGGCTGTCATAGGCGATTGAGATCCCCAACGTGCTCATTGACGAGGTGGAATTCGCAAGGTTCTTGAAGAGCGACGGCGCCGGAGGCGGTTCTCGAAGTATTGCCGACTTGGCTGTATGGGGCCCTGAACAGGCGGCGCAACTCACTGCGGCGACCAGCAGGGCCGTGACGACGAGAGCGCCCTTTTGGTTGGTGAGACGGCTTATCAGGGACATCACCTAGTCCTTTACGATCACCGTACCGTCCATGAGCGCAAAGTCATGGACTAGGCAGTCGTAGTTGAAGGTCCCTGTTCGCTCGAAGGTCAGGCGATAGCTCTCACCTGGCGTCAGGACTCCCGAGTTGGCATATCCACCGAAGTACTTGGCGCCAGCAGTTCTTGTGATCCCGGCAAGTGAATGGAACCCGGGTCTCGGAATTCCCGGGGCCTTGAAGGTCACTGTGTGGATCTCTTCGGGTGACAAGTTGGTCCAGATCACCACGTCGCCCCTGTGAATCGTGAGAGTGGCAGGCAAGAACGCGGAGTCAGTCGTGTCATAGCCGAGAACGTTTCCACATCCTATAACGTGGTACTGGAGAGCTGATATCTGCGACGCGAGAAGAGAATTCTCCTCTATGACCTGAATATACCAACCGGCGGCGGGGACTCCGTAGGCAGGAGAGATCGTCGTCGTCGAGGCGCCGTCCGAGGTGTTGGCCGTCGTGATCGGTGAGAGCAGGTCAACAGTGGCAACCGGCGGGTGTCCGCACACGCCTCTGAGCAGGTCGAGCGCGTACACCTCGTGTGGCGCCACATCGTGCAGAGTGACCGTGACGCTCGCGCTGGTTGGGGTTTTCTCGCTGATGGAGGCATGCCCCAGGATACGCCCGTTCGGACTTAAGACAGTTGAGCTCGCGCCCGTCGGAGGGCTGAGCCCGGCGGCAACATGGAACACTTGATGGCCATCCACCGATGTGGGGGGTTGTGGCCGGTACGCTGAGGCATTCTTCTCGGCCAGCGAGATTGCCAGGGATGCCTGAAGTCTGCTTTCCCTCTTCACTGCCTGTGGAGACATCGGGTACGGAGCACCGCTCGGCTGCACAACTATGACTCCAGCCATTCCGGGATGGAGAGCGCAGTGGTAGGGGAACACTCCTGCTGCGGTGAACGTCAAGGTGTAGGACTCCCCTAGCGTGATAAAGCCTGAGCTCACGACGCCTTGACCGCCGTAAGCGCTCCCACCTTCAGGTGCATCGCCACCCGTGACCGTTGGTGGGTTCGGTCCTTCCTGCGGTCCAAACGTTATGGTGTGGGGCTCCATGGATTGGATGGTCCAAGTGACCGTGTCGCCCACATCGACCGTCAGGATCTCTGGGTAGTACCCCATGGGCATGACGGTTGGGCTCTTTGCCTCTGCGCCAACCCATACCGACCATCGTTGCGGGCCTTTGAGGATAACCGATGGCCCCGCAGGAGGCTGCTCACTTGTTTCGAGGGCCTTGGTCGCCGATGCCTGCGAGGCGTTGACCGGTGGGATGCCAGCGCTTCGAGGCGCAACGCTCGCCTCGCCCGATCGCGATGACGAGGTTGTCGCTGGCGACTGGCCTCTGACCACGACAACCAGTAATGCCACTGCCAGGACCGCGCACGCAGCCGCGAGCGTCGTGACTACAGTCTGGTGCTTGCTCACGGGCGCATCACGCACCTCGTGTCAATGTCGGGACGGGGAAATCCACGATGGCTAGGATACTGCGCCGATTGTCTTGTGCGCTTGCATCCTCCCGTGATGCTCGACTTTGCCAGCGGGCTGCGTCAGCAACCCTTTGGATCTAGAACGATCAGTGAAGAAGGCGTCACCAGGGATGGAGGCTCGCCAAAATGGGAGAAGGTAAAAGTGATGTCGTACGTGACGTCCTTTGCCTGGAGCGCTCCGGATGTTCCCGTGGATCCCGCTGGCGACGCCATGGTGACCTTCACCCTCAGCATGTCCAGGCGGTCTCCCGCGCTCAGCCACACGGTGGCGGTGTCGCTGTTGTTGTGGCTGGCGCTCGAGCGGGGACTGGTTCCGTTGGAACGAGATCCCGGGACAGGCTTTGCTCCGCTGGCTCCAGCCGCGTTCGAAGCCTGCGTGGTGGTTCGCTTCGAGGTCTGAGCAGCTGCAGGTGGAGCGGGCGGAGCAAAGGACCTGAGAACGAGGTTGTAGCGTGCAAGCCTCGTGGCATTGATCAAGGATTGGCCAGCCGATGATGCGGTTGACTCGGATGCCCTCACCGCGCCGAGCCAGATGCTTGGGTCAAAGAGCGAATGAAAGTTGAAGTACAGTCCGTTAGTCGGAGCGCTGGAGCCGGTAAGCGGCACGCAGAACCACTCTGCGGCCAGCGGACCTGCTGACGCCGGCGGATGAGCGCAGGCTACGTAGAGCGCGGAACCAGTGGTCAAGACGACGAAGCTGTTGTTGCACCCGGCCTTCGAACCGCTCGGCCCGCCGGATACCGTAAGCTCAGCCATTGACCTGGCAAAGTCCACCACGCCATGGCCCTTGTACTCGACAGGTGGTGACAATTGTCCTGCTGGCGCTGGGGCTGGTGCGCTCGAGCCTCCGACCGTTGTCGAGGTGACGACAGCGCCGACATCCGCTGTGCCTGCAGATATGGCCGCGGTGATCGCGTGTGAGATCTTGCTGGCAGCCGGTGTCTCGCTACTTGGTCCAGTGGCGCTGGTGCCACAGGAGCTCAGCGCCACAGTGGCTATCGTTAATAGGCCGATCACAGCGGCTTTGCTGAAACGGGCAAAGCCGCCGCTTTCCATGTTGGCCCCGGTCGGCTTCTCTTGGTGGTAGGGCTGCATTAGCGGTCCACTCTCTTGAGGTTGGATTGTGTTGGAGCTGCCAGGTTGGTCGACGCGAACAGGTCCTGTCGCGAGCAGGTCCTGCATGGCCTCGCATTGTCAGCGGTGTGACGCCCTGGCAAGGGCACGCGGATGGTATAGTTGAGATGTAGCAGTTCAATTGAGAGCATGAGCTACCGGAGCTGTGGGGCGTGCGCAAAGCGCCTCAATGCCGATGCACGGTTTGGTGGCTCTTATTTCTACCGTGCCTGTTGGTTGAAGAACAGGGTGTCGCGCTGTCGGGTACGGTGGGCAGCGCACGGCGAGAATCATGTGTTTAGAGCGTAGTCGGCACGTGGCCGCGATATGAGCCGGATGGGTCAGGCGAGTCACGATGAGGATATATGGTCAGCATAGCTGCGTCCAGGCTATTTGGATTTAGGCAGAGCGCTGGGTGCGACACAAGACACCCAGCTTACTATGGAGCACCGAGCAAACTAGGAGCACCGTGATGTCGTCGCCGATGAAAGCGCTGGGATCCACCATTGTCGACTGGGGTTCTCGTCTGACCAAACCCAGGCGGACATGGCGGACGAACCTCTGGCTCACGCTTGTCGGGGTGACGGTGGCGGCCGTCGTTGCCTCCGTGCTCGTGGTGATCTTCGTCTCGGCGCCGCCGGGAAAGGCAACGATCAATCTCGCCACATTGCTCGGTGCGAACCAGGGACACGCTGGCAAGAGCGCCCACGTCCGATCAACACCGTCGGCCGCCAAGTCGCACGGTTCCACAAGTCCCCCCACCCAGCCGATCACAGCGCACGGACCGAGCACATCCTCCACTGCGGGTAAGTCGTCGGCCCCCGAATCGCGTTCGGTTTCGCCAGTTGTCATCCAGCAGGCCGTGCAGTCCACCCTTGCGTCGGGATCGGCTCAAGTCACCACTGCGAGCCAGTATGGCACTGGGGCTGGTTCGTTTGCTACGCCTGGGCCAGATGGCCCAGGCAGCGCAACTGCACCGGTGCCTGGTTCCTTTGATGTTCCGCTTTTTTCCGGTTCGCTGGACTTCACTACGAGCGAGGGTGAGATCAGTCCGTACGTGCCACAGAAGACACCTACTGGATCTACCGGCTCTTCTCGGGGAACACTGCCGCCGGGGTTCAAGATGCCGACCGGGCCGCCGGATCCGTTCTCGGCGCCGACGGGACCGGGGACCTCGAGCAGTCCGGCTGGCTTGAGAGTCGTCGTAACGAGCACAGCTCTATACCTGCTGTTGAATGGACGATGGAATGAGCTGTCAAGCTCTGACGCTTCGGCGGCCAGCGGCGCCACCAGCGCCAGTGGTACGAGTGCCGCGGTGACCCAGGCTATGTTCGAGCTTTACGACCCGCAGATGTGGTTGGGGCTCCTCGCGAGCGCAGCGTCGCCCACCACGGTGATGGGTGGGAGCAGCGTAGGCAGCACGCCCGCGACCGAGTACCAGACGACAATCGCCGCCCCCTTCCAAGCGCCAGGGGCTCAGCAGCTTGCATTGACTGTAGACGTGTGGATTGATGCTCAAGGAAGGCTGGTGCAGCTGTCGGTGCCGCCAGATCCCAGTACGTCGGCAGCGGTGGGTGCGGCGTTCCCCGGTGGCGTCGTGGACAGCTTTACGCAGTTCGGCGTGCCGGTTGCCATCACATTGCCGCCAGCTAAGGAAGTTGTGCCGTTCCAGAGCGGTCCTTAGCGATCCTTTCACTGCGTCCGGCTCTTCGACCATGGCGGCATTACTGAAGACAAAGGGAAAGGCGAGGACCGGCGGTTATATGGCAGCGATATGGCAGTGGCTTAGTTTGCCGACCGGGGAGTCGATTGAGGAACGGATGGAGCAGAGAGTTGAACTTTGGGCTGGTCACAGCCCGCGCAAGAGAGCATCCAGGAGTGGTGTAGACTCATGTGCGGTGGGCCAAGAGCAAGAGCGAAAGAGCGGCTCGTAAAGAATATCTGGTACGACGAGCAAGGGTTGGCTGGTTTGCGTGACCCCAGATACCGGCTTCCGAAGCGGTTGCGGGTGAAAAGGGCGTGATCTCGTGGCTCTGGTGATCACGGTGACCGGTCGTGAAGGAATAAGACGACGCAGCGGCGTCAGGGAAACAGTAACAACAGCGACGAAAGGGGACTGAGGTGAAGATGGCAATTAACAGGATCGGCATGGCGGCATGGCGGATCGTAGGTGGCGGTGTGGTCTTGCGTGTCGCTCCGAGTAGAGTGCGAAAGGTCGCGGTTCCCATGGTCCTGGCGGCATGCGCATTGGCGATCTCCGCCTGTGGAACGGCGTCACCTAGCGCCGCTTCGAAGCCATCTCACTCGGGCTCGAGCTCGACCGTGTCACAGGGATCGCAGTCTGTGCCATCGAAACCGCTTCCCGCAGCGCCGGCGTCGGCCATGCTGACCGCCTACTCGCGTACAGAGTCTGCGAGCACAGTGCAGTTCAGCATCCATATGGCCATCACGGGTCTCGGCTCAGCCGTCGCCAGCAACCCGGCAGTGGCGAAGACACTCGGCGCCGTTGGGAACATGACGATCACCGGAGGAGAGAACTTCGCAAAGCACGAAGGCTATGTGAACATGTCTCTCCCGCCTGGGTCAGTACCTGCAGCGACCACTGGCACAGGGGCAGCTTCAGGGACCGGAGCGTCCACGACCTCGCTGAACACCTCGATGATGTTCACCGGTTCCAATATCTACATCAAGTCGCCGGTAGCGGTGCAGTCACTTGGAAAGTCATGGGTCGAGATGAGCATCTCCCAATTGGCGAGGCTTACGCCGGCCAGCCAGCAGGGCGGCTTCTTGAACTTCACCAACCTGACCCAGCCTTTCACGATGGTTCAGGTCCTCAAGGACATGGCCAATACCCAGGTCACGAAGGACGGTTCGTCGACCCTGAACGGCGTGGCGGTCACTGAGTACACGGCCACCATCGATCTGTCGAATGTCCAGGCGGCTGCGGGAGCCGGCTCGTCGGCTCAGAGCTTCTTGAGCACGCTCAAGACAATGCTGGGCGGAGCGTCTACAGCCGTCGTAAACGTCTGGATCGACAACGCGGGTAGGGTCAGACAGATCGAGATGGACGTGCCAAAAGGCGCCGCGGCCGCATCTGGCAAGACACCTCCGCAGGTTCCAGTGAATGGCAAGCCGACCAGCCTCGGCACTCCAACGGTCGCATTGACCATTAAGTACTTCGGCTATGGCCAGCCACTGCATTTCAGCCTTCCGCCCGCGTCTCAGGTGATGAACGTCAGTCAGCTGGCCGGGAAGGTTCCCGTTCCTTCGAGTGGCGCTTTACCTGGTATAGGTGGCGCATCAACGCCGGCTCCATCGACGGGTGCTGCTCCGTCGACAAGCTCGACGGGCTCTTCCTCGGGCGCGACGACCTACGGCGGCTGATCAGCGCGGGGCCGCAGGGGGGGTCTGGCCCATTTCTTCTGATTGGCCTTGCCGAACCAGCAGGAGCTCTTGGTAGCCCGCCAGCTGAGTGAGGAACTTCAGGAAGGCATCGGGGGAAGGCGGCAAGCAGGGGCCGCTAGGGAGAAGGCGGGGTCGCCAGCAAGGGCGCCGGAAGTCATCTGTCTGTGTGTTGAGAGCCGTGTTGAGGAGCGTAGTGTGCGCTGATTGTTCCCGATGGCATGCGGAATTTATTGTCGTCGGTGTTAGCCAGCCGCGCTGCGCTCGGCTGCGCGCATCCTACGGGCGGCTGCTGTCGCAAGAGAGTCGTTGAGCTTCGCTGATGGTGGTGAGAGCGAGCTGGTGAGAGTGACAAAGGCGTTGAGCGGTCCCTCTTCGATGACGATGATCGTAATGAAGAGAGACACCGGTCCGCTTGAAGCAGTGTAGGACGTAGTCAACCGGATCTCGGTAGAGCCGTCACCGTACTTGGCGAGGGGTATCCGGGTTGCGGTGAACGGTGCGAGCGAGGGGCTGGATTGACCGGCGCCGTGGGCAGCCGTAGGGCTAGCAGTGAGCTCTTGGAACATTGCACTCATGCATCCGGGGGCCTTCTTGCTTTCGATGGCGGCGAAGAACGCTTTGCTTCTGGCTGTGGTCGGGTAGGCGACCACCCGTTCGTTCACCGATACGGTGGCCGGTGTCGGGGTGAAGGTGGGGCTGTTGGCAGCTGGGGTGCTCGAGCTCACCAACGCGCTTGGCAGGCCAAGACAGGCGGCAAACTTGGCGCCGCCGGAGAATCCCGAGGCTGTCGTGGCGGCTGCGGCCTGTCCCCAACCAGTGGGAAAGTCCGAGAGCGTGAGAAGGCTGGCTTGAGCTATTGCTTGTGCGTCGGCCGGGATGGACGACGCTACAGGGGCGCTCGTACTGGAGGTGGATCGCGACTTCGCTTGCTTCGAGGCCCCCGGATGCGCCCCGCCATTTCCTGTCGAGCATCCAGCAAGGATCAGCGCCATTACTGTTGCCAAGCCAAGCATGATCACAGCAGTGGTTCCTGTTGGTATCGATGCTCGTGTCCGGCAGCCCGGGGGGCACCGTGAGCGAGAGCCGAGCGCAGACAAGGACGTCGCTACCATGGAAGCGATCATAGCTGGTGAGCTCGCTTGACCGTTGTCTTGTTCGTGCGCGTCGAGACGTGAACACGCCGGAAGGTCTTCGCGGTCGCTGCTCTCAATCAAGCTTGTCAACCCTGTGCGAGCTCGGGCACGTCGGCGACTGCGATGGCTCCAGGAGCGATGCCCACGACGATGGGTTTCCCGGGCTGGTTGCTATTGAGGTTGATCGGAGTGACTATGTCATCAGGGCCAGTGGTCACGCCACCCGCTACAGCCGCGTAAGCCCAATGCCCATGTGGGGAGATGGCTATGGCTACCGGTCCAGGTCCAACTTGGATCGGTGGTCCTGGCTTGTTGGTGGCAAGGTTGATAGGGGTTACTGTGCTGTCAGATCCATAGCCGCTGTTCGCAACGTAGGCCCATCGTCCATTAGGTGTGATCGCGATCGCTATCGGGGCAGCGCCGACGGGGATCGGGGCGAGGGCTTGGTTCGTCAGGAGGTTGATCGGTGTAACCGTGTGGCCCTCGTGGGTCCACCACCCGGCGTTCGCCACGTACGCCCAACGCCCGTTAGGGGTGATCGCTATCGCCATTGGACCAGGACCTACGGAAATTGGTTTTCCAGTTGTGTCTGTTGAGGTTCTGATAGGGACCACGGTTCCCGAGACTGTGCCGGCATAGTTGTTCGTGCTGCCGGCGTTCGCCACGTACGCCCAACGCCCGTTAGGGGTGATCGCGACCGCACCTGGCCCGGGGCCGCTGTAGATGTTCTTTCCCGGTTTACCGGTCACGAGGTTGATAGGAGTGACAGTGTAAGCATCGGTTACGTTGTCGTCGAAGTAGTAGCCACGAGTCGCCAGCTGGCTGGCCGCTGGCGCCATCGAGCCCATGTTTGCTACGTAAGCTTTCTTGCCATCTGGCGTCACCGCGACGGCGAACGGACCGGTGCCGACCCGGATCGGCTTTGCCGCCTTGAAGGTCGTGAGGTTAATGGGCGTTATGGTGTCTCCTGGCGCGACGCCCCAGCCAGTGTTAGCGACGAAAGCCCACTCATTGTTGGCGCTGAGCGCGATGGCAAATGGCGAATTGCCGACAGCTACAGGCGGGTGAACTTCCTTGCCCTGTTTGTTCACGAAGCTGACAGAGTTCGAGCCTGCGTTGACTACGCAGATCACTTGCCTGTAGCCGATCACCTTCCCGCTCGGCTTCGTCGAGAACCCGAGCTGTGTTTCTGGCGCAGAATGTCCTGCAGCGGATCCCTGACCGCCGCAGGCCGCTGCGAGCAGGGCCACGAAAACCACCGCTGCAACCGGAGCAAGGCGTCGCATGGGCCTAGCGCAGATGTGCCGGGCCTGCTGGCGAGAGGTGCGCTGGTCACGACTGCGCGAGTGAGATCGCGACAAGTCGCGGCTCTCCCATCCCCGTATTGCCATTTCAGTTTCGAATGGTCTCGAGGTCAGGAAGTTCAGCATGTTGACCACTACATACTTTACGATAAACGGGTTGCGATCGCGCCGATGCCCCAAGCCGCGCTGGGGGCGGCTTTCTAGCTATGTTGTGTTGCGATGCCTATCCGTATAGGGCACAACGATAGATCAACTCTACCCATTGGTAGACGGAGCGGGAGAAGGCGTCGCCGGTGTCCCGGTGGATGTCCCGTTGGGGTGAGCAGCGTGCTCTTGGCGCGCCACCGCTGGATTGAGCACAGTGTCGGTCTGGCTCGCCGGGGGAACGGTTATCGCAACCGGAGCGCTGAAGTGCGAAAGGCCGATCGTGACGAGCATGGCTGTGAAGCCGCCTTGAGCCTTTGGTGGAGAGGTGGATGACGGCGACACGGACGAAGGCGCAGGTACCACGGCTGCGATCTCTCTGATCAGACCGCTTGCGTCGATAGCGACCTCGATCCGCACTTGTCCGGTGGTCGCGAGGAATTGCAGCCGAGGGGCTGGAACAGTGGTTTCGTAGTACGTGACTGCCTTTCCGCGGAAGCTTCCCGAGCCCTCCTTGGTCACGCTCCCCTTGATGGCTGAGAGAGCTGTCAGCCATGGCAGGGGGCTGAACACCTCGAAGGTGAAGGAGCTCGGCCCTGCTGTTGCCGAGGCGCCGCCGGTAGGCTGCGTGGAGAGCGGTATCCTGATCCATGCAGGCGCGTTGGCCACCGCGGTCTTCGAGGCGTTGCTAGCTGGTCCAGATGGGATCTTGGGCACAGCTTGATACGCGAACTTGGATGTCAGGATCCATTGGGAGGTGGTTCCGTTGGCTGGTTGCGCTGGCGCTCCCGTTGGAGGTGTCCCCAGCTGGAACTCGCCGGTCGTGTTGGCGAAGTCGAAGGTTCCGGCGCCGTGTAGTTGGTAAGAGATGATGCCCTGAGTGGGAGCGCCAGGCCCGTTCGAGGGCGCGAGGAGCGGTGGTTGTACGACCTTCCCGTCAGTTTGGATGGACAGGCTCGAAGGTGAAAGACCGAGGAGAAGCGAAACGGTCCGGGCTGCGAGCGTCCTTTTTACGGCTGCCGTCACGATGGTGGCCGAGGCCACGTTGTTGGCGCTCGTAATGTGCGCTGGCGCCGTTGAGACCTTGACCGTCTTCGCCTTCACCCGCTGTGTTGGAGCTTTTCGCGCCGCTTGTGAAGTGCCACATGCCGCGAGCAGGAGCGCCACGACGCTGATGCCTATGCCTACCTGGAGACGGTTTCGCCGGGTGGAGCGCTGGCTGATGTCCTTCCTCCTGGCTGTGGTGCTGGGTTCAATGCGTTGCTGTTCCATTGCGTTGTTCCACTTATCTTTCTCGCAGTGCTGCATGCACTTTCTTTATGTTATCAGGCTTGAGCACGGTTGAAAGGGTCGTACACCGCGATCTCATATCTGCTTGTCGTTCGAGACGAGCTAGCGGAGCGAGCCCGCACGCGGTGAGGCGTTTCGTGCGAGCTACTCGTCCACATGGATCGTCGCGATCTTTGAGGGGCCGAGCTCGAACGCGTCGGTGAAGTCGGCGATGGCCTGTCCGTGGAGGTCTACGAGAGAGCCGGTGCGTCCGGGCAAGCGCACCGTGGCGCAGACCTCCGACGGGTTGAAGACCCTGGCAGTGAGCCGGCCGTCCTTGCGCAGCAGGGCCGATACCTGGGCTCCGGAGATAGCGAGAGCCGAGCGAGGGTTGGCCGCTTGCTGACGCATGCGATCCGTGGAGACATCACCGGCCCCGATGGCGTCCGAGGCGGCCTCCGGCGAGCGCCCTCGCCTCGGCATTGCAGGGATCAGCGGGAGAAATGCATCTTCAGCGAGCGCGTACATGGTTGGAGTGTCGAGCTCGCCTATGTGCAACGCGTACTGCACCTGGACTGGCCCCTGCATCTGCGGGCCCTCCAGCTCGAGTGGCGGCCCGGCGGGGAGCAGGCGGTAGGCGGTGGTTGTTCGCGACAGGGCTCCGGTGCACCTCAGCAGTGTGAGCGCAAGTTCTCCTGCGCCGCCTGCTTCCTGTCCGTCCTTTTCGCCGTGGTCGGCTGTAGCTGAGTCGATATCTACGAGCTCGTACTCGAGCAGTCCTTCGTGAAAGACCGTGAGCTTTCCCGCGCTCACGAAACGACGGGAGGAGAACGTGGGAAGGCCCCTTTCACTCTCTCCTCCTTCCGCTTCGAGGCCTCGCCTCACCACCGCGAACGCGGACTCGGCCACTGAGTGCCGAGACCGCTCCGGAAGCGGGAAGTGCGCTCTCAGGCGATGGTCTCTGCACAGATTGAGAAAGCTGGTGGTCACCCTGACGAGCTTCTCGTTGGCGCGCAGCTCGATACGTGTGGTGACAGCGACCTCCACGCTGCCGACCCGCGAAGACGATGCCTGGTCAACCCCCTCTGGCCAGGCGTACTTGGCGCGCACCTCGATGGCTGCTCTCACCGGACCGTTTTCTGCGGCTGTGACCTCGATCGAGACCGGCCTGTCAACTGTCGTGTCGTTGGCGGGAGGTGAGTAGTTGTAGGTGTCGCCAGCGTCCCCACCGTCAACGAGGCGTCCGAGCCCGCCGTGGCCGTTGACTGCGAAGGTCCCATCTGTGGTGTTCACGACCACCCGGACCAAGCCGTTGTCGAGCACCGGCCACGGCGGCGCCTGCTCCTGTACCTGCTCGTGCCTTGCTTCTCCTTGGCTCTCTTCTTCCCCACTGCTCACGCGCTCCTGCGTGCCCCCTGGTGGCTGCGGAAAGCAGTCATCGCTTGTCCACTCGAGCCTGACCGGGCTGGGCAGGGGATGCGGGCGCCAGCGTTGCCAACCGAATCCCGGGACGTCTTCGATGTGGGCGGCCACCCTGCGTGCGGGATGGTGGTGAAGCCGGACATGCACGATGGCGTCGGGCAGTGCGCCGATCCAGGTGTACAGCTGGCGCTTTGCCTCTTCGAGCGCGGCCGAACCTGTCGGCGACTGGTTGGCTGCGACCGTGACCGAGGCCTCGATGCGCGGTGGAGCCCCTGCGTTTCCTCGCGGCTCTTCGACGGAGATTTCGATGTCTTGAACGAAGGCATCATCGGAGATCGCGGTGTCGTGGATCGACTCGAGGACCCTTCTCGTGGCCACGGTGTCCAGGGTCAGCTCGTCGGGCAGCGGCGACAGAGTCGCGATCACCTGCGTTCCTTCCGGCTCGTCCTCACCTTCGATGACCAGCTCTATGATGCCGCTACGGCTCCGTGCAGCGGTGTTCACCACCAGTGGCTCTTTCCCGCCGGCGTCGTGAGAGAGCGACTCCAGCACTCTCGCCGAAAGGCCTTCTGCTATGTGGCGAGCCTCCGCGTAGCGGCAGGCAACGGCTTCGACCACCTCATCCGCGGAGCAGGCGCATATGGAGTCATGGGCCGCATTCTGAAGGACATTGCGCCAGGCGATCTCGAGCAGTCGGGACGGCCAAAGCTCGGCGGGGAGGAAAAGAGCGCACAGCGGCTCGGCGATCTGTTCGAGCGCCCTCTCAGTGCGCGCCGCCGCCTGTTTCACGTCTACTCGGTTCGACGCGACTCCCATGAGAACATGCGCCCTCGCTCCAGAGCGGAGCTCACCGTTCCACGAGGGAAGCCCTTCGGTAGGAGCGTCTCGGAGGGCTTGGTCGAGCGATGTGATGGCCAGCTCGTAGGAGCTCTGAGCGCGGTTGGCCTCCGCCACGGCCCTGCTGAGGCCGGGCTGCGGCGCGAGGTGGTCGGCGCCGTTCATGAGCAGGAGGGCGTCGATCAGGAATGGCTCCACTTCACGCTCGTGGTCCCGCACCCGTTCGACCAGCTTCGCGCCGTCCTGGGGCAGGTGCGCTCCGTTGCCGTAGCCGTGGACTAGGTACTCGGCCCTGACGGTGGATCCGTCCGGAGACGACCACCAGAACGCGGTCCGATCTATCGTGCTCGGAACGCCGCGCCAGACGACTGCATCGGCTATCCCCGCGGAGCGCAGCACCTGGGGCATCTGGGCCACGTGACTGAACATGTCGGGAAGGTAACCGATCATCATTGGCCGACCGAAGGCGCTGGCACGCTGTATGCCGGTCTCGAGGTTGCGTACGATCGTCTCCGCGGAGACGAGCATCTCATCGCAGAGCACGTACCAAGGCCCTAGGGACAGCCGTCCAGATCGGCAGAGCTCCGTCAACGCTCCGGCGGCCTCGGGACGCACCTCGAGGTAGTCGTCGACGGCGGCCATCTGCCCGTCCATCAAGAAGTAGTAGTCTCCGTCTGCGCGCATGACAGAGATCAGCGCGTCGAGGGTCTCTACGAGCGACATCCTGAAGGACTGGAACGGTTCGTACCACTCCCGGTCCCAGTGCGTATGTGGGACGATGTTCACTTGTCGAGCAGCCATCGTGCGCAACAGTAATCTATAAACCTATATCTTGTGGAGGCTGCCGGAGTCTCGAGTTGACTCGGCGGAAAGCCGCGTGTGGATCCCTTCTGGCCTGGCGCAGGCTCCGTGTTGCGACGTCAACTCCTTGTTCCGGCGTGGATCCCACGAAGTTTGGTGCGAGCATGTGGTTGGTGGCATGAAGATAGCGTTTGGGACGGACGAGCAGGCTTCGCTTGCGCAAGTGGTAACCGAAGAGCTGGAGCGCCAGGGTCACGAGGTGATCGTGGTCGCCCGAGGCGCGCAGTGGCCGGAGGTTGGCCGCGCGGTTGGTCAGGCAGTCGCAGATGGTGTCGCGGATGCCGGCGTGGTCTGCTGCTGGACTGGCACAGGCGTGTCAATTGCTGCGAACAAGGTGCGCGGCGTCCGGGCCGCACTTTGCGCCGATGCCGAGACCGCTCGTGGGGCTAGGCGCTGGAACGATGCGAACGTGCTGGCCCTAAGCCTTCGTCTCACCTCTGCCGAGGTAGCGAGGGAGATCCTCGCGCAGTTCCTCGGCGCCCAGCCCGACCCCGACGAGGCAGTGCAGATAGCAGAGCTGGCTCGTTTTGACGATGGTCGCTAGTGCGTGTCTCGAGCATGCAGCTCGGGTCGTTGGCGTTGGAGCGCAGACGGGTTGGCGGCAGCCGAGATCGGGCAAGGTGGCGGTCCGGTGGACTTGCAAGGCGTCCTTGGCTAGCCTCTGTCCATGGCTACCTTCGTGATGCTGTCAACACTCGGCCCCGATGGTGCTGCGACGTTGCAGGCTAATCCGACTCGCATGCAAGAGGTCAACGAGGAGGTCCAGGAGATGGGTGTTCGGGTGACTCACCAGTGGGCGCTGCTGGGTCAGTACGACTTCTGCACGGTGATCGAGGCGCCGGATGAAAAGGTGATGGCCAAGGTTGCCCTTGCTCTTGGCGCCCGCGGGACGATGAAGACTCTTACGCTGACTGCAATTCCGGCCGGAGAGATGATCTCGTTACTGAACGGATGAGCGCTGAGTGCGGTTGAGGTTCTGCTTCTAGCCGCGGCCGCTGAAGTTTTTCCGGCCAGGACGGCGCCCGCCGGGCCCCCGAGTCGCCGGGCCGAGCGTCCCAGCGAATTGCGGTCGTTGGTTGCCGAGGAACGGCGTCAGCGGTACCACCAGAGCCCCTGCTTGCCACGGCGCTCTTCGCGAACCTCGTCTGGCTCAAAGATCGTCGGCAATGTGCTGCCATCCGACAGCCTTTTCAGGCGATAGCCACCCTCCGTCACTTGAGCAATTTCGAAACCGTTGGTCCACGAGCCCACGAAACGGCTTCTAACGTCTACTCTGGTACCCACCCGGAGCTGCCGCTGTGCTCCGGAGGCTGCCCCATCCTCCATCATCTCTGCCATCAGCGTCATCCCTCTCAGCGCTTGCTCTTGAGTCGTGCCTGGAATGCCTGGATGCCTCGGCCTTCGGGCTGTTTCCCAAGGGTGAGCGCGGAAGTTGCTCTACGTTGTTCGTCTACACATGCTCTTTCACCTATCATGCATCCATGGAGGTGAGCTTACAAGCGGATTTCCCATCGCGGGTCTCGATGGTGGTCGATCGTGACTGGTAATGCCACGGTGATGGGCAAACGGAACCATGACCAGTAATGGAGTTATCCGGCGCTTCGGCCTCTTGGCCGTCGAGCATTGATGGCGCGGGCATCTCGGGGGCGAGCTGCCACACGACGACCGTCTCTAGCTCTGGAAGAGAGCATGTACAGGCAGGGGAGCTGTCTTGTGGCCGGCGTGGACGAGGTTGGCCGCGGCGCCTGGGCCGGACCTGTCAGCGTAGGCGTTGCCATCCTGCCTGCTGAGATCGCCCGCGGTTACGGCGATGGGGCCCGACTGGCTCCTCTTGCCGAGGTGCGCGACTCCAAGCAGCTCAGCGAGGCAGCCAGGGAGAGCCTTTTCGAGCCGTTGGCTGCCTGTTGCAAGGCCTGGGCCGTAGGTCATGCGTCGCACGCTGACTGCGATGCGTTGGGTATGTCAGGCGCCCAGCGGCTGGCGGCTTCGAGGGCCCTTGCGTCGATCTTGGCCGAGAGTGGCTGCGAGCCGGACGTCCTTCTTGTAGACGGGGTGTGGAACTTCGTTGGGGATCCGCGATCTGTCATGGTAGCCGGGGGTGATGCCACGTGCCTCTCTGTGTCCGTTGCCTCCGTGCTCGCCAAGGTGACGAGGGATAGGTTGATGCGGGCAGAGGACGAGCATTTCCCTGTTTACGACTTCGCTCAAAACAAGGGCTACCCAGCCTTCAGGCACCGTATGGCGTTTGCAGCCTGGGGGCCCTGCACCATACATCGCCGGTCATGGGCGTTCATGGAGACCTGGTCTCCACTGAGCAGTTGACAACCTCTTGTCGAGCACAAGCCTCTGGCTCGAGACCGCTACCGTTATGATGGGCGCCAGCCTCCCACCTGACGCGGGTGGTAGTTGTCAGCGGGTTCTGCACATAGCTCAGCCAATGGCTAAACCGGCAGCTCAGTTATTGGATGACGGATGGACGAGCTGGCTGATATAGAATACAAGAGTGGTGCCGGTGGTCTTCGTGTTGGCGACAGCTGCAGCTTTTTCCAACGCGCTGACGAGCATTCTACAGCGCTTGGGGGTTGAGTCGGCGCCTGAGGAGGATGCCATGAGCATGCGGCTTGTGGTGTACGCGTTGAGAAGCCCCATCTGGATTGCCGGGTTCTTGGCCATGGTCGTGGCGTTCTTGTTCCAGGCCATGGCTCTTTCTTACGGCGACCTCTCCACTGTCCAGCCGATACTCACCTCAGAGCTTATTTTCATCGTGGCGATCCTTGGGCTGTGGTTCAAGCAGCACCTTGGATGGCATGAGTGGCTGGGAGCGATCGCGACGGCGGCGGGGTTGAGCGGGTTTCTCTATATCGGCTCCGCTCGGGCCGGCGCCGGAGTGCCCAGCCCCTTGGACTGGCTGATCGTCGGAGCATCGGTGCTGTGCGCGGTGGCTGTGACGGTGATGCTGGCCCGCAGGGGGTCACGCTATTGGAAAGCCGCGATGTTCGGCGCCGCCGGCGCGGTCACGTATGCGTTCACCGCTGCTCTGATCAAGGTGACAGCCACGTACTTCTCGCAGGGTTGGGTGCACGTGTTCGTGCACTGGCAGACCTATGGGATAGCCATTGCGGGTCTCCTGGCCGTCTTCATGGCGCAGAATGCCTTTCACGCGGGACCGATAACAGCTTCGCAGTCGGCGCTGGTGATCGTTGATCCGATAGCCAGCATTCTCATTGGCATCACCCTTTTCGGAGACCACCTGCGTACGGGTGGACTGCGAGGTCCGCTTGAAGTGTTCTCACTGATCGTCATGTTCATCGGTGCGTTCTATCTCAGCCACTCGCCCCTTGTCGTGGGCGTGAAGAGCGAGGACAAGGAGGGAAACCTGAGATCAGAGCTCCTCTTGGATCGGCATGTTCATCGCGGACCCCTGTCTGGGTACCGACTCAGGAGGCACCAGGCTGAAGCGGACGACCGTTCGGACGGCGGCGGCCATGAGCACAGCAAGCAGGGGCCAGGTCCGATAGTTCCGTGCGAGGGTGGCGCCTGACTGGCGTGCGAGGGTGGCGCCTGACTGGCTCGCCAAGCAGGTTCCGGCCGGACAGTTCGCTTCTGTGCGAGCTCCTCACTTGTTTCATGGAGTGGACCGTGGCCAAGTACGGCGTATTTTGGGGCGGCAATGAATGAACGGCGCGCCGGACGATGTATGTTCTAAATGGAACGGTAGAGCTGGTGCCTTGTTGGAATGGTCGGTGATAGATGCTGTTGGTTGCAAGAGGCGGTGAGCGTGTAGTTGCAAGAGGCGGTGAGCGCGGTGTGCTCGCCCCGTCGGAGCCGGCGGGTGTTGTCGCCGCTCCAAGCGGGCGCCAGCGACGAAGTGGGGCGTCGCCGAAGGTTGGGACGACTGCGGTGGTCGAGCTGTGAGCAGCAAAGAGTTGATGGACCCGGAGCCGGAGCCCAGCCGGCTGCAGCATGCTGCATCGTTTCCAGAGCCTTTTGATCCTTTTGAGCTCACCGACACGGTCCTCGGGGATGTCAGGGACCCTTACCCGATGCTGGCCAAGCTACGCAGGGAGGCCTCCGTGCACGAGGGGCCGTTGCCGATACCCGGCGCTGCGGAGCCGCCGCGGCGAGGAATACCGCAGTTCACCGTCTACGGTCACGATGAGGTGACTCAGGTGCTCCGCAACCACGGCGTCTTCTCATCGTCGATCTATCACGACGTCGTGGGGATGGTCATGGGTAGGACGATCCTGGAGATGGACGAGCCGGAGCACCGTCTCAAGAGAGCGCTGGTATCGCCAGCTTTCCGCAACAGGGTCTTGGCGCGCTGGGAGACCGAGCTCGTTGGCTCGGTCGTGGACGGCTTGATCGACAGGTTCGCCGGCAATGGCCGGGCGGACCTCGTGCGCGAGCTCCTGTTCGACTTTCCCGTGCAGGTGATCGCCCGGGTTCTTGGTCTGCCTATCGAGGACTACCCCCGATTTCAACGCTGGTCGATCGAGCTGCTTAGCGTGGCGGCCAACTTCGAGCGAGGCGCCGCCGCATCTCGTAGCTTGGCCGAGTACTTTGCCACGGTCCTCGACGAACGGCGGGTATCGCCCTCACACGATCTCATCAGCGATCTCGCGACAACCGAGGTCGATGGTGAGCGTCTGGATGACCAGGAGATCTTCGCCTTCTTGCGGCTGCTCCTTCCGGCTGGCGTCGAGACCACCTACAGGGCATCGGGCAATCTTCTCTTTGGTCTGCTCACCCATCCGGACCAACTCGAGGCCGTTCGCCGCGATCCGTCCCTGGTTCCCCAGGCGTTCGAAGAAGCGCTTCGATGGGAACCACCACTCACTATCCTCTTGCGAGTTTCCACGGCTGATATAGAGCTGGATGGTGTTCGCATCCCGGCGGGCTCGCACATCGGGGTCTGCATCGCGGCAGCGAACAGAGATGAAGCCCGCTATCAGGATCCGGACGGGTTCGACATCTTCCGGGATCCGCGCCAGCATGTCTCGTTCGGCTTTGGTGTGCACATGTGCCTTGGGATGCACCTTGCTCGCATGGAGACGCGAGTGGCGATCTCGAAGCTGCTGGAGCGGATCGACGAGGTGCAGCTCGACCCGGGTGATCTCGACCCCCACATTCATGGCATGGCGTTCCGATCGCCTACCGCCCTGCCGGTAAAGTTCTCGCTGACCCGTTCTCGCTGACCCGTTCTCGCGGGCCCAATACCACCGCTGCCGCTGATCAGCGATCAACGCGTCACAGGCGAGTCCCTTTCAACGGGACTCGCCTGTGGGCTTGAGCCTAGGGCCTGGGGGCCATGTTTGAACCCTAGGGTCAGGTTGGTGACTTTTCTGTCAGCCGAAGCCAGCAGTACTCCGGCAGTACTCTCAGGACGCCCTGGTCCCTCCGGGGCATCCTGATGGAGGTCAGTGGTTGCTCGGCACGTGGCTCTGGCCGGGGTTCGTGCTCGTGCTGGCTGGAGACCCAGGGTTGCTCGGCACGTGGCTCTGGCCGGGGTTCGTGCTCGTGCTGGTCGGAGGCCCAGGGTTGCTCGGCACGTGGCTCTGGCCGGGGTTCGTGCTCGTGCTGGTCGGAGGCCCAGGGTTGCTCGGCACGTGGCTCTGGCCGGGGTTGTTGGCTGGAGGCCCAGGGTTGCTCGGCACGTGGCTCTGGCCGGGGTTGTTGGCTGGAGGCCCAGGGTTGCTCGGCACGTGGCTCTGGCCGGGGTTGTTGGCTGGAGGCCCGGAAGACGGAGGCGTTGCGTTGGCGCAGAACTTGCTCACGGACTCACCAGCTGCCTTGGCGGCGGCCTCGAGGTTCGAGAAGGCGACAGCGTTCGTGCCTTTGGTGCTGCTCGGATTGGAAGAGCGTGCGGCATATGCGGTGCAGAGGCCGTACTTGGCTGCTCCGGTAACGAGCGGCCCCTTCGCTCCTGCGCTGTGCGCCGTAGTTGATGGAGCTGTTCCATGGGCGCCGTGCTTGGATGTCGCCTGGCTCGTGTTGCCGGGAGCCTGGCTCTGGCTTCCACGTGGCACCGAGATCCCGATATGGGAGAGTGCGCCGGACATGGCATTCTGGGCAGCGGTCGGAAGAGATCCGGTCGCAGCTGCAGCTGCGGTTGCGCTGACCACGGTGGCAACCGCGATCGCGGCGACCTTGGCAGTGAGTAGTTTGGTGAGCATCGTGCTCCTCCTAGTGAGTTGGGCCATTGGGCCTTTGTGGGACAGTGAGGGTACGCTGGTTCGCAGGGCCGTGGCCGCTTGAGCAACGGTGCTTGGCCCTCGGGCAAGCTCGGTGGAGCTTGCCGGACCTCGCATCGCCTGAAGGACATGGGCAGCACGGGAGAACCCGGGAGGCGCGTCCTCCGGGTGCACTTGGCCGCTCAGCATCCTTTCTGCGGTGTGGTCGTCGAGTAGGAACTTGCGCATCTCACTATAAAGATCGCTATTGCGGGACATTGCGTTACACTTCCCCCGGTACGCCACTGCCCCGGCGCTTGTTCCGTGGTCCCGTGGGCTCTCCCAGTGCTTTTCGAAGGTGTTGGAGAGCCCTGTGCTGCAGCACGCGAATGGAGCCGGGTCGTTTGCCCATCATCCGAGCTGTCTCGTTGACGCTGAACCCGCCGAGCACCCTGAGCAGGATCACCTCGGCGTGATCGGGACGGAGCACCTTGGCTAGGAGGTCAACGGCCTCCGAAGCGGACAGGTTCTCCAGCGCGGCGTCGCTGGCGTCGGCAAGCTCGAGAGTGCTCGAGGGATAGTCGGCGAGGGAGCTCGACGAGACCGGGAACGTCTTGCGCCGAGCGCTCGTGCGCCGGTAACTGGCCAGCCGATTGCGTGCGATCGTGAACATCCAGGCTCTCCACCCAGCTTCGTTGCCATTGAACCCGGCGAGCCTATGCGCCGCGGCCATCCAGGTCTCGGCGGCAAGATCGTCTGCTGCCCCTGGCTCGTGAGCTCGCAGGTAGCGAAGAAGAAGTGGGTGCAGATCGGTGTAGAGGCTGTTGAACGCCCACTCCTCGCCAGCCTTTGCAGCTTCTATTGCGGCCTCGAAGCCGTCGCCGATGGTCACGGGGCGTTGTCCAGAAGGGTACTGCGAGCCTGGCATGGCTTGTCGACGAGGCAACGGGGCGCCAGAGACGACCCCGACGGCTTAGCGCCAGGGTCCAAGCCGGCGTGCTGGAGGTCTCTACAGCTCATACATGGACAGGATCGACACGTTTTGCCCGCTACTTGACCAGAGGCTGTCATTGTCTCCCCAGACTCCTTTCCGCAGTCTCTCCTAAGTCTTATGACTGGCTAGCCGGGTTCTCTCCCCCGGTCCTAGTCTCCGGTCTCGGCCGGCGCGACCGCTATTGCGGTAGGGATGCCGCCGACGTGGATGAGGCGTCCGAGCCTTCCTGTGGCTAGGTCCAGCTCCGCGATTGCGCCTCCCTGGAGGGCGGCATCGGCGATCGTCCCTCCGTTCGAGATTGCCAGGGCTTCGACAGGGTAGACGATGTTGAAGGGTCGTCCCGTGGTGTCGGATGGGGCGATGATCGGTACGATGCTTGCCCCGGCGGTGACGTAGAAAGCCGCGGTTCCAGCGCGTTGGCCGAGCGCGCTGGGAGCGTTTCTGGCGCGGGCCCGGGCCCCGCTGGCTGCAGCAACGATGTCTGTGGGATTTTCTGGCAGCGCAACCGTTCGCAAGATCTGGTTGGTCGAGAGATTGATGACTGTCAAGGCGTTCGCTCCGAAGTCGGCGACGAGCGCCTGCGAGTCGTTCGATGTTATGGCGATGGCTGTGGGCTCCAGCCCCACCGCAATCGTCGAGAGCACTCGCATCGTACGGGCGTCGATGATGCTCACGGTGCTCGATCCGAAGCTGGCGCAGAGGACCTCTGCGCCGTTCGGGGTCACCGCTACAGCTCGCGGCTCACTGCCGACTATGAGCGGCTTGCCAGCCCTGCCGCTTGGAAGGCTGACGGGAACGATCGAGCTCGACCCGAAGTCCGCGACCCAGGCCGTGCGTCCTCCGGGAGATATCGCGACGGCATCAGGCTCCAGCCCCACCTTGAACACCCCGGTCAATGTCCTTCTCTTCCCAGACAGCTCGCTCACGGTGTTCGCCCCGAAGTTGGTCACGTAGAGGTTCTCATGCCCCGGGCCGAAGGCCAGCGCGGACGGAGCCAACGCGGCGAACGCCTTGGTGGACAAGTTCGTCCCCGTCCTGATCGGGCGCTCCACTGTGCCGGAGGGAAGGTCCACTGGGGTGATGGTAGAGCCGGGGTCGGATGATATGGCATGGTTTACAACGAAGGCCGTGTTGCCGACGGGCGATGGCGCCACCGGTGCAGTTGAGCCCTGAGAGGCTGCGCATGCTGCAGTCGTGGCAGCGAGCAGGATCACCGCAATGAGTGGCATTCGAGCAAGCTGCGGTGTCGCACGATCTCTGGTCCTTGTGGACGTCGGGGGAGTTATAGCCTTCGTCCCCAGACGAGGGTGTCAAGGGCGACGTTGCCCTCGGCATTGGCGACGTCGTTTCCAATGCGAGGATTGGAGGTGCCAGAGGCAGGCTGGACGATCCGCTCGGCAATCTCGCTGCGATCGAGCGCAAAGTCCATCTCCACCTCGTCGAGGGTGGATTCGATGAGATCGGTGGTGTAGAGAACCGCCGGATCTTGAGGTCCGCCGATGCCCTTTTCGAGGTTTGAGCGGTCGTGGCCTATGACGAGCAGGTGGCCGCCCGGCGTCAGGGACTTCGCAGCGCCGGTGAGGACGTGGCGTAGCTGCTCCGTCGGAAGGTGGAGATAGGCGATCAAGGCCAAGTCGAAGGCGCGCTCGCGCGGTATGTGCTCGTTGGTGAGGTCTGCAACGACCCATGTGACCTCGACCCCTCGCGCCCCAGCAAGCGTCCGTGCCTTCTCTATGCCCACGGCCGAGAAGTCGACCGCCGTGACCTGCCAGCCCCTACTGGCTAGCCAGATTGCGTTACGTCCCTCGCCAGTGCCCAAGTCGACAGCGCGGCCTGGGCTCAGAGGTGTGACGAGATCGGCCACCAGCTGGTTCGGGCCTTCCGACCAGATCAGATCAGCTGTCTTGTAGCGTTTGTCCCAGGTGTCGGCATCGCTCATATCTTCCATAGATTATCTGTTGGGCCACCGTCTGGAAGTACGCGGCCCTCCTGTGCTCCGGTGCGCGGAACATCGGGAACGTCGGCAAGGCTCGAGAGCACGCCTTCGCTGATCACCGTGCCCGAAGCAGCGTCCAGGTGGATGAAGTAAGGGATAACCGGGATCTGGTAATCCTGCCAGGCGCCAGAGGACATGATGATCTCGGCGCCCGGAGGCGACAGCGCTGCGAGGCGCATGCGGTTCTCACCGGCTGCATCCCTGGTGATGATCAGGGTGCGTGAAGCCGAGCTCCTTCTCGCGTGCCTTCCCGTTCGCAGATCGTGCCAGGTGTTGTTGCATCCGATGCAGTCACTCGACAGGAAGAGGAGCAGAACGGCGCCTGGAGCTGCGGTACGGATGCGAAAGGAAGCCGGCCGGCCAGCCGGGTCTGACCCGTGTATGTCGCTGGCTTTGCCTGCAAGCCGCGGAGGAACTGACCAGCCGGACGGCGTTCGGGGCTCTGGAGTTGGCCCCGCGGGGGTGATCGGCGGCTCGCTCGTCCTGCTGCCTGCAGCCGTGCTACTTGCCTTCGCTGCCGCAGCCGCAGTTTCCGCTTTGGGCGACCTGGTAAGGAGGCTGGTTCGGAAAGGGCCCTGTGTAGACGTACCAGCGACCGTTCTGTCTTTTCAAGGGCATGACTTGGATTTGGCCACTGCCATGCACAGCGTTGGAGAAAGCGCTCTGGAAGCGGCCTGCGCTGCGTGGCATGCCTCGTGACGGATCGTTGGACAGGCAGTGTCTCACCGCTTTTCTGATAGGCGATTTGGCAGGAAACACGATGCACAACGGTCCCACGAATGACACGAGGGCCTCGTTCCCCTGGATACGAGTCTCGCCGACGCTCGTGTGCCCTGATACCTGAAACCGTTCTTTCCGCCTCGCACGCGGGCTTGACAAGTAGGATATGCACGGATGCTGCTCGCTTGGGGTCACGTGTTTGCAGAAGGAGCCGAAGTCCTTGCTGAGGAGCGAGTTGAAAGCGTGTTGGGCGACAGCGCCTGGCGAGCTTGATCCTCCGAGCGCGACGACCGCGCCGGCGGCTCCCGCTCCGATCACGATCACTGCAGCGGCGACGATCCCGACGATCAGCCCCCGGCGCTGCGAGCTGCTGGGGATCTGAGCCGGCTGAGCTGGCTGCCAAGCAGGTGACGCAGGTGGCGTCCCAGGTGCTGTGCCTGCGGGCGCACTTAGCGGAGCCCCGCATTGGGAGCAGGCGCCGCCTGTACCGGCGTTGTCCGCACCGCAGCTCGTACATATCATCGCAGTCGCTCCTTCACGCTGGCTGGGCATCCCAGCACGCAGGTCTACGATAGCCGACGCTCATGTGCTGATGCTCGGGTTGCTCTTGCTGCTCTGTTCCCAGAGCCCTGGGCTAACCTCGCGCTGCTCGGCTGACCGCTGGTGTAGCGAGCGATCTACCCAGAGCCCGTCGAGAAGTTGACGTACCAGCGACCGTTCAGCTTTTCCAAGGGGATGGTGAAGGTGTCACTACTGCTGCCCACCGCGCTGGAGTAAACACTCTGGAAACCGTTTGGGCCGGATGGCATACCCAGCGAGGGGTTGCTGTTGGACTTGCAGCGTGTGATCGGCTTACCGGTTGGCGACGCCGCGCCCGAGGCGCTTATGCAAAGCTTTCCCACCAGTGTGACGAGGGCCTCGTTGCCCTGGATCTGGGTCTTCCCAACGCTCATGTGCCCTGATAGGTGCACTTGCGAGTGCGAATGCGCTGTGAACGCTGACGACAAGGAGGAAGTGCATGCCTTTTTCTCGCTGGGGAGCGCGTAATTGCAGACGGAGCTGAACTTCCCGTTGATTGCTGAATTGAACATGTCTTGGGCGACGGTACCCGGCGAGCTTGATCCTCCGAAGACGATGACTGCACCAGCAGCTATCGCTCCGATCACGATCACTGCTGCGGCGACGATCCCGATGATCAGCCCCCGACGTTTCGGGCTCTTGAGTGGCTGAGCTGGCTGCCAAGGTGGTGGCACAGGTAGCGTGCCAGGTGATGTTCCCGCAGGTGGCGTTGGCGGTACTGGCACCGCCGGTGCTCCCCCAGGTGGCATCGGCGGTGCTGGCGGCGCTGGTGGCTGAACCCCAGGCGTCGCCCCGGGTACGCTTAGTGGAGCCCCGCACTGGGAGCAGGCGCCGCTCGCATCGGCGTTGTCGGCGCCGCAGCTCGTACATATCATCGCAGTTGCTCCTTTGTCCTGGCTGGGCATCCCAGCACGCAGGTCTACGATAGCCGATATTCGTGCGCTGAGGCCGGGGTGCCTTCACAGCTTTGCCCCCGGGAGACACGCGGGCTTTCCAGTCGCGCTACTTGCCGCTGGCGACGAGGTCGTCCGTGGGCGAGATGGAAAAACGTCGCTGGTAGCGAGCGTAGTAGTAGCGTAACCGAGAGCTTGCATGGAGGGGTACGCCGAGGATCACGAGGAGCGCGATGACGGACGTGATCGCGAGCGCGGGGTTGGCGTGGATCAACTCCTCTACGAGCTGCCGGCCTCCTGGGAGCCCGATGAAGGAAGCGCATATCGACAGCCAGATGACCATCGACCGCAGCCGACCGGACGCCACGGGAGCCATTATGACCAGACCCCAGGTGAGGTACCATGGCTGTACAACCGGGCCCAAGGCGACCACGAGGAGCATTGTCAGGCCCATGGCCTTGATGGGCCCGATCCGGTCGCTCTTCCAGAGCAGCATTACGCCCAGAGCTGCGGCTATCCCCAAGCCAAGGACCCTGGCAACCGATATGATCACGTGGCCAGGGATACCGAGGCCAAGGAGGTGCGCCAAGTGATCGCCGATCAGACCTATGGCCGTGACAGGCGCGAGCCAAGATCTCACGGTTCCCGGTGTTGCGAGGTTGAGGACCCATCCCCATCCAAGGCCAGTGATGACCGCTAGAAGTTGCATCACACCCAGGCTGATGATGCCTGCCGTTATCATAGGGCGCAGCTTCTGTCGCCAGGGCACGCCAGATCCCATCCACTGCCAGCCGATATAAACGATCCCAAGCGCGGCTGGAACTTTAACGGCCGCGGCAAGAGTGCACAAGATCACTCCCAAGACAGGTCGGCCCTTCTTGGCCACGGTGATGCCCGCTACGAGAAGCCCCAGCATAAGGGCGTCGTTGTGAGCGCCGCCAACCAGGTGCAGAACGACAACGGGGTTCAGAACCGCGAGTGCGAACACAGCTCCGGGATCGCGACCGTATGCCTTCGCCAGCTGAGGGATGAAGATGGCGATCAGTACGACCCCTAGCAGCTCGAGGAGCCGCAGGCCGATGAGATTGGGCAGCTCGTGGTGCAAGCTCACCTTCGTGATGAGGCCATCGAGCAGCAGGAACAGTGGTCCATATGGTGCTGGCGCGTTGCCCCATAGGGGGTCCACCTGCGAGACGTACCCGCCCGCACCGAGCACGTTCGGACCGTACCGGTACGGGCTGATGCCACGGCTCATCATCTCCCCCTGTGCCGCATAGCTGTAGATGTCCCTAGAGAACAGCGGCGGTATGACGAGGAGCGGCACGACCCACAGGGCGAACACGATCGCCAGGCTCTTGACCTGCACGCCGGGGCGCTGGGAAAGGGTCTTCGTCAGCTCGTACCAGACACGCATCAATAGAAGCAGCCCTCCATAGACCGCCACGAGCCCGAAGAAGAGGCCCTGCTGGGTGGCGGCAGGCGAGGAGCTCGACGGGACTCCGAAGAACCATGCGCCTGGCATCTTCAAGGTGAACGGCGAGCTCGGCTGAGCGACGCCAACCACGATCGCAACGATCGCGATGAACCCGAGCACTGCCGGGCGCACCAAGAGGCGAAGGTCGCTGGAGCTAGACGGCTGCACCGTGTCGAGCGTGCTCGTCGCCTGCTCGTCGCCGGCCGGGGGCACGAGCCTGTCGAAGGCAGTATGAAGCCACATCGATACCTTCATCACTACATGAGTGGTGATTAGGGCGGGTGTCCTTCGCGACGCCGGCGGTCTCGAAAGCACGGGGCTTGGGAGGTAGTTCTCTCCACGCTTTGCGCTGGCTTTGTCGGCTCCGTCACCCGCGCCAACGCAGGTGCTGTCGTTTTGTTTTCCTGTGCTCGAAGCCGCCATCGAATCCGCCTGTGAACAGGGGCATTGCAACCGGACCTGTGGGCCGGGACCAAGCTCCATACAGCACTTGGATAGCTAATGCCCGAGACCTTACCAAACTTCTGAGATCTTCGTCGTGGAACCTTCCACTTCGGTGACCTGCAATGTCGCCGTAACGCTATTGTAACAACAAATTCTCCTCCCGCAAGAGCGCCCCGGCAGCTGGAGGTCGGTCGCCAGCGATCAGCGACACTGGCTGGATGAACTGGATGAACTGGATGAACCAGCGCGAACGTCAGAGCATGCGCTCCATGACAACGATGTCGACCCACTTCCCGAACTTCCGGCCAATCTCCCTTTCGATTCCCACAACCATAAAGCCGCAGGACCGGTGCAGCGCCACCGACGCTGTGTTCTCGGACGAACACCTGGCTATCGCGGCGTGGAACCCGTGGGCGACGCCCAGATCCATGAGTCGCTCCAGAAGTGCTCGGCCAACGCCTTGACCCCTTTGATCGCTGGACACGTAGACGGAGTCCTCGACCGTTGTCGAGTACGCAGGCCTTTGTCGGTACGGCGACAGAGCGGCAAAGCCCGCGATGCACCCCCTTTCAATGGCGACGATTGCTGGATGTGCGCCCGCGTGAGAGGTGATCCAGGCACGCTGCTCTGCAACGGTCCGCGGCACGAGGTCCAAGGTGACCGTTGACCCGAGCACCTCTTCGTTGTAGATCCGAGCTATAGCTTCGCTGTCTTCCGGGCTGGCAGACCTAACTTGCATTGACTGCATGGTACGTGCAGTTTGGCAGCGACGCGGACAGGTGCGTTGTGGCGTGGGCGCATGCTCGTCTGCGACGCATGCTCGTCTGCGAGCGGCGCCTTGCATCGTTTACTAAGGTAGCAATGTAAGTGCAGCCCCAAACCCGGCCCCCTTAGCTCAGTCGGCAGAGCACAGCCATGGTAAGGCTGGTGTCGTCGGTTCGATTCCGACAGGGGGCTCTGTGGCGGCGTAGCTCAGCTGGTTAGAGCACACGGCTCATAATCGTGAGGTCGTCGGTTCGAGTCCGACCGCCGCTACCGACATTGAGAAACTGCTTCTGGCGAACGAGAGGTTTTCTAATGGCAAGGAACGACAAGCGTGTCAAGGTTACGCTCGCGTGCGAGGAGTGCAAGCGGCGGAACTACATCACCATGAAGAACAAGCAGAACGATCGGGATCGTCTCGAGGTATCTAAGTACTGCCGGTGGGACCGGAGGCACACTCTTCACAAAGAGACGCGTTGAGCACGGGCAACGGTTCGAGTCGCCGGGCCCCCAAGGCAATCTCTGCCGCGAGCCCTTTTCGTTCCCCGAACGGCGCTGTGCTATCGTCGTAATCGGTTCCCGCCGGTTGGCCGATCCGCCAGCGAAGGGCAGTAGCTCAACTGGCAGAGCACCGGTCTCCAAAACCGGCGGTTGGGGGTTCGAGTCCCTCCTGCCCTGCTCGATACCCGAATAGCGTTGAAGAGGTTTGAAAGAGTTGGTCAATCGCCAGACGAAACGAATGATGCAGCGCCAAGGCCAGATGGAGGCTGATGGTTCGGCCGCGGTACGCAAGCCGCCGTCGCGCAGTCCCCGCCAGCCTGCAGAGCGAACCAGCCCGGCTGAGTTCTATCGCGACGTACGTAGCGAGATGCGGCAGGTGGCATGGCCAAAGGTCCCAGAGGTGGTCAATTACGCCTCGGTAGTGCTGGTGACCCTGGTCCTGCTCACAGCGATGATCTTTGCTCTCAATTACGTGTTCTCGAAGGCAATGCTCTTCATGTTCAAGCCATGAAAGCGCTGTCAGTGTTTCTCACTACAGCTGTCAGATGCGTACCCGTCAGCGTCAGTGAGCATAATCCAGTGAACGTGGGCGATGTCGATGGATGATGCTGCCGGGACTGCGAACGGCGCCGAAGACGGCTCCGTTGAAGCGGTCATCGCGACCGTAGACGATCCTGATCCCGGCGCCGACGTGCCGATCATCCAGGACGAAGCCGATGGCGATTCGAGCAGCGCTCTTAGGGCCGATACTTCTGGGTTGGCCAGTGAGCCCCCCCGGGTAGGCAAGGGCGCTGGTTCTGGTTCACCTGAGGGCGTAGCGAAGCCAAGGGAGGCCGATGACGCCGACCGTGGTGATGATCGGTCGAGTCCCTACCTCCGCCCTGGACGATGGTACGTGGTGCACACGTACGCTGGTTACGAGAAAAAGGTGAAGTCGAACCTCGAGAGCCGCATCTCGTCGATGAACATGGAGGAACGCATCTACGAGGTAGTCATTCCGATGGAGGACGTCGTCGAGACGAAGGGCGGGAGCAAGGTGGTGGTCCAGAAGAAGGCTTTTCCTGGCTACCTACTGACGAGGTGCGAGCTCGATGACGAGGCTTGGGCGGTGGTGAGGAACACTCCTGGCGTGACGGGTTTCGTGGGACCTGGCACGAAGCCGACGCCCTTGACGCGAAGAGAGGTGGAGGGCATTCTCCAAGTTCGGGGCGAGGGCGCCGAGCCGACCAGGAAGACTCGCGCGAGGCTCGAGCATGAGGTCGGCGAGACTGTACGCGTCAAGGAAGGTCCCTTTGCCGACTTCATGGGCCAGGTGGCTGAGATCAACGAAGACCAGCTCAAGCTCAAGGTCCTAGTTGATATCTTTGGCAGGGAGACTCCTGTGGAGCTGGAGTTCAGCCAGGTGTCCAAGTTGTGAAAGTTGTGATCCAAGACGAGTGCTCGCGGGAGTAAATTCTGAAAATGGCAAGAAAGCGCGTATCGGCAGTAGTGAAGATCCAGTTGCCAGCGGGCCAGGCTACGCCGGCGCCGC
This sequence comes from Actinomycetes bacterium, assembly GCA_021791755.1. GTDB lineage: Bacteria > Actinomycetota > Acidimicrobiia > Acidimicrobiales > JAJZXF01 > JAJZXF01. The sequence goes on along the minus strand of JAJYWA010000005.1, from coordinate 12,411 downwards.
CGGTCGGCACGGCGCTCGGGCCGCATGGAGTTCAGACGATGGAGTTCTGCAAGCAGTACAATGCAGCAACAGAGGCTCAAAGAGGTTCGATCGTCCCGGCGGAGATAACGATCTACGATGATCGGAGCTTCAGCTTCGTCTTGAGAACACCACCGACCACCGTCTTGATTCGACGGGCGGCGGGTATCGAGAAGGGCGCCCAGGCCGCGGGCAGGGAGCAGGTGGGCAGTGTCAGTGTCGACCAGCTTTCCGAGATTGCCAGTGTGAAGATGCCGGACCTCAACGCGAACGATCTCGAGATGGCGAGGCGCCAGATCGAAGGAACGGCTCGGTCGATGGGCGTCAAAGTGGTCGGTGCTTAGCGGCGGGCATCGTCGCGGTATACCGGCAGGCAGCCAGAAGGAAGGTAATTGAGTGGTTATCCGAAAGGGAAAGCGCTACAGCGCGGCCGTCCAGCGATTTGATCGTCAGCAGCTCTATGCGCTGGCCGACGCGGTGCATCTCGTCAAAGAGCTGGCCGGCGCCGGCTTTGATGAGACGGTCGAACTGGCCGTTCGCTTGGGCGTGGATCCGCGTCATGCAGATCAGATGGTGCGAGGATCGTTGTCGCTGCCCTTCGGTACGGGCAAGACGGCGCGGGTGGCGGTCTTCGCGGCGGGAGATGCGGCATCTGCTGCGAGGAACGCTGGCGCTGACATCGTTGGTGCTGATGACCTGGTCAAGAAGATCGCGAACGACGGCTTTCTCGACTTTGACGTCGCGATCGCGACTCCCGACATGATGGTCCAAGTGGGCAGCCTCGGCCGTTTGCTCGGACCGAGGGGCCTGATGCCGAACCCGAAGGTCGGTACGGTCACCGTGGACATCGACCGAACCGTTCGCGAGTACAAGGCTGGGAGAGTTGAGTACCGCACTGACAAGGTTGGGAATGTTCATGTTCCAGTCGGTCGTGTCTCGTTCAGTTCTCAAGAGCTGCTTGCCAACGCGGCCAGTGTGATGGATGAGTTGGAACGAGCGAAGCCCGCCTCGGCAAAGGGTCGGTACGTGCGCTCGATAACGCTGTCGTCTACGATGGGCCCGGGCGTCAGGGTAGATCCTCACTTACCTCGAGTTGTTGAGGAGAAAGTGGCTGCGACAGGCTAGCAGTTGAAGGAGGCCAGCCCCGGTCAGAGATCGGCGCACATGGAGGCTGTGGCGTACGTGAAGGTCGTGGTTGGTGTGGGCAGGTGCTTGATGCCTGCTAGGTGGTGTGTCAAAGAGGTCCTACTCGGAATTGAGGCCACACTGGTAAGACAGTGAAGCGAGAGGTAGCAGTCTCAAAGCTCTGAGAGCTCGTAGTAGTTGAAAATATAAGTAACCGTTTGTAGGTGTAAACGATAGATGTTCGCCGCAGACCTCCGGTGCGCTGTTGACGGCGCTTAATGGGCCCCATGATGCCCGCCCGACGAGGCGATCTGTGCCCGTGTGTATCGTGGGCGCGGTTCTGAGAAACTGTGGCGCCTTCTTCGTTGTCGATGATCGCCGGAGGAGGCGTGCTATGAGCGCTGTGATGCGCGGAGTACCGGAGGACGTGAGGCAGCCGAGGCCCGAGAAGGTGGCGGTGGTCGCGGAGGTCAGGCAGAGCTTTGATGCCGCGGAGGCGGTGGTCCTGACCGAGTACAGAGGTCTTGGGGTTGCTGAACTGGCAGAGCTGAGACGATTGCTGAGCAATGCCGGTGGCAGGTACAAGATCTTCAAGAACACGCTCGTTAGTCTGGCGCTGCGAGACTCCGATGTCGACGTCCCGGGCGATCTTCTGACCGGTCCTACTGCGATTGCCTTTGTAGACGCGAACGTCAGCCAGGTCGTAAGCGCACTTCGAGATTTCTCGCGGTCGAATCACTACCTGGTAATAAAGGGTGGTGTGCTCGGCGGCAGCGTGCTGTCTGCCCAGGACACATTGAGACTCGCCGATCTGCCGTCGCGTGAGGTTGTGCTGTCCCAGCTGGCTGGCGCCTTTACTGCCCCGATCCAGCAGATGGCCGGGTTGTTTGCGGCGGTTCCGCGTGCGCTCGCCTATGGTATGGCAGCGCTGGCGTCGAACATGGAAGGAAACAATGAGGGAGCGCCACGCACGACCGAGGAGAGCCCGCAAGATGTCCCAGTGAAAGAAACTGAGGTCGCCCAAGACGCCGAGGTCGCCCAAGAAACTGAGGTCGTTAGTGCCTAGGTATGACAGCTTGGTCTGAAAGAGCGACCGATCTTCGCAGCGACCGCGACAAAGTCTCGTAGGAATCAATAGATCAATAGACAAGGAGAAGTACAACGATGCCAACCAAGACGACATCAGCCCAGGCTCTTACGACCGAGCAGCTATTGGACGCATTTGCCAACATGACTCTCATAGAGCTGTGCGAGCTCCGTGACGCTTTCGAAGAGCGTTTTGGCGTGACCGCCGCGGCTCCGATGGCGGTTATGGCGGGAGCCGCCGGAGGCGCTGGCGCATCGGCCGAGGCCCAGCCGGCCGAGGTCGAGGAGCAGACCGAGTTCGACGTTCTGCTAGCAGCCGTCGGAGAGAAGAAGATCCAGGTGATCAAGGAGGTACGCTCCCTCACGGGCCTTGGCCTCAAGGAAGCCAAGGACTTGGTGGAAAGTGCACCGAAGGTGGTTCTCGAAAAGGCGTCCAAGGATGACGCTGAGAAAGCCAAGGAGAAATTGGAAGAGACAGGCGCGACGGTCGAGCTCAAGTAGGGTCGTGTGCCGTCGCTAATTGCGCAGCCGCGCCCGCTGTGATCGTGGAGTCACTTGGTCGCCAGATCAAGATCGACAGTCGTGGCAGAGTGCGGGAGCCTCGCCAAATCAGTGGTGCATGATCGGCCTGTCTATAGCTCACCACAGAACGGCGCCGTGAACGGGCGAGCTATGTTGGCTGGATCCGCCCGTTTCCTCGGGGCGCTCTGATGGCAAGGCTGCCCGATCTCCCACCAAGCCTCAGACGCCTGGCGGCGCCGGCCATCCAGTCGCTCTGGGAATGGATGTGCCGTACGGGCGTCACTGGCACGGGTGATCCGAACGCTGACCGGTTTGGCGCCTTTGGTCCAGGAAGCTGCATAGCCTTCCCACCGGGCACTGTCTTCGGCGAGCGCTGGATCCACATTGGCGCTGGCACGATTGTTGGGCCATACGTCACGCTTTCAGCAGGTATGGTCCCGGGACAGGCTATGCTCACCGATCCAGTCCTGAAGATCGGAGACCGGTGCCGTATCGGGCGTGGCAGCCACGTCGTGGCTCACTTCAGCATTGACATCGAAGACGACGTTCATACCGGACCGTACGTCTATATAACGGACCAGAACCACAGTTACGAGGATCTGTCTACGCCGATTGGCCTTCAGTGGCCGGTGGACCAGGCGGTGCACATCGGAAGCGGGACATGGCTGGGGACCGGGGCGATCATCCTGCCAGGCGCGAACATAGGAGACCAGGTAGTGGTAGCCGCAGGTTCGGTTGTGCTTGGTGAGGTGCCTGACCATTGCGTCGTTGCTGGTGTTCCGGCGCGAATCGTGAGGCGTTACGTGCCAGGCGAGGGTTGGAACAGGCCCAGCGTAACGCTCGATGCACCGAGGTCCCGTACGTGACGAGATGGGTGTCCAACGGACCGCGGTGGACACGACGTTGCGGGCCTGCACCTTCGACGAAGCTGGGCATGGGCGCTGGATTAGATCTTCAGAGCGCCGGATCCTCTCGCCAGTGCCCGAACACATCTCCAAGGCCGCGCATGATCTCACCTATGCTGGCCCCTGCTCTGACGGCCCGTAGGATCGCCGGAATGAGGTTCAGGTTGGAGTCGCTGGACGCATCCTGAACGAGGTCCTCGACTGCGGCGGCTGCAGCGGGCGCGCTGCGGCTCCGGTGGGCAGTGTCGAGGCGACGGATCTGGCGTGCTTCCACCTCGGAGTCTATGGCTAGCACTGACGGCATGTCACCGTCCGTCTCGCAGAAGGCATTCACGCCTACGACCACGCGATCTCCTGATGAGAGCCTGCGCTCCAGTCTGTAGGCGGAGTCGGCGATCTTCTCCTGAAACCACCCTTGCTCGATCGCGTGGACCACCCCTTCCAGCATTGATCCGTTGCCAGCGTCTTCGATCGTGCCGAAGACGGAGTCGGCTTGTTTTTCCAGCTCGGTTGTCAGCGCCTCCACATAGTAAGAGCCGCCAAGGGGATCGGCCACGTTCGCTACCCCGGTTTCGTACCCGATGATCTGCTGTGTGCGCAGCGCGATGCGTGCAGCAGACTCGGTAGGAAGCGCCAGCACCTCGTCCATCGAGTTGGTGTGGAGGCTCTGTGTTCCGCCAAGTACTCCGGCGAGCGCCTCCAGGGCAGTGCGCACTATGTTCAGCTCGGGCTGCTGCGCTGTGAGCGACACCCCCGCTGTCTGGGTGTGGAACCTCAAGCGCTGTGAGCGCGGGTCACGGGCGCCATAGCGATCTCTGATCCAGCGAGCCCAGATGCGCCTGGCTGCCCGGTACTTCGCGATCTCTTCGAACAGATCGATATGGGCGTTGAAAAAGAAGGACAACCGGGGCGCGAGGTCGTCGATCTCCATGCCAGCCGCTATCGCAGCCTCTACGTACGCGAACCCGTTCGCGAGCGTGAAGGCAAGCTCTTGCGCAGCCGTGGCGCCAGCTTCCCTGATGTGGTAGCCCGATATCGACACCGGATGGTACAGCGGCATCTCTGCAGCGCAGAACGCGATCACATCCGACACGAGCCGCATCGAAGGGCGTGGTGGGAATACGTACTCCTTTTGGGCTTGGTACTCCTTTAGTATGTCGTTCTGCAGGGTGCCGCCAAGGGCGTCTCGGCGGACGCCTGCGTCCTCCGCCGCAGCCACGTACATCGCGAGCAGGATCGCTGCAGGGGAGTTGATGGTCATCGAGGTGGTGATCGCGCCGAGATCTACTCCAGCGAAAAGATCCTTTACGTCCATCAGAGTGTCTATTGCGACTCCACAACGCCCAACTTCTCCGGTTGCCTGTGGGTCGTTCGAGTCGCGACCCATCAGGGTTGGCAGGTCAAAGGCCACAGAGAGGCCGTCGGCCCCCGCCGCGATGAGTTGCTTGAAACGGCGATTCGTGTCTTCGGCTGTGCCGAACCCGGCGAACATCCTCATTGTCCAGAGCTTCGACCGGTACATCGAAGCATACGGACCCCTCGTGTACGGGAAAAGCCCTGGGAGATCGCCCGTCTCCACCGGGCGATCCTCGGGCAGGTAGACGGGATCGAGGGCAATGCCAGACATGGTCTCGAAGTCCAGATCTCGCAACTCCGATGAGTCGTACTCCGCCTGCCAGCTCTCTCGAGGCCCCATCGGCGTAGGTGTCGTCGTCAGACCTCGAGAAATCGGCGAATCGCGATGAGCGACCCGAGAGCGCCAACCACCATCCCGACCAAGAAGACGACGATCACCGTGGTGACGACGTCGTGCTGCGGGGGAACCAGCGAGCGCAGCAACGCTGAGTGGGTGTGGTGCACGAGGTAGCCGAGCGCGGCTTGCATCCCGAAGACGACCCCCGTCGCAACTATCGCTCCGATGATCCCCTGGGAAAGCCCTTCTAGCATGAAGGGTATCCGGATGAACCAGTTGGTGGCGCCCACCAGCTTCATGACCGCCACCTCCCTCCTGCGAGCAAAGATCGCCAGCCGGATGGTGTTCAGTATCAGGACGGCGGCGGACAACAAGAGTATCACCGCGATGATGACGAAAACTAGCTGGATGATCCCACTTATGTTCTTTATGGTGTTGGCTTGTTGTATGGGATCGTAGATCGATCGGACGCCAGGTTGGTTCTGAAAGGTGCTGGCGACAACTTGGGCGTCTTTCGGATTTGACAGGCTGCAGCGGTAGGAGGTTGGCACCTCACTCGCAGTCAGCCCCGCCTGTTGGTAGACATCAGGTTGCGAGCTGAACATCTGCTTCATCTCCGTAAAGGATGCCTGGTGGTCGACGTAGTAGCAGTGAGAGACCTGAGGCATGCTTGCTAGCTGCTGATGAACAGCTTGAAGCTGCCCGCCAGAGGCGTTCGAGTGCATGAAGACTATGATGTTGACGCCTTTGCCCCAGTTCACAGTGACCCCGGCTACGGCCTGGCGCATGATCATCGTTGCTCCGAGGAGCGATAGGGAGACTGCAACCGTCAGAATGGCCGTGATAGTCATCAAGCGGTTGCGCCAAAGGTTGCCGGCCGCCTCGCGGGCCGCGTACTCCATGGACATGGTCATCTAGGTACACCTCCTGACGATGTACTTCACGTGCTGTACCCGTAAACGCCCCTGGCCTGATCACGAACGAGCTCCCCATGTTCGAGCTCGATCACCCTCCTTCGCATCGCGTCCACCATGCTCGCGTCATGGGTGGCAACCATCACGGTCGTCCCCGTGCGGTTGATCCTGTCCAGAAGGCGCATGATGCCAAGGCTGGTCTTGGGGTCAAGGTTTCCCGTGGGCTCGTCTGCCAGCAGCACGAGCGGCCGGTTAACGAACGCCCTGGCGACGGCCACTCGCTGTTGCTCGCCTCCCGAGAGCTCGTGAGGAAGCCGGCTTTGCTTTTTCCCTAAGCCGACCAGGTCAAGGGCCTGGTGAACCTGTGTCGTGACGACGTGCTTGGGTCTTCCGATCACCTCGAGGGCAAACGAGACGTTCTCCGCGACGGTCTTGTTGGGTAGGAGGCGAAAGTCCTGGAAGACGCAGCCGATATTGCGTCTCAGATAGGGAACTTTCCAGGGCGCGAGCTGGGTCACCTCCCGTCCTGCCAACCAGATCTGTCCCGAATCGGGGGTCTCCTCTCTCAGCAGCAGGCGGATGAAGGTGGTCTTGCCCGATCCCGAAGGACCGACGATGAACACGAACTCACCTTTTTCGACGCGGACGGAGCACTCGCGGAGGGCGAGGATACTCCCCCTGTAAGACTTTGTGACGTTCTCGAAGCTAATCATCGCATTGTTGTTGCGGCGGCAGATCAAAATAGCCCAGCCGCATCGAGGGACCGGTCCAGCTCGCGCTACCTGGCATCTTTATTTGCCCTAGGCGACTGTGCACCTACAGGCCGCTGCACTCAAGAACCTGTCCGAGCAGCAGAGGCGTCCTCGTGAACAACACTAGCAGCATCGCGCGTCCGACTGGCGAATTTGAGCGACCTTCGGCCTCCGCGTGGATTGGGGTCATCGAGCAGGCGGCGTGCCAGGCATCGAGCAGGCGGCGTGCCGATCACTCTCTTGGCTGAGAAGCCTTTCGCCAGTACAGGTACGCTTCCATGAACGCGTCCAGGTCACCGTCCAGCACAGCTGTGACGTTGCCAGTCTCGTATTGAGTTCGCAGGTCCTTCACCAGCTGGAATGGAGCCAGCACGTAGGAACGGATCTGGTTGCCCCAAGAGATGCCGGTTTGCGGGCCGCTCAGCGCATCCATCTCGGCCTTGCGCTGATCTCGCTGGAGCTGCGCGAGCTTGGCTGCGAGGACCTGCAGCGCTCGCGCCTTGTTCTGGTGCTGGCTTCGTTCGTTCTGGCACGACACCACGAGGCCCGTTGGGAGGTGTGTTATGCGCACTGCCGAGTCGGTCACGTTCACATGCTGGCCGCCCGCGCCCGAGGACCGGTAGGTGTCGACACGTAGATCCTTGTCATCGATCTCCACGTCGTCGGAGAGATCGTCGAGGAACGGAACAACGTCCAGGGAGGCGAAGCTTGTCTGGCGCCTTTTCTGGGCATCGAACGGAGACATCCTCACCAGCCTGTGCACGCCCTTCTCTGCGAGCAGCAGCCCGTAGGCGTACCTGCCCTTGATGATCATCGTTGCAGAGAGGATGCCCGCCTCTTGTCCCGGGGTCGCCTCGTCGAGCTCAACGTCGAAGCCGCGGCGTTCGGCCCACCGCAGGTACATCCGCAGGAGCATCTCAGCCCAGTCCTGGGCGTCGGTGCCGCCAGCTCCTGCGTGAACCTCGGCGACCGCATCTCGCTCGTCGTGCTCGCCTGAGAACAGCGACCTCATCTCGAGCGCATGCAGCTCTTGAGCCAGAGCGGCCAGCGTCGCGGCGACGTCTGCGCGAAGCCCGCCGTCTTTCTCTTCCAGCGCAAGCAAGTACAGCTCGCCAGCGTCGCCAAGCCTTGAAGACAGGTCATCGAGACCGTCGATGTCGTCGCTGATCCTCCCGTACTCGGTGGTAGCCATCCGCGCCGTCTCGGGATCATCCCAGAGGTCTGGCTGTGCAAGCGTCACCTCCAGCTCCTTCTTGCGGGCTACCAGCGTCTCGGAGCCGAGGTAGTCACGTGCATCGTCGAGCCGCCTTCTCAGGTCATCCAGCTGCGGCAGCAGGTCCCGGTTCCGGTCCGACTGGCGGTCCGACTGAGGCGGGGGGCCATCCGCGCGCCCCGCGCCATCAACGCGAGCCATGGCATAGCTTGAACTTTCGGCCGCTTCCGCACCAACATGGCTCGTTGCGCCCGATCTTCTCCCGCTCGGCGAGCACAACCGGCGCCTGAACAGCCTGCGCCGGTTCCGACATGTCGTCAGATCTCTGATCGCCGGTACTGCCTTCAGGCATCAAGCCCTGTGGCGCGCCAGCCTTCGCTGCCTCGCTGGAGAGCGCTTGAGCTATTGACGCCGTCCCTTCGACCGGATCGCTTGCCGCCTCGTACTTGAACTGGCTGAAGTCGGGTTCATCCGGGGACTTCTCCAACACGTCCACGTGCATGACGTACCTCAGGTAATCGTCGTCAATTGAGTCCATCAGCTGGCCGAACATCGTGAAAGCCTCGCTCTGGAACGCGACCACCGGATCTTGGCCTCCCATTGCCCGCAGGTCCATCCCCTCCTTCAGGTGGTCTATCTCTACCAGATGTTCCTGCCAGCGGTGGTCGATGATCTGGAGCATGACGTCGCGTTCGATATCCCGAGCCATTTCAGCGCCGCCTGGCATCGAGCTTTCGCGAGAACGGTAATACGCAAGAGCCTCTGCTAGAAAACTTTCGGTAAGCTGATCTGCTGTCGTAGCGGGCCGGAGATCCTCGGCGGTGAACTTTGTCGGGTAGTACTGGCTGATCTCTAGGAGCAGTTGCTGGAGGTTCCACTCCTCGGGGAAGTCGCGTGGGCAAGCTTTCTGGACCAGCGCGACGACTGTGTCCTCGAGCAGTTGCTCTGTGCGCTCTGCAAGGTCCTCACCATCGATCACTTGCATCCTTCGCTCATAGATGACTTTTCGCTGCTCGTTCATGACCTCGTCGGACTTGAGGAGATGTTTTCGGATATCGGCGTTTCTCTCCTCGACCGTGTGCTGGGCGCGCTCGATTGCCTTCGTGACCATTCGAGCCTCGATCGGGACGTCTTCTGGCAGCGCCCGGTCCATTACCCAGTTGAGTGCGCCGGTGGCGAACAAGCGCATCAGCTCGTCTTCGAGGGACAGGAAAAACCGGCTCGACCCTGGATCGCCTTGGCGTCCCGAGCGCCCTCTCAACTGGTCGTCTATGCGGCGGCTCTCATGCCGCTCGCTTCCCAGCACGTAGAGCCCACCGAGCTCGCGGACCTTTTCTCCTTCGTCGGCGCATTCCTTGGCGAACTGCTCCTCGAGCTTCGCGAGCAACTCTGCGCCGTCTCCTTCCTCGGGATCGAGGCCCTGCGCGATCACCTCATCTCGGGCGAGACCAGCGGGGTTGCCGCCCAACAGGATGTCCACTCCACGGCCTGCCATGTTCGTTGCCACGGTGACGGCATGAAGCCGTCCGGCCTGTGCGATTATCGATGCCTCCCTGGCATGCTGCTTCGCATTGAGCACGCTGTGCGGTACGCCAGCCCGATCCAGCAGCGCGGAGAGCATCTCCGACCTCTCCACTGAAGCTGTGCCGACCAGGACCGGCTGTCCAGCTTCGTAGCGCTCGCGGATGTCTTCGACCGCTGCGGCGAACTTCGCCTGCTCGCTTTTGTAGATGGCATCTGCGTGGTCTACGCGGATCATGGGCCTGTGCGTCGGGATCGGGACCACGGGGAGGTTGTATGTGCTGGCGAGCTCAGAGGCCTCCGTGGTCGCGGTCCCAGTCATCCCGGCCAGCTTCTCGTACAGGCGAAAGTAATTCTGGAGCGTAACCGTAGCCCACGTATGGTTCTCCTCCTTTATTGCCACTCGTTCTTTTGCCTCGACCGCCTGATGAATGCCTTCGGACCACCGGCGTCCTTCGAGAACACGCCCGGTGAAATCATCTACGATCTTCACTTCGCCATTCGTGACGATGTAGTGATGATCGCGGTGGTAGAGCTCTTTCGCCGTCAATGCCTGCGTCAGATGACCCACGTAGTTCACCGAGACCATGTCGTAGAGGTTCTCCACGCCGAGGTGGCGCTCTACCTTCTCGATGCCTTCCTCGGTGAGCGAGACCACACGTTTCTCCTCGTCGACCTCGTAGTCGTGGTCCCTCTTCAGCATCCGTGCCACTCCAGCGAACTGGTAGTACAAGCGTGCTGACTGCTCGGCGGGTCCACTGATGATGAGAGGCGTTCGCGCCTCGTCTATCAGGATGGAGTCGACCTCATCGATGATCGCGTACACGTGCCCTCGCTGGACCATCATGTCGCGTGAACGGGCCATGTTGTCCCGAAGATAATCGAAGCCGAGCTCAGTATTGGTCCCGTATGTGATGTCGCAGGCATAGGCTTGTTTCTTTGCAGCGATGTCCTCGTCCTGCGAGCTGATGGCCAGGCCGACGCTGAGACCTAGCCAACGGTAGATGCTTCCCATCCACTCCTCGTCCCGTTTGGCCAGGTACTCGTTGACCGTCACCACGTGCACGCCCCGGCCGGACAAGGCATTGAGGTAGACAGGCAGCGTCGAGACGAGTGTCTTGCCCTCTCCGGTCTTCATTTCGGCGACCCAGCCGAAGTGGAGCGCCATCCCGCCCATGATCTGCACATCGAAGTGCCGCTGCCCGATCACCCTCCACGCAGCTTCTCTGACGACGGCGAATGCCTCTACGAGCAGGTCGTCTAGGGACTCGCCACGATCCAAGCGCTCCCTCAGCTCGACGGTCGAGCGCGCGAGGGCGTCGTCATCAAGCTTCTCCATCTCGGGCTCGAGATCATTGACCAAGGGGACCAGCTCCGCCAAGCGGCGCAACTTCTTACCTTCGCCGACCTTGAGAACTTTCGTAAGAACACCCATCGCAAAGACAGTCTACCGCCATCCTGCTTGATGGCATCTGACGCTAGTTGGTCGCAAGAGCACTGGGGTCTGTAGCGCTCCCGGACCGTGGGGCTGGCATCGTGGCCTCAGAGCTCTCTAGGTGCTGGTCAGCGAGGTATGCCAGCCAGGTATAGAGAGTTGGTCGTAGCGTCGACCTTCAGCCAGCCCGCGGCGTCGCGCGCTGTTGCCTTCTCGCGGCACGCGAGTGCGGGCCAGGGACCCCAGAGTGACCATTCGCGGATGGAGGGACCGGAGCGAACAAGTCTCGGGAGCTAGTTGCCCGGGAATTTCGAGAATTTCGCGGGCGACTCCGCGATATCAGTCTTCCCTTGAAGCGCTCGAGGCGGTGCTCCATCTTGCCTATCACGCGCTCGACTGCAACCAGTGGCTCGCCAGCGGATGCCCGGGCACGTAATACCTTTCCCCGGCTGACGACCGCGACCTCGCACACCTCCTTGTTTGGGATGCGCGGGTTGCGCTCTTCGAAGAAGCGCAGCTCTGCGCGTTCTGCGGCTCCGACGAAACGATCCAACCGAGCTACCTTCTCCTCGGCTGCAGACCTAACCTCCTTGGGCAAGTTGATGTTGCCAGTACGGATAGAAACGTCCATATCGCCTCCTTTGGCTCACTTCGATCTTACCTCCCGTTGTTGGCAAAGAAAAGGGGCGCCGTGCTGGCGTTGTTGGCAAAGAAAAGGGGCGCCGTGCTGGCGTTGTTGGCAAAGAAAAGGGGCGCCGTGCTGGCGAGAGACGTGCATTGGGTCGCTTTGTCACCTGCACCTAGGTCGGGCGATAATCGTTACGTGTGGGCGCCTGCCGGTAAGCGTGTACTTGCTCTTGTGGTAACTGCCATTGTCTTTCCGACCTGTGCTCTGCTTTCCGGTGTGCCGACTGCGGTTCCAGCTGCCGCCCTGGCCAGGCGGATGTCGGAGCCGCCTTCAGGAGTTGTTCCCGCAGCTAGCTCCGTGATCACCTGGCAGGCCGGTCCTCCTCACTCGGTGAGCGTTCCCTCGCCAGGTTCCTCGGTCGCTGGCATAGCGTCGACGTATCGCGGCGGCGGGTATTGGGTCACGAGCAGCGCTGGCGGCGTTTTTTCCTATGGTGATGCCGCGTTCCACGGATCGTTGCCGAGCCACGGCATCGTCCCCCGAGCTCCGATCGTTGGGATCGCGGCGGACCCGATGACGAACGGCTACTGGCTCGTAGG